>JBBQNH010000018.1:0-34439 GCA_038329705.1 Burkholderiales bacterium | reverse complement strand
GCGCGATAACGTCTACCAGGAATATAACAAGACCATACACTATGCGAACCGCACCGGCGTGCGCGCGATCTGTTCAGATTGCCACGTGCCGCATGAATGGGGCCCCAAGATGCTGCGCAAGATCCAGGCAAGCAAGGAAATCTGGGGCAAGCTCACCGGTTATATCGATACCCCTGAGAAATTCGAATCCCACAGGATGGAATTGGCGACCCACGAATGGAATCGCATGAAAGCGAATGGTTCGCGCGAATGCAAAAATTGCCACAATTTTGATGCGATGAGTGCGAAGTATCAGAAGCCGTCGAACTATGCCCGGCACATGAAGGCGCAAGCAGATGGCAAGACATGTATCGACTGCCACAAGGGTATCGCTCACCATCTGCCGAAAGAATATGTAGACCCGGATGAGGAGTGATTTTGCCGGGACTCCGGATCAGTACATTTTAAGACTTGTTATCATCTGTGCGGTTTGATACGCGATAATAAAAACGACCGCATCGCGGTCGTTTTTATTAAGTGACAGGCAATCACTTCGAAAATTTTTGTTCAAGGTTTATATGCATGCCAGATAGGATGCGAGTTGATCTGACGTTCCGTTCAACCATTTCGCATCAAGCCCCTGTTACCTGCATAGGCATCGCGGGGTAACCCGGTTTTTCGGTGTGCGTCTGTACAACTCAGCCACATGCATACGTTCGGTATGGTGGTGCCTTGACTTGGTGTTGGAAAAACGAAAAATCTAGTCGAACATCATTTTCAACAGCGACAGACCCCAGTCGCTCGAGATGCCTGCGAGAATGATGATCAATACGATGATCAATATGAAAATGGTGACTTCGATTTTATTTTTCAAAATATTTCCTTCGGCTGGAGATTGATAATCAGGCACTATTGTATTGGTTGACGGGCGGAATGAAAAATCATTTGCCATGGCAAGCAAAGTTTTCACCCAGATCACCCAGATTATTTACGTTACGGCCAACGTATCAGCGGAGCGTAGTGCTCTTTTGTTGTAATGGGATTGGGTTGTTTCCCCTCTTTTGGTGAGGATATTGGGAAGTGCGGGAACTGCTACAATGCAGCGCTTTAAAAATACCGCAAGAGGGATCGTCCATGAGAGTATCTGCCGCAATCATCTTTATCATCTTGCTGCTTAGTGCCTGCAGCAAACAAACGGCAGCCGAGCGCGATGCGCAGGAAAGAGCCAAGCCGGGATACCTGGTGGCAAAAAGCTTCTGCACGCAATGCCATACCTTGCCATTCGGGGATCAGCATCCTGCCGCCGCCTGGCCGTACGTGGTGTCGCGCATGGAAGGCCATATTGAAGCAGCCCACAAACGCATCCCGAATGAGGCAGAGCGTGAAGCGATCATCGGATACTTTCAGAGCAAGTGACAGGAGGTTGAAAGAGGTTTTTTATTTTGTCACCCGTTAGGAAGATTACATTCAGGCGGTTGCTGCTGACATTGATTTGCATAGTGACGACCCCTATTTCGTTGTCGTCGAATGCGGAAATATTTTCCATCATTGAGTCCAAGCCGATCAGCGAAATCTGGTTGAACCCCGGTGCCTACTCTTACCATTTCCAGAAAGACAAGGGTTTTGACAACAACAATTACGGGCTGGGCGGGGAATACCGGTATTCGACGACAAGCTCCGTCATGCTCGGTGTCTTCCATAACAGCGACAGAGATACCTCTCACTACATAGTTTGGCATTGGCAACCGCTGGAATTCGGGCCTGTGCATCTTGGCGCGGTGGCGGGGGTTATCGACGGCTATCCACAGATGCTCGACGGCGGCTGGTTTCCTGTCGTGATCCCCATGCTCAGCGTCGAGTACCGGTACATCGGTGCCAATCTGTTGCTGGTTCCCAGTTATCAAAACAGGCTGCATGGGGCGATCTCCCTGCAGTTGAAACTCCGGGTTTTCTGATAGACCGGAAAAGGTAATCTGGTCTGGCAGTCTCGAATTCCAGCAGGCATCAATGCGAAGACGAACTTGAACCTGATGCAAACCAATCTGCCCGATCACCGCTTGCAAATTGGCTCACTTGCCAGACATGCGACCGTGTTTGAATAATCTCAGTTGCTCAGCATGACAGGCAACAGGCACAAGACTGACGTGGTGTTGACAGGTGATGACGACAGCTCGACACGTTTGTGTCGGATTTCGCACGGGCACATCAAGCGGCTGGGCCATTTTTTCTGGTGTATTGATGGCACGGTTCGTGCGTTACTATTTGCCGTGCGGCAGAATGATTTGTTGCATAATTTAAAAGTGACCGGCAAGGATGAAGATACCAGATGGACATTAAACATTGGCTTGCTGAAAACACCAGGACAAGACGCAACAAATACGCGCTGCTGTTGGGTCTGGTGGTGTTTCCGTGTGTGTTGCTGGTTGGTTTGTACCAGCTTTATCGCAACATCGATGCCCTCGAATCGACGATACATCACAACACCATGAAGTTGGCATTGAAGGAAGTGCAGATCGTCAATTCCTCTCACGCACAGACCGCATTCTTGCTCCAGATGCAAGATTGGCGTGGTGTCGTGGCGCATCGCCATGATGCGCAAAACATCCGGGCAGGTTTTTCGGGATTGCTGGAGCATGAGAAGCAGGTGCGTGATGCGCTGGAAACCCTGCATTCCGCCGCACAAAGCGCCCATGAAGAGAGCAAGACGCATGCACTGAACAGGTTGCTTGATTCACACCGTGCGCTGGGCAAACAGTATCGCGATGCGCTCGACAACTACACAGTGGCGAAAAGTAATACTGCCTTGTTTCAAGCGGACCAGACCGCGAACGGAATGGTCAAACTGATCTCTTCAGAACTGGCTGAATTCTCGAAACAAGCAGAATGGGAATACGGTGGACTGGCGGCCAGAGTGGTGGTTACACAAGCCATGGACATCGAGGATGTTCAGGTGCGGGTGGAATTGAATCTGATCGTTATTACCGTGTTGATTTTGGTCGAAGCCCTGCTGGTATTGAGGACCGTCAACAGGAGCGCACGCGCGCTGGATAAGCTTGCGCAAGAAAGTTCCAGGACGGTATATAGCCTGGCCTATTCCGACCCGCTTACCGCATTGCCGAATCGCCGATTGTTCCAGGACCGGCTGGAGCAGGCGATCGCGTTGCCCAATTTCAGGAAACAGTATCGCGCTTTGATGTATCTGGACATGGATAATTTCAAGACGTTGAATGACACCAAGGGTCACAGCATGGGCGACATGCTGTTGATAGAAGTCGCGAAAAGATTAAAGAGCATCGTGCGCGATTCAGATACCGTGGCGCGCATGGGCGGGGACGAATTCGTGGTGTTGATGGGCGAATTGAGCGAGAACGAAAAAGCGGCTTTTGACCAGGCGCTGATGATCGCTGAAAAGATATCGAAGCTGTTGAGCCAGCCTTATCATCTCGACCATTTCATCTACAGCTGCAGTGCGAGCATCGGCGTGACGTTGTTCCGTGGCGAGGAGATTTCGATCGAAGATGTGCACAAGAGAGCCGATGCAGCGATGTATCAGGCCAAGAATTCCGGGCGCAATGCGGTTCGTTTCTACGATCACAAGACCCAGGCAGCGCTTGAGGCACGCGGTGAATTGGCGAACCATCTGCGTACGGCGGTGGCAAATGATGAGCTGCACCTGTATTTCCAGATCCAGGTCGACCAGAATTCCAGGCCCATCGGCGCCGAGGCGCTGATACGCTGGATACAACCGCAACTGGGTATGGTTTTCCCATCGGATTTCATCTCGATAGCCGAGGATACCGGTCTCATTTTGCCTATCGGACAGTGGGTGCTGGAGTCTGTTTGCAGGCAGATCAAGCTCTGGGAAACCGATCCGTTGACCCGTGACCTGATCATCGCTGTCAACGTCAGTGCACGGCAGTTCCGCCAGGATAATTTCACCAAGCTGGTGGAAGGCCTGATCAAGCAGAACGGGATCGATCCGTCACGTCTCAAGATCGAGCTGACCGAAAGTGTGGTGCTCGATGATGTCGATGCCGCCGTTTCAAAGATGAAGACATTGAAAAAGATCGGCGTGCAATTCTCCATGGATGATTTTGGCACAGGCTATTCTTCGCTGTCGTATCTGACCCAGCTGCCGATCGATCAGCTGAAGATCGACCAGTCTTTTGTGCGCAACATCGGCATAAAACCCAGCGACTCGGTTATCGTCCAGACCATCATCGGCATGGCCAACAATCTGAAAATATCATCGATCGCGGAGGGCGTCGAGACGATCAAGCAACGTGATTTTCTTGAGCAGGCGGGGTGCAATCTCTATCAGGGGTATTTGTACGGGAAACCCGTGCCGGTGGAGAAATTCACCGATGCGCTGCTGGAGATATAGTTCAGGCGGGACCCGAAAAGGAGGCGAAGTAGGGGCCCCGCTTCAGACGCGCCAGTCAGGGGGTGCTAGCGTCGTTCAGATCCTGCCGGGCTGGCATCACCGGGCGATCTGTTTATCCGGTTGTGCTTTGGGTCGATCGGCAACTGCATGGATCATGCGTAACAGCGCAACCGCCTGGAAAACTGTTGCAACGCTTCGATGCCGCAAGTTTCGGCGCGGCGGCACCAGTCTTCGAGATCCTTGGTCATCTGCTCCTTGGTCGCCGTGGAACGATGCCAGACCGCGATGAGGTCCTCGCGCAGCGTGTAGGCGATATTCAATTTCTGGCTGATTTGCATGACCAGGCCCAGTTTCAATTTTTCCTGTTCGCTGAGCACGGCGGCATCGACATGCAGCCAGCGCTTGACCCTTTTGAGGTCGACTTTTGCAAAGCCGGGCATGCGCAGTGTGAGTTGTGCGATCTCTTCACGATAGGTGTGCTTCAGGGACTTGGCGTACTTGGCCATCACTTCGTAACGGTTGGCCATCACCGAATGCAGCGTATCGATATCACAGATCGTTTTTGCGGTATCGAGGCGCACCTTCGGGGCGACCCGTTTGACCCTGGCAAGCTCCAGCGCTTCGAGGCAGCGGATATACAGCCAACCGATGTCGAATTCATACCATTTGTTGGAGAGCTTGGCGGATCCGATATAGGCATGGTGATTGTTGTGCAATTCTTCGCCGCCGATCAGGATGCCCCATGGAACGATGTTGGTGGAGGCATCGGCAGGCTGGAAATTGCGATAGCCCCAGTAGTGCCCGGCACCGTTGATGATGCCCGCTGCCGTCACAGGTATCCAGATCATTTGCACGGCCCAGACAGTGATGCCGATCGGGCCGAACAACAACACATCGATGGCCAGCATCAGCATGATGCCGAGCATACTGTGCCTGGTGTAAACATTACGCTCCAGCCAGTCGTCCGGTGTGCCGCGGCCATATTTCTCCAGCGTTGCGAGGTTTTTGGCTTCCTTGCGGTACAGTTCCGCACCTTCCAGCAGCACCTTTTTGATGCCCAGTATCTGCGGGCTATGCGGGTCTTCCGCAGTTTCGCATTTTGCGTGGTGTTTGCGGTGGATGGATGTCCATTCCTTGGTCACGGTGCCGGTGGTCAGCCACAGCCAGAAACGGAAAAAGTGGCTGGCTATCGGGTGCAGATCCAAGGCAAGATGCGCCTGGTGGCGGTGCAAATATATGGTCACCGACGCGATGGTGATATGGGTGAGTGCCAGTGCGGTGAGCACATAACCCCACCATGGTAAATCGATCAATCCTGAAAACATAAAACCTCCGCACTGCAATTGTTAATGCAGTATCCAATCATTGTTAATGTGGGCCATTTTACAGAAGCAACCCCCGCCGCGTGCGATTAAATTCGTTCGATAACTGCCGCAAAAAACCCATCAGTATTATGTATGTGGGGGCGCAGTTCCAGATAATCAACAGCTTGCAGCGCAATTTTTTGTTGCTGCAACACTTCACCAGCCGGGCGCAATACAAAATCGGGGTGGCCGGCGAGAAATGCCTGCACGATGTGCTGGTTCTCTGCCGGCAGGAAACTGCACGTCGCGTATACCAGCCGCCCGCCCTTCTTCAACAGTCGGCTCGCGGAAGCGAGGATGACGGCTTGCTGCAATGTGTACGCTTCGATGCTGCCGGGCGATTGGCGGAACTTCAGGTCTGGGCTGCGCCGCAGCGTGCCCAATCCGCTGCACGGCGCGTCCACCAGCACCCGGTCTATCTTGCCGGCCAGGCGTTTCACCTTTAGGTCGTTCTCGTGCGCGATCAGCATCGGCTGGATGTTGCTCGCGCCGGAGCGTTTCAGGCGCGGCTTGAGATTGGCCAGGCGTTTTTCCGAAACGTCCATGGCATACAAACGACCTTGCGAGTTCATCATCGCGGACAACATCAGCGTCTTGCCGCCGGCGCCTGCACAGAAATCCACCACCATATCGTTGCGTTTCGGTGCGAGCAGGTAACCGAGCAGCTGGCTGCCTTCGTCCTGCACTTCGATCTTGCCCTCGGTAAACAGTGCGTCCTTGTTGAGTGGTATCTTTTCCTTGAGTCGGATACCGATCGGAGAGTAGGTCGTGGCACTGGCCTCGATATGTTTGTCGTGCAGTTGCTGCAAGACCTCATCGCGTTTTGCCAGCAATGTGTTGACGCGGATATCCAGTGGCGCGCCCTGTTGCATGGACTTTCCGATCGCGAGGATATCCTCATCGGAATAGCTGGCGCGCATCATCTCCACCAGCCATTCAGGCAGCTCGGCCTGTACCGGTAATGGCAGGTCGTCGATCTTCAAGCCTTTTACGGTCGTCAGCCATTCTTTCTCGTCCCGCTTCAACACCGGTTCAAGTTCGCGGATGTTATAGCCGCCGAACCTGAACAGCCAGGCGAGTGCCATGCGGCGTGGAGTAGCATCGCCGGCACAGGTTTGTTCCAGCAACATGCGGTGACGCAACACGCCGAACACGGTCTCTGCGACCAGTTCGCGTTCATTGGAACCGATGCGTTCGTCCTTGAAAAAATAACGCAGTGTGGTGTCGGCCGGATGCGCCAGCGGCAGGATGGCACGCAGTGCCCGGATGACGATCTCTATCCTGTATTCGGTTATCAGCATGGGGAGGGATTATGCAAATCAGGTGTGCAGTTTAACAGGGTTGCCGGTGTGAACAATGATTCGCCACATGCAAGCGGTGTAACAGAACCCGCCGGAATTAAATACAGGTGACTTCAATGATAGTAGGGTTACGCAAATGCGGAAATCAGGGAGCGGTAGTGAATTTCGTCAATACCTGCGCAAGACTGCCCCCGTCCGGATCGGTGATGACCATCTTGTAGGGAAAATCAAAATCCCCGGCCAGCCAGATCTCGGTTCGATTGGAACCCGCTTCCGGCACGCTGGCGACATATTGCGCGCTGAACGTGCCGAGCGGAACCGTCACGCTCTGTCCGTGGGTGATACGGTAATCGTAAATGTCCAGCTTGCCGCCGTTGGTCATATGGAAACTCAGCATGTCGGCTTTGTCCAGCGACCGGAACATGAATTGATACATCGCGCTGAGGCGGTCCTGGGTGTCTTTCGGGAGCGGCACGACCGAGCTGAGCTTGTGTTCGATCAGGGTGAGCTGCCTGGTGTCCCAGTCGAAATCGGCGGCGCGATTGCGGCTCTCTTCGCCTTCGCGCAGATCGGTGAACTTAAGCGGCTTCAGTCCGTGTTCACCGACCAAACCGCTGCTGCTGATGATGATCCTTCCCGGTTTGAACAGGGCCAGCAGTCCTGTGGCGCGGGTGGTGCTGACGATCGAGTAGTGATGATCCTTGCCGATGACAAAGACTTCTTCGATCTGGCCTATCCTGAGGCCACTTTTGTAAATTTCGTAACTCGCCTTGATGCTGCTGGGGGCTGTGAAAGAAGTACTTTCGGGGAATGAAGCGCTCGCGGCGAACGATGGGAAACTGACGATCAGTATCAGCCAGACAAATGTTTTTAGCCGGTGTCTCATCATGTCAGGCTGGGGCTCACCAGCGCGAAGCCGGACTGCTTGCGATCCGTAAATATGACCGTGCCAAGCTCATCCAGTTTGATCTTTCCGTTGCAGAGCCAGCCGACGGCCTGCGGATAGATGCGATGTTCCTGTTGCAACACGCGCGCAGCCAATGTCTGCTCGGTGTCATCGTACAACACAGGCACGGCAGCCTGGATGATGATCGGGCCGTGGTCGAGATCCGGGGTGACGAAATGCACCGTGCAGCCGTGGATCTTCACGCCGTCGTGCAGCGCCCGTTCATGGGTATTCAGGCCGCTGTAGGACGGCAATAACGAGGGGTGGATGTTGACCAGTCTGCCGTGATAGCGGGACACGAAGTCTGCGCTGAGGATGCGCATGAAGCCGGCCAGCGCAACGATATCGGGGTCGAACGCATCGATCGCTTTAGCCAGTGCGGCATCGAAACTGACCCGGTCGGGATAGTCGCGATGTTCCACGACGGCGACAGGAATGCCATGCGATCGGGCGATGCCCAATCCTTCTGCGTCAGCGCGATTGCTGATCACCGCAGCGATCCTGCAGGGCATGTTTGATTCCAGTAGCGCTTGCATGTTGCTGCCGCGGCCGGAGATCAGGATGGCGATGTTTTTTGTTGGTGGGTTCATCAGCGTGCCGAGCAAATATATCCGCCCATACGGATGGCGGGTGCGACATTTTACTTGGATTGGCTGAAATTTTCGCGATTAGTTGTGCGGGACCATTCTTAGACTATCGGTCGAATATCCCATTCTGCCCACGCGCGCCACCAGCGCCTGGTAGTCGTCGCCGGAAAGTCTGGGGCTTCGTGCCATGATCCAAACGTAGTCGCGGGCATTGCGTGCGATGATGGTAGCGCGATAATCATCGTCCAGATAAGCAATGATGTATTCGCCCTTGAATGGCCAGATGAACTGCATCCCCCACAATCCGTTGCCGCTGTTGGGCACGACAAAGCCGCGCGGGTTGTAGCGCTTGACCGGCCCGGTCAGGCTGCCCTCGTTGAAGGTGAAGGTGGTATCTATCGTTCCGTCGCTATCGAGGCGGTAGGATTCGACGGCATTGTAGGCCTTGGTTTCGATGAAGGTCGGGATGCAGGCGATCACGTACCAGTCGCCCATGAAACGCTGCAGGTTGACATTGGCGACGGGCTGGATCGGTGGCAGTGTGGTGCTAGAGCATCCGGTCAGGGTGGAACCGATTGCAGCGATCGCAGCGAGTATTGATTTGCGGATGTTCATGGTGATGTCCTCATTCGATGAGTTGATATGTGACCACACGCCCTTCGGGGGTGGTGGACCGGAGTCCGATCCATTCGTCTTGTGCCGAATACCACAGGTCGATACTGGCCTTGTCGTTGGTCACCCGGTAATGCCGTGCTGTCAGGGTACGCCTGCTGGTTTGTACAGAGTCATTCCCCATCAGCTGCACATCGATCTGCGACCACTCGCCGGTCTGCGGATTAAGCAGATTTTTCCGCTTGAGCATCGCGATATTCCAATAGGCATAAGTCGAAACGCACGGCGCCGCGATCTCCCGAGTGCCTTTGTTATCGCGAACCGTAAAGCCGCCGGCATTCTGGTCACCTTCAACCGTGGAGATATCTCCCTGTTCCTCGGTGCGTGCCCATAGTTCGGTCAGGCACCCTGCTTGCCAGCGTTCCTTTGCAACATGGTGGTAATGATAGAACTCGATGTAGAGGTATTTGACGCTGAAATTCGCCTCGCTGAGCAGTTCGGCTTCTTCGCCGTGAGTTTTCAGCGTGTAGTGGTGTTCACCGATCGGCTTGCCGTCCAGCAGCGCGTTGAAACGCCAGTCTCTTGCGAGTGCCGGAGTTGCCGATTCGGTACTGGCAAGTGCCGGGCAAGTGTACAGCCCGGCAAATAATGCGAACCACGTTATGTAGTTGCCGGGGCTCAAGTTATTTCCTGACGCCCGGAATGAAGGCATTGGTGTGTCTGATGTAATCCGCATAGGCCGGCCGGCGTTCTCCGATATCCTTTTCCAGCATCACCACTCCGCTGACTCTCAGCAGCAGAAAAGTCATCAGCAGCGGTGCGGGCAGCGACCACCATGCGCCTGCCGCACAAGCCATCAGATAGTAGCCCCACCATAGGCAGCATTCGCCGAAATAGTTCGGATGGCGGCTGAGCGACCACAGACCCCTGTCCATCACGGCACCGGCGTTGGCCGGGTCGGATTTAAACCGGGCCAACTGGAAATCCGCAATGCTTTCCCACAAGAATCCGGCAGCCCATAGTGAAACACCGATCAGGTCGAGGATGTTGAGCGGCGCGCTGCCCTGTACCGCGCCGAACAAAGGCAGCGAGATGATCCACGCCAGCACGGCCTGCAGGCCGAATACGATGTACAGGCTCTTGATCCAGAACGGCGGATTGTTGTTGCGGATCGTCTGATAGCGTCGGTCCTCATGCGGATGGCGATTGCGCCAAATGAGGTACCCCGACAGGCGCAATGACCATAGCGATACCATCAGCAGCAGCAATCCTTCACGCGTGAAAAGTTCCAGTCCGCGATGCGACGGTGCCGTGTACAGCAGCAACCCGATCAGGAAGAACAGGCTCCACATGCTGTCAACGATGGTGACGTTGTTGCGCATGACGCTGTACAGCCAGCCGATCACCGCGAAGCCCAGCATCACCAGCAGACCATCAAGAAAAAGATGCCAATTCATTTTGATCCTTTCTCATAATCATTCGTGTTCTTCGCATAACCGTCCATGCGGGCAGAGAGTCTGGACAGTACCAACATCATCACGCCCCATCCGATTGCCAGACTGATGGCCACGTTGACCGGCTGCAACCAGACCATCGCGCCCAGCTTGACGCCGGCCCAATAGGCCAGTGGTCCGCCTACCGCGCCAAACAACACCGCGATGACCGGCAGGGTGCGCAGCCAGCGCATGCTGACATTCAGTGTGGTGCAAAATCCCAGCCACAAGGCGACCATCCATGGCGGCAATAACCCGGTCGGCCAACCTGATTCCGGGTACGCGATCCAGCCGGATGAAAGCAGTGCCTGGTCGAACAGACTCCCCAGCAGCGTCCCGATTATGAGCAGCCGCAACTCGCTGGAGGGCAGGGTGGCATTGCCGAGATGCCAGATGATCAACGGTGCAACCGCCACGGGTCCTGCCCAAAGCAGATCGTGCGCGCCACCCAGCACGCAGGCAAACCAGACGAGCTGGAAACCGATGAAGTTGATGATCAACAGCGTGCGTGGATTCATGATCGTTTGGCGAACAGATAATGGCTGACCCACCATTCCTGACCGTGGTTGTATCCGAACAGTTCCGCACAGGCCATGTAGAAGATACGCCAGCGGTTGCGCCAGACGGTGACATTCCCGGCGCCGTAAGTTTCGGCGAGTATCGTGGTGATCTCGTCGCGATGTGCATCCATATTGGCCAGCCATGCATTCAGGGTCTTTTCATAATGGGTGCCATCCCAGCGCCAGCGCTGTTGCAGTTGCAGATGTTGCTGAAAATGCAGCGGCAGATCGTCGCTGGGCATCATGCCGCCGGAGAAAAAATACCGGCTCATCCAGTCGTCGTCACCGGCGATCTCGAAGGCATAGGGAACCTGGCGATGCACGAAGATGTGCTTGAAGAATTTCCCGCCCGGTTTCAGCCAGTCATGCACACGCGCATAGAGCTCACGGTGGTTGCGCATATGCTCGAACATCTCCACCGAAACCACGCGATCGAACCGATTGTCGATGCCGGATTGCCCGGGCCGGAAATGGTTCATGTCACTCGTGATGACATGCACGTTGGGGAGTCCGCGTTCGGACGCGGTCCGGGTGATGAACTCGCGCTGCGAGTTGGAATTGGAGACCGCGACGATGCGGCTGTCGGGGTATTGTTTTGCCATCCACAGCGTCAGTGATCCCCAGCCGCAACCCAGCTCCAGGATATCCTGTCCGTTTGCGAGCTCGGCGTGCCGGGCGGTCAGTGCCAGCGCCTTTACTTCCGCCTCTGCGAGCGTGCGGCATCCGTCCTCCCAGTAACAGCTGCTGTACTTGCGCTGCGGGCCTAGGCACAACTCGAAGAACCGTGCCGGGACCTCGTAGTGCTGCGCGTTTGCGAGTTCCGGCAACGGCGCAATCTGCGCTTTGTCCATCTGCTCGATGAATTGGTCTGCCAGTTCGGCGTTCCCCGAGCAATCGTGTGCACGGATCTCGTCCAGGCGCTTGCCCAGCAGATGCCGGATGCCGGCACGCACCAGTGTGTCCGGGAGCATGCCCCGTTCGGCGAGTGTCAGTGAGGTTTGGGCAAGGCTCATGCGTGCTCCAGTTTGAATTGATACACATCGGTGGACTGGCCGAGAAATCCGCCTTCGCAATACGCCAGATAGAAAGTCCACAGTCTGAAGAAGCGCTCATCGAACCCGAGCTGACCGATGTCGGGCCAGGATGCGGTGAATTTTGCGCGCCAGCGTTTCAGTGTTTCCGCGTAGTCATGGCCGAAAGCATGCGCATCGGTGACCTGCAGTCCGGCCCGGGCGGCGTGCTGTTTGAATTGAGCGGGGGAGGGCAGCATGCCGCCGGGAAACACATGCTGCTGGATGAAGTCGCTGCTGCGCCGGTAGTGATTGAACAGGTCGTCGCGGATGGTGATGGTCTGGATCATTGCCTGCCCGGTCTTGCCCAGCAATTTTTTGAGCGTGCCGAAGTAGGTTTTCCAGTAACGTTCGCCTACCGCTTCGAACATCTCGATGGAGACGATATGATCGTAACGTCCGCGTATGTCGCGGTAATCGGTCAGCGACAGAAGCGGTTTTTGTTGTCCGGGCAGCGACTCGACCCGTTTTTGCGCAAAGTCGAGTTGGCTGGGCGATAACGTGACGCCATGCAACTCATATCCCTGCTGTGCTGCTTCGCAGGCGAAACCGCCCCAGCCGCAACCGATCTCCAGGATACGTTCTCCCGCGTTACGGTCGAGGTGGTTGAGGATGCGCCGGTACTTGCCGGTTTGCGCGTCGCGCAGATCCTGTTGCGGGTCGCCGTTGAACAGTGCTGCGGAGTAGGTCATCGAATCGTCCAGCCAGGTCTGGTAAAAACGGTTGCCCAGATCATAGTGGGCCATGATGTTGCGTTTGCTGCCGCGCTTGTGATTGCTGTGCCACCAGTGCCGCAGGCGGTGACGCAGCATGGCGAACAGTCTGCCGCTCACCACGCGTTGCAGTGCATCGCGATTGCGCGCTGCCAACGCGACGAGTCCTGGGATGTCGTTGCATTCCCAGCGGCCTTCGATATAGGTTTCGCCCATGCCGATGTCGCTGCGCGCCAGTATCTCGTCGAATACCTGCCAGTCGCTGATCTCCCAGCGGATCGCGGATGCGGTGCCGAAACGGTATTCGAGACGGTCCGGTGTGACGACAGTCAATCCGCCGTGTTCGAGACGGTCGAGCATACCGAACAACAGTTTGGCGGCGTGAGTGGAATAATGGTGTCCAGTCTTCATGATGGCCTCGCTAGCTGATTTCATTGTTTGGTGGATGCGGTTTGTGATGGAAAGTGATGCGCTTGGCCCACAGCTTCAGAGCCTGCCAATGGATGCGCCAAACAACCGCGGCGGTCATCCAGCCATAACGTCCCAGCAATTTCAGCAGGTTCCGGTCGGTAAAAGGCTGGGGGACACCGGAGATCGACGTACTCAGCATCAAACGGTCTTCTTTCCAGTAATCGAGCTGAACCAGCGAGCGGCCCTTGTTCCAGTGAAAGCGGAACCGGTAATGCCCGGCGACTTCCATGAACGGCGAAACATGGAACACCTTGCCGGTTTCCAGCATCTCTCCTTCACTGATCGGGTGCCCGTCCTGATGGGCCAGCAGGTAACTGTGGTGCTCTCCGAAAGTGTTGTTCACTTCCGCAAGGATCGCGCGCACATCGCCTGCCTTGTCATGGCAATACCAGAAGCTGACGGGATTGAAGACGAATCCCATGATCCTCGGGTAAGTGTGCAATTCGATGGCGCCATCGGCCGAAGCGATGCCGCGTTGCTGCAACAGGTCGCGTATCCATGCCTGCAGGTCGGAGCCGTCACGCGGCCCGTGATCCCTGAGGTGGAAGGAAAACAGGTTGAACCGGTTCAGACTCATCCAGCGGCTGTCCAGCGCGTCGAGCTCGTCAAGCGGAATGCTCAGGAAATAAGTCGGGTAGGAAAAGTGGTGCACCTTGGGATGGTGCCGATGGTGCATCACCGAGCCTGTGAAAATGGATATCGTCATCTTAATTCTCCGCTTCCCAAGGTATCGTCGCGCCCAGGCTTTTGGCGACTGCGATCCCCGACTTGAGTCCGTCCTCGTGGAAGCCGTAGCCGCACCATGCGCCGCAGAACCAGGTATTGCGCATACCCTGTATCGAAGCCAATGATTGTTGCGCCGCGATCGCGTTGGTATCGAAAACCGGATGGGCGTAATCGAAGCTGCGGATGACCTTGTCTGCTGCGATCGGTTGGTTTGGATTCAGCGTAACCATCACCGGCTGTTTGAAAGGCAGTGGTTGCAGACGGTTGATCAGATAGGTGACGCTGACCGGCGTGTCGTCAGGTGAGGCACTCTGCCCATGAAAATTCCATGCCGACCACAGACTGCGGCGCCTGGGCAGCACACTGCTGTCGGTATGCAAGATCGCCCGGTTGGACTGGTAAGGGATGCTTTGCAGAATGCGCCGTTCGTTGTGGTCCGCATCCTCCAGCAGCGCGAGTGTCTGATCGGCATGACAGGCGAGGATCGCCGCGTCGAAATGTTCCTGGTGCCCGGCCGCGTGGACCGTCACACCGTGTTCGAGGCGCATGATCTTTTCCACCGGGTATGCGCGGCGAACTTCACTGATCCCGGCACCCAGGCGCGCGACGTAATTACGTGATCCGCCGATCACGGTGAGCCATTGTGGGCGGTCGCTGATCTGCAGCAACCCGTGGTTGTGGAAGAAACGAATAAAGGTTGCAGCCGGAAATTCCAGCATCTGTCGCGTCGGACAAGACCAGATGGCTGCGGCCATCGGCAGTAGATAACGGTCACGGAAGACATCGCTGTAATCATGCGCCCGCATGAATTCGCCCATACTGATCTCGCTGAGACTATCGTCCTGCATGCTTGTCTTCGCCTGCCGATTGAAACGCAGAATATCGGCGACCATGCGCCAGTGCGAAGGGCGCAACAGATTGGATCTTTGCCCGAACAGCGTGGCCAGGTTGCTGCCCGACCATTCGATCCCGTCCTGCTGCGTTTGCACGCTCAGGGTCATCTCGCTGGGATGGAGTGACACATCCAAATGGCGGAACATCGACATCAGATTCGGGTAGGTGCGGTCATTGCAAACCAGGAATCCGGTATCGATCGGTGCGGTGATGCCGTCCAATGTGACATCCACGGTATGGCTGTGACCGCCGAGACGCGCATCCGCTTCGAAAAGCGTGACGTGATGGTTGCGCGACAACAGCCAGGCTGCCGCCAGTCCTGAGATACCGGAACCGACCACAGCGAGTTTTTTCATGGGCTGACCTGTAGCGCGAGTTGTGTTTCGATGGCCTTCAGCAGAGCGGGGTCATCAGGCTGGGTGAATGCGGCGAATGACTGTATGGTCTTGCCGTCACGGCTGACCAGATATTTGTGGAAATTCCATTCCGGCGCGACGCCTGTCGCGGCGATCAGTTGCGCAAACACCGGGTTTGCGTTTTCGGCCTTGACGCCGGACTTTTCCATCATCGGGAATTTCACGTTGTAAGTGAGTTTGCAGAACTTCGCGATCTCCCGGTTGCTGCCGGGTTCCTGTTGTCCGAAATCGTTGGCGGGAAATCCGACCACGGTCAGGCCGCGCGATTGCATTTCGCTGTAGAGTTTTTCCAGTCCGGCGTATTGCGGTGTATTGGCGCAAAAGCTGGCGGTATTGACGAACAGCACCACGCGCCCGCTGTATTGGCACAGATCCACAGCTTGATCCTGCAGGGTGGTGAGGCGATGGTCGAGAACGGCAGGACAATCATGGGCCTGTTGCTCGGCAGCCATCGGCCCGGCATAAGCCGGCAGGCTGCCCAGAACGAGCATCAGAATGATAAAGCTTGGTGCACTGGCAAGTAATTTGATCATGGCTGTCTCCATCAGGGTGTGTATGACTTCATATACGCAAACGATGACCGATCGGTTTCACCGTGATGCGCATGACCCTGAAGGGGAGACTGCTGATCGTGCAGCGAGTTAGTTCAAAGGGTGTTCAGAATCCCGTCAAGAACAATTTCGCCGGAAGGAAGGTGGGTGGGCGAACCGCCAGCCGGTTCCAGACTGACAGCCAGACGGGTGCTGATGGCCGAATCACCCAGCGGGATATCGACATGGAAGGTCTCGCTGCCGGATGCCGGGATCAAGCCCAGCGATACCGGTTGCGCATCGCCCTTGATCAGCCACAACTGCAGGGACTGGTTGGCTCCCATCGCGATCGGTTTGAACACCTGGATATACACGGTATCAAGACGGCGATCGAGCTGTGCCAGCATCGCGACCTGATCATCGCGGCCATACAAGATGGACTGATATGCGGGCGCTTCCAGTGTGTCGTTCAGCAGCACTGCTGAAACGGCGAGAGTGATGCACAGATTGATCACGGCAAAGTTGCGCCAGAATCCAAGGTCCGACCAGAAACCAAGTCGTGTCCAGAACGAAGTTTTGGGTTCGGTGAAATTCAGCCGTGAGCGGATGCCTTGCCATATTCGTGGCGAAGGCTGGCGGGACTCGATCTGTTCATACATCGGGTACAGTTTGTTCTGCCAGGACGTGACGGCGAATTGCAGGGACGTATCGGCTGCCAACAGCCGTTCGAAGCGCAGCCTGGCCAGATAAGGCATGGTGCCGAGCACATATTCCGCGGCGAGCGACGATTGCAATTGCGGGTCTTGATAGTTCATTTTGATTCCAGGCAGCCCTTGAGCCGCTCCATGCCACGCCGCGTCCATGTCTTGATGGTGCCGATCGGTTGTTGCAAATGATCAGCCAGCTCCGAGTGCGACAGGCCATGAAAGAAGGCCAGCACCAGGGTCTGCCGTTGGGTTGCGGGCAGCGTGCCCAGACAGTTCTCCAGCGACAGTGCAGAGGCCGTCAATTGCACGCTTTGCTCCGGCGTGGGAGCGTCCGATTCGAACATATCCAGTGATCCCTCCTCATCAACACTATCCTCATGTGATTTGCGCCGAACCACATCCAGCGCGGCATTGCGCATGATGGTGCTCATCCAGGTCATCGGGGCACTGGCTGAAGAACGGTATCCTGAAGCGTGATGCCAGATACGCACGAAACCTTCCTGCAGCACCTCTTCTGCCTGGGCCTGGTTCCTCAATATACGCAGCACGACCGAAAACAGTTTCGCTGAACAGGCTTTATATATTTCCGCAAAGGCGTTTTGATTGCCCAGGGCAACCTGGGCCAGAAGTTTCTCCAGCACCGAAGCGTCGACTTTATCTTGGGTAGTCTGGGCTGGCATGGGTGAACTGTTTGCGTGATCCGCGGTCAGGCGCGGACCTGGGTTTGATGCTCGTCGCCGGTGCGCGCGCGTATCCCCCCGATAATGCTGGCGCGCTCGCCGGCGGCATTGAGTTGGGCGAGCGCGGTATCGGCATCCTTGCTGTCCACGATCACCACCATGCCGATACCGCAGTTGAAGGTGCGATACATCTCCTGCGGGGCGATGTTGCCCTTCTCGCGCAGCCAGTCGAACAGCGCCGGGGTGTGCCATGATTTGCCGTCCAGTTGCGCAACCACGTTTGCCGGCAACACGCGCGGCACGTTCTCCAGCAGACCACCGCCGGTGATGTGTGCCATGCCTTTTACGGTCAGGGTCTTCATCAGTGCCAGCAGCGGTTTCACGTAGATGCGTGTCGGCGCCATGATCAGGTCGGCCAGCGGTTTACCGTCAAGCTGCTGCTTGAGATCGACCTGGTGGGTGCTGATGATCTTTCGCACCAGCGAATAGCCGTTGGAATGCGCGCCGTTGGACGCGAGTCCGATCACCGCATCGCCCGCCCTGATGTTTGCGCCGCTGATGATGGCGGATTTTTCCACCACGCCCACTGCGAAACCGGCGAGATCATATTCGCCCGCCGGATACATGCCGGGCATCTCGGCGGTCTCGCCGCCGATCAGCGCACAACCGGCCTGTTCGCAGCCGAAAGCGATGCCCTTGATGACCTCGGTGGCGGCCTCGACGTCCAGCTTGCCGCAGGCGAAATAATCGAGGAAGAACAGTGGCTCCGCACCCTGTACCAGGATGTCGTTGACGCTCATGCCGACCAGATCGATGCCCACCGTGTCGTGGCGGTTCAGTTCGAATGCAAGTTTGAGTTTGGTGCCCACACCGTCCGTGCCGGATACCAGCACCGGCTCGCGGTATTTTTTCGATATCTCCACCAGCGCGCCGAAACCGCCGATGCCGTTGAGCACCTCGGGGCGCATGGTGCGTTTGGCAAACGGCTTGATGTTTTCGACGAGACGGTCGCCCGCATCCATGTCGACCCCTGCATCTCTGTAGGTCAGGCCGTCGCGGTCGGTCTGACTTCCGTTGTCATCCGATGAATGAGGGTTGGTCGGGTTATTCAAGTTGAGTTCTCGCTTTCTTCAGGATAAAGTACGGCACGAATTTGCGCGAATTTTACCCGAAATGACCCTCTCCCGCTTTGCCGCCTTGCAATGGTTATCGTTTGCCGTAGTGGCAGTCGTGCTGATGTATCTGCTCAGCCCGATATTGACACCGTTCGTCGCGGCCATGATCCTGGCCTACATCTGCAATCCGCTGGTGCAGCGCTTGCGTGCCTGCAAGTTGCCGCGGGCACTGGCCGTGATCGTGGTGATGAGCGGAATGCTGATGCTGTTCGCCCTGCTGCTGTTGATCATGCTGCCGTTGCTGGAAAAGGAGGTCAGCCGCTTCGTGACCCGCCTGCCCGACTGGATCGAAGCGGCCCGTGTGCACTTGCTGCCGCTGTTACAGCGCTGGTTCGGCGCGGATCTGCAATGGGACAGCACCGCGCTGAAGAACGCGTTGATGAGTCACAGCCAGGACGCCGGCGGGGTCGCCAAGAATCTGCTGGCGTGGGTGGGCAGCAGTGGCGGTGTGATCGTCGGCGTGTTGGTCGACCTGCTGCTGATCCCGGTGGCGATGTTCTATCTGCTGCGCGACTGGGATATCTGGTTGGCGCACCTGGACGATCTCATCCCGCGTCATTTGCATGCCGTGGCGAACGAGATCGCCAGGGAAGTGGATCGCATCCTGGCGGAATTCCTGCGCGGGCAGATCTCCGTGATGCTGCTGATGAGCGGGTATTACGTTGTGGTGCTGTGGCTGGTCGGCCTGGAATTCGCGTTGCCCATCGGTATCGTCGCCGGCATGCTGGTATTCGTGCCTTATCTGGGCATGATCACCGGCCTGGTGCTGGCCACGCTGGCGGCGCTGATGCAATTCAACGCATTCGGCAACCTGGCATTGGTGTGGGCGGTGTTCGGCGCGGGACAGTTGCTCGAAGGCATGGTCGTCACCCCCTGGCTGGTCGGTGAACGCGTCGGCCTGCATCCGCTGGTGGTGATCTTTGCTTTGCTGGCGTTCGGCCAATTGTTCGGCTTCTTCGGATTGTTGCTGGCGTTGCCGCTGGCTGCCATCTCGTTGGTCGGCCTGCGCTATGGCAAGGCGTGGTATCTGTCCAGCGCCATGTACAACAGAACTTGAAGAAGGCCATCCCTTGAGTCAATTATTGCTCGATATCGCGCCCGACCGGCAGCCGACGCTGGACAATTTTGTGTTGGGCCGCAATCTGGAACTGGTCTCGGCGCTGCGCCACGCCTTGTCGGGTGACAGCAGCGAGCGGTTCTTCTATGTATGGGGCGAAAGCGGCAGCGGCAAGAGCCATCTGCTGCGCGCCGCCGTCAGCGCTGCCCGGGACATGCAGCAAAGCGCGGTTTACGGACAATGCAGCATGCCGTCGGACTTTCCGGAGACAGATGCAACCGTGATGGCGATGGATGATGTCGAGCAGCTTGATGCTGCTGCACAAATCGCATTGTTCGACCGGTATAACCGGATGCGCGACAACGGCGCCATGTTGCTGGTCAGCGGCACGGAATCCCCGTTGCATCTCAAGCTGCGCGACGATCTGCGCACCCGTCTGTGCTGGGGTCTGGTGTATCAGGTACATGCGCTGAACGACGGGGAAAAAGCGCAGGCGCTGGCACAGCATGCGCACTCGCTGGGATTTGCGCTGCCGGCCGAGGTTACGCAATATCTGTTGCGCCACGGGCGGCGCGACCTGCCCAGCCTGATAGCGGCGCTGAATGAACTGGATGCCTGTTCGTTGCGCCTGCACCGTCAGCCAACCGTACCTTTGCTCAAAGAAGTGTTACAACAAATATATGGACCCAAAGGAACCTGAAATGAATCTGACCTTGTTCGATCTGGACAACACCCTGCTCAACGGTGACAGCGATTTCGAATGGTCGCAGTTCCTGATCCGCATCGGCGTGCTCGACCGCGAGTTGTTCGAAGCCAAGAACCTCGCCTTCTACGAACACTACAAGGCGGGAACACTTGATATTCATGAGTTCCTGGATTTTCAACTGAAGCCGCTGTCGCGCCATGCGCGCAAGACGCTGGATGAGTGGCATAGCCGGTTCATGCGCGAGCAGGTGAAGGGCATGATCACGCGGGCAGCACGCGAGCTGGTCGATCACCATCGCGCAGCTGGTGATGTGTGCGTCATCATCACCGCGACCAACAGTTTCGTCACGGCACCGATCGCGCGCGAATTTGGCGTCGAGCATCTGATCGCCACCGAGCCGGAACACAGGAACGGCGAATTCACCGGTAACGTTGCGGGTGTACCTTCATTTCGTGAAGGGAAGATCGCCCGCCTGGAAAGTTGGATGGCGGAGCGCGGCTGGCGCTGGGGCAGCTTTGCCGACACCACCTTTTACAGCGATTCACTCAATGACCTGCCGTTGCTCGTCAAGGTGAAACATCCCGTTGCGGTGAATCCGGATGATACGCTGCGCAAACACGCAGAACAGCATGGCTGGCGGGTGATGAGCTTGCGTTGAATTGTTGCCGCTCATGCATTGTCTGGCTGTTGAATGCTTTTTGATAGCAAACCGGATTTTCAGTATCATCGCGTACCGATCATTTGATCGATTTCCCGGGGGAGGCCAGGTGAAACGTGCTTCGCTACTTTTGATGTTCGTTGTGTTCCTTGGCGCTTTCTCCGCGATATTCCCCGGATTGTCCGTGACTCCCGCATCCGCAGAAGAAGTGAAAGCGGATACGAATGTGATCATCCCTATGGACAGCATAGCCCCGACCCGGGGCTACCCGGGCACTGGCACAATCAATAGCCTGGATATCAAAGCGGGCAGGATCAATCTGAGTTCCGAACCGATCGCCAGTCTTGGCTGGGCAGCGCAAAACCGGGATTTTCAGGTGCTGGGCAGGGACGCTCTGGCCAATCTCAGACCCGGACAAAAGATCACCTTCGAATTGGTCAAGCTTTACAACGGAAATTACATCGTCATCAAAATAGAGCCAGCCAAATAAAGTTCTGGTCGCACACTTGAAGTGTCTGGATATTTGCACGGCAATTCTGAACGCGGGCTTTATAAGGGATGCAATGATCTACGGCATTGTGGTTCTCATCCCGATACCGTGAAGTTCTGTTTTGTGTCAGGAACGGCCCCTATTCCTTCTATCCGATCGTTAACACAGGATCGCCAGTCCTATGAATCCTGACCGATGCTATTGGCCCAGGCCAGCGCTTCGATTTGTGCAGTGTTGACCTCAGAGATATTGAGTACTGCCATTTCTTCCAGCAATTTACTTGCCGCATCTACATCATGATTTTCAAGATGTTCGATCAGGTGGAGAAAATTGCCGAGCAGCCCGGAGCGAAACAGAAGCGCATCGGAAACATCATATGGCACGTTGAACGGCGAAATGATTTCGGCAAGCGGCATATTCAGCAAAGCATCCATCAACGACATGATGCCGACCATGTATGCCTGGTCTTCCAAAACCTGGTTATTACTGTCGGTTTTTTTTGCCAGCAATTCCATGAATTTGCCGCGCGTCGCAGCAAGCTGCAGCAGCGGATTGGGAAAATTGGCACTTTTGTCATTGGCAAATAACAGCATTTGCAGCCAACGATTTAATTGTCGTCTGCCCAGTGTCATGATCGCGTGATTGACTGAGGTGATATTTCGATATATTCCAAACGAGGCCGAATTGGTGAGGCGCAACAAAGCGAAACTCAGTCCGGGATTCTCCTTGAACACTTTTTCAATTTCCCCTGTTTCTGCATCACTCGATACCAAGCCGATCAAGCGGATCAATTCCAGTTCAGAATGAGAAAAATGCTTGCCGGTCAGGGCGACAGGTTTGGAAAAATAGCAGCCCTGAAACAAATTGAAGCCAAGTTCGAAGCAATGCCTGGCGGCATCCCTGTTGTCCACTTTTTCGGCAAGGAGCTTTACCGGCCATTTCTTGAATCGCGTCACGATCTCGCCCAGACTTTCCTGATCCGGTCTGCTGACATTTACTTTGATTATATCGACGATGCCACGCAACGGTTCAATGGTCTCGGCTCGACGCACAACATCGTCAATTGCCAGCATATAGCCGTGCGATTTGAGCTGTTTGCAGCGTTCCACGACCTCTGCATCGATTTCGACGTTTTCCAGTAACTCCAGGACGATTTGATCCTTTGGAAGGATCTCGATCATGTCGCTCATTAATGTTTTCTTGCTGACATTGAAAAAGCCATGGTTCTTGCCAAGCAAGGTCTTGAAACCGATCTCGTTGAAAGCATGGTTGATCACCAAACTGGTGGTGGTGTCTTCATTCAGGAATTCAGCCGGATCATTCTGGCTGGCGCGGAACAATAATTCCAATCCGGCCAGACTCTGGGTGCGACTCAGGATCGATTGACGTACAAGGAAGAATTCTTTAGCAATTTTCACGGGATGTCTCAGGTTCAAAATATCGTTGTTCTTGGTTACGATGAATGCAAGTTGACGCTATGGGGTATAGCCAGCAGCCGACACGTCAAGCTCGGCTGAAATACGATAGCACGAAATTCCGCAGGGAATGTTCGAGTGAATCTAATGATTATTCAGGCCTGCTCCATTATGCTCATTTTCGTCAGCGCTTGGCACGGCCATTAAATATTGGTTCGAAATGGGTATCGATGGCGCATCCAGGTAAAAATACTTCCCGCTTCAATCAAGTGTTCAGCTTCCCCAAGGGCGGTGCTTAAGTTATCCAAGCACTTTTAGTAAATGCTGGAATTGCAGTGAACTGAATATTTGACTGGTATAGCGCAATGGATAGCGTCTATCGCTGCAACCCGGCCTCGACGGCCAGCCGTTTTTCATTTCCAACCAACCGTTCGACGAGTGTGAGCGCGAAATCCATAGCCGTACCAGGGCCGCGCGAAGTGATCAACTTGCCGTCTTCCACCACCGCGCCGGGGCGCAAGCTGATCCGGTCGTATCCATCCAGTGAACCGGGATAACAGGTGGCCTGTTTACCCTCGAGCAAACCGGCGCTGGCCAGTACCGAGGGTGCGGCGCAGATCGCGGTCACGTATTTCTCTTGCAGGGTCATTTGTCGGACCAGCTTCAATACTCGTGCATCGGCCTTGAGGTTGTCGGTGCCCGGTTGTCCACCGGGCAAAACCACCATGTCGTAACTGTGTGTCAACGCTTCGTCCAGCGTCGCATCGGGCAGCAGTTGCGTGCCGCGACTGCCGCGCAACGGGCCCGCCCTCAGTCCCGCCAGTGTGACGGTAACGCCGGCACGGCGCAGGATGTTGACAACGGTGACGGCCTCAAGCTCCTCGCTGCCGTCGGCAAATAATATCAATGCGGTTTTCATGGTTGCGATCTCCTGTTCCGGCACAAATCGACGGGTGCAATTTACCCATGAAAATACTGCATGGCAAGTGCCGATTCAAGTGCCATCCGTGCTGCGCCGTTTGGGAATCACAGATGCGATCACAGGACTTATTCAGCTCAGAACTCGATCTGTTTGCACCAGATGGATATGGGCGCGATCTAACGCAGTTTCGCAACGCACTTGCACAGCCGCCACCAAACTCAGTCGCGGAAGTTCTGGTACTGCAACGGAAAGTCGGTGATGGTCTTTTTGATGAAGGCGATGGCATCCTGCAGGTCGTCGCGTTTCTTGCCGGTGATTCGCACAGTGTCGCCCTGGATGCTGGCCTGGACCTTCAGTTTGCTGTCCTTGATATGCTTGACGATCTTCTTGGCCAGCTCGATCTCGACGCCGACCTTGACATCACAGCTGCGCTTGACCTTGTTGCCGCTGACTTTTTCGATCTTTTCGCTGATCTCCAGGCACTTGATGTCAACCCCGCGCTTGGTCAGTTTGGTATTCAGGATGTCCTGCACCTGGTCGAGCTGGAATTCGTTGTCGGCACACACCGTCAATTTGAGCTCTGTTTGCTCGACGCGTGCATCGGAGCCCTTGAAATCGAAGCGGGTACTGACTTCCTTGTTGGTTTGTTCTACCGCGTTCTTGACTTCGGTCTTGTCTACTTCTGAAACGATATCGAAGGTTGGCATGATGTTCTCCTGGTGCGGGTCTGATTTTCAAACAGGCAAGTCTGTTAACCGAAGCTGCAAACGTAGTTGACTACCTCGTTTGACTCAATGATAAAGCTACTGTTGGCATTGACCGAAAACTTGTCTCCCGCAGCATAGGTCTTGAATTCCGGCTCATCGCCGATCTTGACGCGGCAGTTCCCCGATGTGATCTCCATCAGCTCGGCTGTGCTGACATTGAAGGTGAGCGTGCTGGGCAGGATCACACCGACGGTCTTGCGCGTACCATCGGCAAACAGTACCGAATGCGATACGCACTTGCCATCGAAGAACACGTTTCCATTTTTTACCACGCTGACGTTATCGAATTGCGACATGCTATTTTTTCTCCCGGGGTTTGGTTATTTTGGCGGTTCGTTGGCTTTGGCGCCTTTTTGATAGCTGACATAAACATAAACAGGAATACCCAGATCCCCGAGATGTTTCTCGATCAACGGCTTGACTTCGGTCCAGTCCAGTCCGGTCAGGCCACAGGCCAAGCGCGGCAGGGCAAGGCTGCCGACTTTTTCCTTTTTCACGAAATCGCGTAGTGCATGCAATGAATGGTTCACGTTGCTGATTTTGGCGTGCCCGGGTTTGCTGCCTGCACCGTATGCAGCTTCCCGCGTAAACAAATTGACGATGAAACGTCCGTCGGCGCTCATCCACGACCACACGCCACCGGACTTGGGATGCTTGGTCTGGCAATAGTGGCGGAAGTCCTTGTACATGGCCGGCATGCGCTCGCGCAGTTGCAGGGCCAGGCCGTGATGAAAATCGTCATTGGGGGCGACACCCTGCGCGATGGCTTTGGCGCCGCTGAATAGAATGTCACCGCTCAGTTCATGAATCACGATTTTTCCTTAAGGAATATTTCAGTGATTATTTTTTCTTGTGCAAATTCGCCGCGATACGCAGACGCAGCGCGTTCAGTTTTATGAAACCTGCCGCGTCCTTCTGGTCGTAGGCGCCCTTGTCGTCCTCGAAGGTGGCGATGGTCGGATCGAACAGCGAGTCGGTCTTTGAGTCGCGCCCCGTCACGATCACGTTGCCCTTGTAAAGTTTGACGCGCACCCAGCCGTTGACGGTCTGCTGGGTCTGGTCGATCAGGGTCTGCAGTACGCGGCGTTCCGGGGACCACCAGTAACCGTTGTAGATCATCGAGGCATAGCGCGGCATCAGGTCGTCTTTCAGGTGTGCCACTTCGCGGTCCAGCGTGATCGATTCGATGGCGCGATGCGCCTTGAGCATGATGGTGCCACCCGGCGTTTCATAGCAGCCGCGCGACTTCATGCCGACATAACGGTTTTCCACCAGGTCCAGCCTGCCGATGCCGTGCTTTCCGCCCAGTTCGTTCAGTTTGGCGAGCACCTGTGCCGGTGACAGCTTCGCGCCGTTCAGCGCGACGATGTCACCTTGCACGAATTCGATATCCAGGTATTCGGCAGCATCGGGGGCTTTTTCCGGGGACACCGACCATCGCCACATGCTTTCCTCAGCCTCGGCAGCGGGGTCTTCCAGGTGACGTCCCTCGTAGGAGATATGCAACAGGTTCGCGTCCATTGAGTAAGGAGAGCCGCCCTTTTTGTGTTTCATGTCTATCTCTATGCCGGCCTTCTCGGCATAGGCCATCAACTTCTCGCGCGACAGCAGATCCCATTCGCGCCACGGCGCGATGATCTTGATGTTCGGGTTCAGCGCATAGGCGCCCAGTTCGAAACGCACCTGGTCGTTGCCCTTGCCGGTCGCGCCGTGCGAGATGGCTTGTGCGCCGGTCTTGGCGGCGATCTCGATCAGGCGCTTGGCGATCAGCGGACGGGCGATCGAGGTGCCGAGCAGATACTCGCCCTCGTATACGGTGTTGGCGCGGAACATCGGGAACACGAAGTCACGCACGAATTCCTCGCGCATGTCGTCGATGAAGATATTTTTCGGCTTGATGCCGAATTTCAGCGCCTTGGCGCGTGCCGGATCCAGTTCTTCGCCCTGGCCGATATCGGCGGTGAAGGTGACCACTTCGCAGTGGTAGGTGTCCTGCAACCATTTCAGGATCACCGAGGTATCCAGGCCGCCGGAATAGGCGAGTACGACTTTATCAATCTTGTTCACAGCGGTTCACCTTTTCGAGAAAAATTCAAGCGAGGCCAATCCAAATCCGGTCATTACCAATAGAACCATGCCGACCATGAATACCAGATCTGCGGACCGTTCGTATTTGTCACTGACCAGTTCATGGCGTAATGCCCAGTACGACAGCAAAGTGCTGGCCAGAAATAACATGCTGTCGAGGGTCAGTAAGTCATCTACCCAGCGGGAGACGACTTCCTTCGGGATCAATTGAATGATGGAAAGCATGGTCATGCAAACGCCGACCATGGTTGCCGAGACATACAGGATGTGGTTGGAAAGGTTGGTATTTCTCATGCGTATATCAAGGCGTTTCGCTCAATTGTGTATCGTGCACAGCAATAGGCATTCCATCAGCGTCATCTGCATCCCTAGTGGCATTTAATCGCCTACCTTCCCCAACAACAGGTATTCCATCAGCGCCTTCTGCGCATGCAGTCTGTTTTCAGCTTCATCCCACACCACGCTTTGCGGGCCGTCCATCACGCCGGCGGAGACTTCCTCGCCGCGATGCGCGGGCAGGCAGTGCATGAACAGCGCATCTTTTGCGGCGATATGCATCATGTCCTCATCCACCTGCCAGTCGGCAAAGTCTTTCCTGCGTTCTTCGTTCTCCGACTCGAAGCCCATACTGGTCCACACGTCGGTGGTCACCAGATCGGCGCCGCGCGCGGCTTCCATCGGATCGGCGAATTGTTCGTAATGGTCCACACCGAACAGTCCGGCGCGCTCCGGTTCGACTTCATAACCGGGCGGGGTCGAGACATGCACATTGAAGTCCAGTATCTCGGCCGCCTGCAGCCAGGTGTTGCACATGTTGTTGGAGTCGCCTATCCATGCCACGGTCTTGCCCTTGATCGAGCCGCGCTGCTCAATGTAGGTGTAGATGTCCGCGAGGATTTGGCAGGGATGGTATTCGTTGGTCAGACCGTTGATCACCGGTACCCGCGAGTTCGCCGCGAAGCGTTCGATGATCGATTGATCGAAGGTGCGGATCATCACGATGTCGGACATGCGCGAGATGACTTGTCCCGCATCTTCCACCGGCTCGCCGCGCCCCAACTGCGAATCGCGCGTGTTCAGGTAGATCGCCGAGCCGCCCAGCTGCTGCATGCCGGCTTCGAAAGACAGGCGCGTGCGCGTGCTGGCCTTCTCGAAGATCATCACCAGAGTGCGGTCGGTCAGCGGCCAATGCTGTTGGTAGGATTTGAATTTTTGCTTGATGATAGCGGTGCGCGCGAACAGATACTCGAACTCTTCTCGGGTGAAATCCTTGAATTGCAGGAAGTGTTTTACGTTCGCCGGAAGGGTTGTTGACATGGTTCTATTCCGCCCCGGATTGCAAAAAATCTTTGATCAGCGGGCACAGGATTTCCAGTAATTGTTGCGCTTCGTCCTGGGCCATGACCAGCGGCGGCAACAAACGTATCACGCTGTCGGCGGTGACGTTGATCAACAGCCCCTTGGCGAGCGCAAGTTTGACCAGTTCGCCGCAGGGCCGGTCGAGTTCGACGCCTATCATCAGCCCCTGCCCGCGAATCTCCTTGATACCGTTCACGCCCTGCAAGGCAGCAGCGAAACCCTGCAGGATGAATTTCCCGAGTGCTTCGGCATGCGCCAGCAACTTGTCCTGTTCCAGAATATTGAGCGTGGACAAGCCTGCGGTACAGGCCAGCGGATTGCCGCCGAATGTCGAACCGTGATTGCCGGGTTGGAAGATGCCGGCTGCCTTGCCGGCTGCGATGCAGGTGCCGATCGGCACTCCGGAGCCCAGGCCCTTGGCGAGCGTCATCACGTCGGGAAGGATGCCGGTGTGCTGGTAGGCGAACCACTTGCCGGTGCGACCGATGCCGCATTGCACTTCGTCCAGCATCAGCAGCCAGTTCTGTTCGTCGCAGATATGCCGCAATTGTTGCAGATAGGCGATATCCAGCATGCGGATGCCGCCTTCGCCCTGGATCGGCTCGACCAATACCGCAACCACGTTGCGATTGTTTTGCGCGACCTGACGGATCGCGTCGAGGTCGTTGTAGGGGACACGCACAAAGCCTTTCACCAGCGGCTCGAACCCGGCCTGTACCTTGCGGTTGCCGGTGGCGGAGAGTGTGGCCATCGTGCGTCCGTGGAAAGCTTTTTCCATCACGATGATGGCGGGATCTTCGATGCCCTGCTTGTGGCCGTACAGGCGTGCCAGCTTGATCGCGGCTTCATTCGCCTCGCATCCGGAATTGCAGAAGAACACCTCCTGCATGTTGCTCAGGCCGCACAGTTTGTCTGCGAGCAGTTCCTGTCCGTTCACCTGGTAGATGTTGGAGCAGTGGATCAGCTTGCCGATCTGTTCGCCAAGTGCCGCAGTGAAGCGCGGATGCGCGTGACCCAGTGTGTTCACGGCGATCCCGGCCAGGCCGTCCAGATAGCGATTGCCTTCGGCATCCCACAGCCAAGCACCTTCGCCGCGCACGAAAGCGACGGGGAGGCGTGCATAAGTATTCATTACATGCGACATAAAATAATGACGGCGGACCAGCCGCCGTTCAGTTGTCAATCAAGGGCGTATATTGAGCCAAACAGCACTGCGCGTGCAACAAAAACATCGGTGTTACAAAACAAACAAGCCGACATCGCTGTCGGCTTGTGCGGTACATCAAAGGGGCTAAGCGTTGTAAATTAAGGCGCTTAAGCCATTGCCTTGATGGCCGCAGAAAGACGGCTCTTGTGGCGGGCTGCCTTGTTTTTGTGAATGATCCGCTTGTCGGCGATGCTGTCCACCGTGCTGACGGAAGACTGGTAAACGGACTGGGCAGCTGCCTTGTCGCCGTTTGCGATCGCCTTGATGACCTTCTTGACTGCGGTGCGCAATTCAGAGCGCAGACCGCTGTTATGGGCATTCTGTTTGACTGCCTGACGTGCACGTTTGCGGGCTTGTGCGGTATTTGCCATGACGACTCCTAATAGATTCGGTAACACGAAAGGCGCGCATTCTAGAGACTTACGCCTGATTTTGCAAATCTTTTTGCGGCACTGCCGCATGGCCTGATCGAACCTTTGCCGGTGTTATGATACGCCACGTTCGAAATCCCATGCCTTGATGCCGTATGAACCTACTTAGATCTCTGGCTACCATCAGCAGCCTGACGCTGGTTTCGCGCATCCTCGCTTTCGTGCGCGACGTGTTGATCGCCAGGATATTCGGTGCGGGCATGGCCACCGACGCGTTCTTCGTCGCTTTCAAATTACCCAACCTGCTGCGCCGTCTGTTTGCCGAGGGTGCGTTCTCTCAGGCGTTCGTGCCGATCTTCGGCGAATACAAGCACCGTCGCGGACATGAAGAGACCCGGTTACTGGTCGATCACGTCACCACCATGTTGGCGCTTATCTTGTTCATCGTCACGCTGGTCGGCATCATCGCCGCACCGATAATGGTCTACATCAGCGCGCCGGGCTTTCTCAAGGATGCGCCGAAGTTCGACCTGACTGTGCAATTGCTGCGCATCACCACGCCGTACATCTTCTTCATCTCGCTGGTCGCGGTATCGGCGGGCATACTCAACACTTACAACAAATTCTGGGTGCCGGCGTTTGCACCCATATTGCTCAATATCTGCTTCATCGGCGCCGCGCTGTGGCTGGCGCCGTATTTCGATCCACCCATACTGGCGCTGGCCTGGGCGGTGTTCATCGCCGGCATCGTGCAACTCGCGTTCCAGATCCCGTTCCTGAAGAAGATCGGCATGCTGCCGCGCATCCGCTTCAGTCTCAAAGATACGGGGATGCGGCGCGTCATCAGGCAGATGGGGCCGGCGGTGTTCGGCGTGTCGATCGCGCAGATCAGCCTGATCATCAACACCATCTTCGCCTCGTTCCTGGCGGCGGGCAGCGTGTCCTGGCTTTATTACGCGGACCGGCTGATGGAATTTCCGTCCGGCGTATTGGGTGTGGCACTGGGTTCGATATTGCTCCCCTCGCTGTCCAAGTGCCATGCCGACAACAACACCGGGGAATACTCGAAGCTGCTCGATTGGGGATTGCGCCTGACCATCATGCTGACTCTGCCCGCCGCACTGGCGCTGGGCATGATCGCGGTGCCGCTGCTGTCGACCTTTTTTCAGCGCGGTGCGTTCGATACACACGATGTGCTGATGACCAGCTATGCGCTGATCGGTTACAGCATCGGCCTGATCGGTATGATACTGGTGAAGATCCTGGCGCCGGGTTTCTACGCAAGGCAGGATATCAGGACCCCGGTAAAGATCGGTGTCGTCACGCTGGTCGCGACCCAGGCGATGAATGCGCTGTTCGTGTTCGGTCTGGATCTGAAACATGCCGGGCTGGCGCTCTCCATCGGACTCGCTGCCTGCCTGAATTCTGCGATCCTGTTCTATTACCTGCGCAAGCGCGGCATCTACCGGCCCGAGAAAGGCTGGGCGAAATTCCTTGTCAAGGTGTGTCTGGCGGTAGCGGCGCTGGCCGTCACCCTGTGGTTCGGCATGGGCAGCGAACAGAGCTGGCTGACCGGCTCGGGCTGGTCGCGCATCCTGCGCTTGTCGGGATTGGTTGCGGGCGGCGTGGCGGTTTATTTTGCGGTACTGGCCGCGTTGGGTTTCAGGCCCAGGGATTTTTCCAGAAGAGCGGTGAATTAAGAAGGTACATTTTCTTTCCTGGGGTGGCCTCGATGCAGGACTGCCCGTTGCAGGCAGCTTCATGATTTGGAAGTCGAATTTCAGTATGGCGGTTTGCCAAGGTGACTGCAATGGAGTACTGTCACACAAAAATATGTCATCCAACGATATTGCAGCCATGCCACCCGAACCAAAACAAAACCAGATTACTTCAGTTATCGCGATCGATCTGGCCACCGGATTTTTTGAACGCAGTGGCAGCTTTTCCCTGATCGCAGAATTGGCCAAATATGTTACGCGTGAAAGCACGCTTGCCCTGCTTTGGATCGACTTGGACCGCTTCAAACAGATCAACGATTCGTTGGGGCATTACGGCGGAGACACGGTGATTGCCCAGATCGCGTTGCGGCTGCATAGCAAAACAGGGGAGTTTGCCGAATGGTGCCGCATGGCGGGCGATGAATACCTCTGCATCCTGCCGGTCAGCGATCCCGGCCAGGCACATCAGCTTGCTTTTGAATTGTTGCGGGTGATCGAAGCACCACTGCCTGTCGGAGATATGCTGCTGCGGCCATCTGCGAGCATCGGTGTCGCGGTACTCGAAGTCGGCGAGGATCCGTTTGTCTGTCTGGAGCGTGCCGACCGTGCCATGAGCACGGCCAAACGCGCAGGCGGAGCGCGCGTGGTGATCTCGGGGGACGAACCGGTCCCGGGGCGATTGGGGATCGTGCTTGCACGTGAAGAGCTGGATATGGAGAACAAACTGCATGTTGCGCTCGAGAATGGCGGATTGAGTCTGCATTACCAGCCGATCGTCAGTTTCGACGGTCGTATCGAGGCTGTCGAGGCGCTGATGCGTTGTGAAGTCGGCGGCAGTAATATCCCTCCGGGCAAATTTATTCCCATCGCGGAAAAAACCGGGTTGATCTCGCGCCTCGGGGATTGGAGCTTGCTCGCCGGGGCGTCCTTCGCCAATCGCCTGGATAAAGCCGGATACCGCACCAAAGTCGCAGTCAACGTCTCGCGTGCGCAACTTGCGTCCAGGGATTTTGCCAAGGCACTGCATGCCGCCCTGGCCTGTGCGAATGTCAATCCCGAACTGATCGAACTGGAACTGACCGAATCCCTGTTCATGGATATTTCCACCGTCGTTCAGTCAAACCTGCGGGCTGCACTGGACGCCGGCCTCGGGCTGGCCATAGACGATTTCGGTACCGGCTATTCGTGCCTGGCCAATTTAAAAGACATCCCTGCCACCAAGATCAAGCTTGACCGTGCCTTTGTGATCGTACTTCCCCATGATCGTCGTGCCTTCGCCGTGGTCAAGGCATTGACGCAACTGGGTAGCGAACTGGGTATGACCGTGGTCGCCGAGGGTGTTGAAGAACAGGAGCAGCTTGACTCGCTGCGTGAGGCCGGCGTGCATGCCATCCAGGGCTACTTTCATGCCCGCCCCATGCCTGAAGAAGCACTGTTACAGTGGTTGCAACTAAGGAGTGCTAAATGATGCCAGACGATCCGTCTACTTTTGAAATCGAACTGGAAGGTACATTACGCGATATCGGTATCCCGCCCCGGCCTGAAATACTTGACCGTATCGCCGCCGAGATGAATAAGGACGAGCCGGATTTCAACGAGCTCGCACATATCATCTCGGCGGACGTTGCACTTTCGGCAAGTCTGATCAAGATCACCAATTCATCATTCTTCGGTTTTCGCAGCCGTGTGCACTCGGTGAATGAAGCCTTGATGGTGCTCGGACTTGATGTTGCAAGCCGGGCGGTTGCCGGGATCGTCCTGCGCAGGATATTTCCTGAATCGCCGCGACTGGAGCGATTCTGGGATGCTTCGGCCCGGATCGCCAGGCTATCAGGCTGGTTGGCTCAGCGGGTCACACCAAATACGTTGCGACCGGACGAAGCCTACACATTCGGCCTGTTCCGCGACTGTGGTATCCCTGTCATGTTTGCGCGTTATCCGGGGTACCTTGGCATACTGGCTGAAGCCAATCATGAAGCCGATAAAAGTTTTACAACGGTAGAAGATGATCATCTGCCAACCAATCACGCCATCGTGGGCTGTCTTATGGCCCAGAACTGGTGGCTGACGGAAGAAACCTGCCTTTCCATACGTTACCATCACGAAGTTTCGATCATCGAGACCCCGACGATTCCGCCCACCATGAACAGCCGTTGCCTGGTTGCCGTTGCCCAACTTGCCGAATACCTGTTGCAACAGCAAACCGGGCTCAGTCATACCAGGGAATGGGACAAGCTGGGTTCTGCCAGTCTGAGGTTGCTGAATCTTGCCGAGGAGGATATGGCGCAACTTGTCGCCGAGGCAAAGGCCGTCATCGAGGCGGCTGAATGATCTGATAATTGGCGGTCGGTTGCAGTCGGCCGGGCAAGCTTCCGATGCCCACCAGCAAAGGTTGATCGTTACATGACTGTTGCGCAATAACAGTCGTACCAGGGTTGATATCATGAAATTCGTACCCAGTCTAACGCCGAACAAAGTGGTTGCAAAAAGCGACATGGAAGTCGAGGCGTTGGCCGCTGTCAGTCCGGTCAAATCCTTTCAGCCGCGCACTTTGCCGCTGGCGGTGCTACATGAGGCGGAGGGCCGGGAACCTTCCGGTGTATCGGCGCGGCACGAAAGGCAGCACATCGGGCGGCTTGCCGGGGAACGTCGAAAATTCTGTCGGCGTATTGAACATCTGGCTGTATTGCTCGAACTGCGCTCGGGGATCGAACGCCGCCAGCACAGCCAGAGAGACGATGATCCCATAGAACATGTCGATGAGCAGGTGTGAACGTCATCAAGCGCAACGGCTTCGTTCTCTTTTACTTACCGATTCACTTTTGCTGCTCGAGCGCTGATCGTTTTTTCCTGCTAGGGCCTGACATTCATCGCCTTTGCCACCACCTCACGGGTAAGGTGTGGAGCGAACAACCCGATGAAGTCGTAGGTGTAGCCGCGCAGATATTCGTTCTTGCGGATCGCGATGCGCGTGGTGCTGGGCTTGAACAGATGTCCCGCATCCAGCATGCGCAGCTGTTTGTCGCGCTCGGGGATGAACGCCATCCTGGCCAGTATGCCGATGCCCAATCCC
>JBBQNH010000017.1:0-34809 GCA_038329705.1 Burkholderiales bacterium | reverse complement strand
TGTCGATGACGTGCCGATCATGACACTGACTCTCGCGTCCGGCAAACAAAGCGATTACGAATTGCGCTACGTGGCACAGCGCGTGTTGGAGCAGTTGCGCAACATCCCCGGAGTTTCCTTTACCGAGATCGTCGGTGGGCGGCCACGCGCGGTCAACATTTATATCGATGCACAAAAGCTGGCTGCCGCGGGGCTTGCGCTTGATCAGGTTGATCGCATGTTGAATGCCACCAACATATCGATGCCTGCGGGTGAACTGGTCAACAACAACAAGAATACGCCACTGCGTTTCAACGGATTTCTCAGTAATGCACACGAGGTCGGAGACATCGTGCTGGGTGCCCCGAAAGGCCGGCCGGTGTTCCTCAAGGACGTCGCGAGTATCGAAGACGGCCCGGCTGAAGTGGATTCGTCTTCGCACTTCGCCTACGGTCCTGCAGCTGTAAATCCGCCATTCAAGGGTGATGCACCGGCAGTCACCATCGCAATCGCGAAAAAAGCCGGTACCAATGCCGTGGTCGTCGCCAACGCGGTGCTTGCCAAACTGGACACACTCAAACGCGAAGCTATTCCGGAAGGTGTCAGCGTGGCAGTCACGCGCGACGATGGCGCCAAGGCGAACGATGCGGTGAACACGCTGGTCGAGCACTTGGGCATCGCCATCGCTTCGGTTGTGGTGGTGCTGTTGTTTTTCCTGGGCTGGCGCGAAGCGGCCATCGTGACCCTGACCGTGCCATTGATCCTGTTCGTCGTGCTGACCGTGGGCATGATCGCCGGCCAGACCATGAACCGCATCACCCTGTTCGCGTTGATCCTGTCACTCGGACTGCTGGTGGATGCCGCGATCGTGGTCGTTGAGAACATCCACCGCCACCTGCATCATGGCGGCGCGGCGAACTTCAAGGAAGCCTTGATACTCGCCACCAATGAGATCGGCAACCCGACCAACGTGGCCACGATCGCTGTCATTCTGGCTTTCATCCCGATGGCTTTCGTCACCGGCATGATGGGGCCTTTCATGCAGCCGATCCCGTTCAATGTGCCGGTCGCGATGGTTGCCTCGTTGCTGATCGCCTATATGGTGGTGCCCTGGGCCTCTTATCGTATGCTCAAGGGCAAGGCGCTGGCCGAGATGGAGAAAACGCCCACGCTGGAAGAACAGGATGCGCGTCCACAGGATCCGCTGCATCGCGCCTATGTCAATGCGATCACACCCCTGCTCAACAGCAGCAAACGGCGCAACTGGCTGTTCCTGATCGTGGCGGTACTGCTCATGCTCGCGATGCTGCAACCGGTTTGGCAGTTCATACGCCCTTCCGGCATGAACGGCCCGCTCAGTCCGCTGGGCGTGGAACTGAAGATGCTGCCGAACGACAACACCAACACCTTTCTGCTTGAAATCGACACACCGGCGGGGACTGCGCTGGCACGCACCGACGAAGTTGCCCGGGCCGTGGGTGATGTGCTTGCGCATACCCGTTATGTGGTCAATTACCAGACTTTCCTCGGCGTTACCGCGACGGTGGATTTCGCTTCGCTGGTGCGCGGCGACATCCTCAAGCGCGGAACGAATTTAGCCCAGATCCGTGTCAATCTGGTGGACAAACACGACCGCCCGGACAGCTCGCACGAGATCGTCTCTGCTTTGAATGAAGCGCTGATGCCGGTCAGAACGCGTTACCCCGGCAGCCAGATCAAATTGTACGAGACACCACCCGGCCCGCCGGTACAGGCTCAGATCCTGGCAGAATTGTATGGCCCGGATTACAACAAGCTGCGCGCCGCAGCGACAGTGGTCAGGGAAGACTTCAACAATATCTACGGCATCATCAATGCGGATGACTCGGTCACCGCATCAGTAGATAGTTACGAGATCCACGTCGATGCCGAAAAAGCGGCACTGGCGGGTGTCGCACCCGCGCAGGTTGCCAAGCTGGTGCATGATTATGTGAGCGGCTTTTCGCTGGGCGCGCTGCATATCGAGGATGCCAGAGAGCCAATCAACATCACCGTGCGCCTGCCACGCGCCGAACGCCAATCACCCGGGCAGGTGTTGTCCCTTGCGATCGTCAATGCCATGGGCCAACAGGTACCCCTGTCTTCGATCGCCACCTTGCGCCGTGTGGTCGCTGCCAAACCTATCTATGATCGCGACCAGCATCCGGTTGTAATGGTCGGCGGGGAATTGCTGCGTTCCAGCCCGGTCTATGCGGTGCTTGCGCTTGATAAAATGCTGGATAACAAAACTGTGGCAGGCGAACATTTTACGACAGCCAACCTGGGATTTAACGATGCACAACCCAGGGATATAAAAGGCTACCAGCTACTTTGGGGCGGCGAGATGCGGCTCACCCTGGATGTGTTCCGCGACTTGGGCAGCGCGTTCATCGTTGCGCTGGTGCTGATCTATCTGGTGCTGGTCGGATATTACAAATCATTTGTCATTCCGATGATCGTGATGGGCGCAATCCCGCTGACACTGGTCGGCGTGTTTCCCGGGCACATGATCATGCATCAGGCATTTACGGCGACCTCGATGATCGGTGTGATCGCGTTGGCGGGGATCGTGGTCAGGAACTCGCTGCTGCTGATCGACTTCATCATCGAACATGAAGAGCGCGGTTGCAGCGTGAAAGAAGCGGTGATCGAGGCAGGCGCGATACGTTTCCGGCCCATTCTGCTCACGGCGTTGGCGATCATTCTGGGCTCCGCGATCATGGTGACCGACCCGGTGTTCGGCGGACTCGCGATATCGCTGATCTTCGGGACATTTGCCTCGACCGCACTGACCCTACTGGTGATTCCGCTGATTTACTTCCTCTGGCGCCAGCGTCGCGAATGCTGATTCAAGACACTGATGGTATTTCTGCTTACCTGAACAATTTTTATATCGAACGATACCGCTGTTGAATTGGGTGGGACTTGGCGCTGCCAGGTCCCTGTTGAAAAGTGTCCAGTCTTCAACTGACCGCAACACGCGGGGCACCCCGCCCAATCCTGCCAATTTCTGCCGCTTGTGCGAATCCGGCGCGCCGGAAACAAGTCAGTACTTCGTCAACACCTTCAGGTGCAACCGCGACCAGTAAACCACCGCTGGTCTGTGCATCGGCAAGCACCCGGCGCTGCCAGTTTTCCAGATCTGCCGAGAAATCAATTTCATGCCCGTAGCTGGCCAGGTTGCGCTCGATCGCGCCCGGGCCGATGCCCTGTTGCGCCAACGGCAAGGCCTCTGACAGGATCGGTACCTGATCGAACTTAAGTTCGGCCGCCATCCCGGAACCTCGACACATCTCCAGCAAGTGGCCGAGCAAGCCGAAGCCGGTCACATCGGTCAGCGCGTGTACCCCATTCAGGCCGGACAGTTCGCTGCCCACCGTATTCAGTTGAGTTGTTGTTGCGATCATCTGCGCATAACCCCGGGCAGACAACACATCCTTTTTCAGTGCCGCCGCCAGCACACCGACACCCAAACCCTTGCCGAGTATCAGCGCGTCGCCTGCCTGCGCAGCGCTGTTCCTTTTCAATCGATCGGGGTGCACGATGCCAATCGCCACCAGCCCGTAGATCGGTTCGACCGAATCGATCGAATGTCCGCCCGCCAAGGGGATGCCGGCCGCTTCGCATACCGCTTCACCGCCCTGCAGGATGGAACGTATCGTCTCGACCGGCAGTTTGTTGACCGGCATACCGACGATGGCCAGTGCCATGATCGGTGTGCCGCCCATCGCGTATACATCGGACAGCGCATTGGTCGCGGCGATGCGGCCAAAATCGAACGGGTCATCGACGATGGGCATGAAAAAATCGGTGGTGGCGATGATCGCCTGCTGATCGTTGAGGCGATAGACTGCTGCGTCGTCGCTGGTCTCGGTACCGACCATCAGGTTGGCAAACGGCAGTTTCTGTTTTGCCACTCCGAGGATTTGCTGCAATAAAGCCGGTGCAATTTTGCAGCCGCAGCCACCACCGTGCGACAATTGGGTTAACTTGATTTCTGGCATTGTTTGGACTTCAGACACGAATCATTCCTCATTTCAAAATTATTCTGGCCGAAATTTTTTCGGCAACTTACTTTATCAGGCATAAATGCTTTTCAGAACTGCAAACCTATCACAGCTGGGCGACTTTGACGAAATTATCGACGTGCGCACGCCGGCCGAGTTCGCCGAGGACCACATACCCGGGGCGATCAACTGCCCGGTGCTCACCGATGAGGAACGCATCGCTGTCGGCACACTGTACAAACAGGTGTCGCCGTTCGAGGCGCGCAAGTTGGGCGCGGCATTGGTCGCGAAGAATATCGCGCATCATTTGCAAAGTTGTTTTCATGCCCATCCGAAATCCTGGCGGCCGCTGGTCTATTGCTGGCGCGGCGGTCAACGCAGCGGTGCGATGAGCATCATCCTTGCCCAGGTGGGCTGGGCGGCGCACAAACTGGAAGGCGGCTACAAGACCTACCGGCGCGGCGTGCTGGAAAAGCTGGAAACGATTCCCAAACTTTTCGCGTTCAGGGTAATCTGCGGACCCACCGGTTCGGGCAAGAGCCGATTGCTCGCGGCATTGGCACAGACCGGCCATCAGGTGTTGGATCTTGAAGGGCTGGCACAGCATCGCGGCTCGGTGCTGGGGAGTTTGCCAGAGCAGGCGCAGCCGTCACAAAAATGGTTCGACAGCCTGCTGCTGAAAAATTTGCAGGAACTCGACCCGTCACATCCGGTGTATGTGGAAGCGGAAAGCAAGAAGATCGGCAGCATCGCGTTGCCCATCGGGCTGTTCGAGGCGATGCATGCCAGCCCCTGCCTGCTGATAGAGACGCCGATCGAAACCCGTGTGACCGGTCTATTGGAGGATTATCGTCATTACACCGCGGGGCCGGAGACCTTTATCGAACATCTCAAACCCCTGTACAGATTTCACAGTTCGAAACAACTGGATCACTGGAGCGAGATGATCCGTGCCGGAGATTTCACCACAATGGTTGCGGAACTGCTGACACTGCACTACGACCCGAGTTATTCACGCGCCATCACCGGACACTATGCTCAACTGGAACATGCACAGCGGGTGCCGCTGGACAGCCTGTCGCCGGATGGGCTGAAGGAAATCGCCAGAAACCTATAGCTCCGGTTTAACCCCGGCATCGAACAACCACGCGTCCATCGCCAGCACGCCGTAGGTCATCACATGATTCAGTCGCTGCGGGGTGTCTGACTTATCCGCAGCACCCAGCGCCACGAACAGCGGCAAAAGATGCTCGTCGGTGGGATGATTCTGTACGGCATGGGGAGCAAGGGTGCGATAGTCGCTGAGCGCGGCCATATCTCCTGCTTCGATACTATTCGCCATCCAGTCGCAGAATTCGGTCACCCAGCCGGGCGCTGACGCACCCTGCGGATGTTTGAAAAGCGCTCGAAGATTGTGGCTGATCGAACCGCTGCCAATGATCAATACTCCCTGCTCGCGCAACGGTCGCAATGCCTGACCCAACGCGATATGCCATGCCGGATCCTGATCGGGTTGCATTGATAATTGCGCGACCGGAATTTCGGCCTGCGGATACATCAGGCTCAGCGGCACCCACGCACCATGATCCAGCCCGCGTTTATGATCCAGCTGCGCGGGTATTCCAGCTTGATGCAACGAAAGCATGACGGACTGCGCCATTTCCGGAGCGCCGGGTGCCGGATACTGTAATTTATACAGTTCCGCCGGGAAACCGCTGAAGTCGTGTATGGTTTCCGGTTGCACGGCACGACTGACAGTCGGAATGCGGGTCTCCCAGTGCGCCGAGATCAGCAGGATCGCCGCTGGTCCGGGCATCTGTTCACCCAGCTTTCGCCAGGCGGCGCCGGTCTCTCCGGGCTCCAGCGGCAGAGTCGGTGCGCCATGCGAAACGAACAGGACCGGCATTTTCATGCTACAGATGCTAGCACGGCATTGCGAAGTACTGAATAATCCGCCGGAATTAAAATAGCCGCAGAAAATTTACCAAAGGAGCGAAAGATGGAATATCGGCAATTGGGCGCCAGCGATTTGAAGGTGTCGGCATTGGGCCTCGGCACCATGACCTTTGGCGAGCAGAACAGCGAGGCGGAAGCGCACGCTCAACTCGACTACGCAGTATCGCGCGGAGTGAACTTCATCGATGCCGCCGAAATGTATCCGGTGCCGCCGCGTGCGGAGACACAGGGACGCACCGAGCGTTATATCGGTACCTGGCTAAAGCATCAGCAGCGCGACAAACTCATCATTGCCACCAAGATCGCCGGTCCGTCGCGCGGCTTTGCCTGGATACGCAACGGTCCGTGCGTCAACCGTGAACACATCAATGCCGCGATCAACGCCAGCCTGGAAAGATTGCAGACCGACTACGTTGATCTCTACCAGATCCATTGGCCGGATCGTTATGTGCCAATGTTCGGCGCAAGCAGTTATAACGTGACAGAAGAACACGACAGTACGCCTATCGCCGAACAACTTGCCGCACTGGCCGAACTGGTCAAAGCCGGTAAAGTGCGCCATATCGGACTGTCAAACGAGACGCCGTGGGGTATCAATGAATTCGTCAGATGCGCGGAAGGCATGGGGCTAGCCAAGATCGTCACGGTGCAAAACGCTTACCATCTTATGAACCGCACCTTCGAGAATGGTCTTGCGGAAACTTGCCATCACCTAAATATCGGCTTGCTGGCATACAGCCCATTGGGGTTCGGTCACCTGACTGGCAAATACATCGCCAACCCATACTCGAAAGGCCGTATCACGATGTTCCAGAACTTCGGGCAGCGTTATGCAAAGCCCAATGTGCCTGCTGCCAGCAAGGAATATGTGCGCATTGCGATGGAAGCCGGACTCAGCCCGGCGACGATGGCGCTTGCCTTTGCAAGAACGCGCTGGTTCAACACCAGTGTGATCATCGGCGCAACGAATCAGGATCAGTTGAAAGAGAACCTGGACAGCGCCGGACTGGTGCTATCGGCAGAAGTGCTGGAGAGCATCGAACAGGTGCACAGGCTATACCCCAATCCTGCTCCCTGACCATGACGCTATCAGCACCTTTGTGGCCACGGCAGATTTGATTTTTGCCTTTCTGCAGGATGGATCATCGCGCATCGGCAGAAAATTCTGGTAGCATCAAGCCAGTTCGCCGGTACAAGAAGAAGCACTGAACAAGGATACTTCGAAAATCATAATGGCCGCCAGATAACTGATGACAGCAGAATCTCAAAGCGAACAAAGGTTACTCGTCATCGGCGCGGGCCGCGGTGGTACGGCAATGCTCGAACTATTTTTCGACGACTCGTCCATCAATATAGTCGGCATTATCGATTCTGATCCCAAGGCGCCGGCACTTGCAATCGCAGAAAAACATGGCATTCCACGTTTTACCGATCTTGGCCAGGCCATCGCGGCATGTCGCCCTTGCCTCGCTTTCAATCTCACCGGGGACGAAAACGTCACCGACTATGCAGCTGCACAATTGGGTAACTTGAACGTCATTGGCGGCTTTCAGGCCAGATTCCTGTGGAAAACCATAACACGCCTCAGGCAAACCAACGAACAGATACTCAAGCTCGCCCAGCACGACGCACTAACAGGACTGCCCAATCGCATCCTGTTCTATGACCGGCTCAACCAGGCGATCTCCCGGGCAAGCAGGGAAAAAGGATCATTCGCCGTTCTTTTTATCGACCTCGATGACTTCAAGATCGTCAATGACACGCTCGGTCACAATGCAGGCGATACAGTACTGTGCGAGTCGGCCAAGCGGATCGCATCGTGCGTGCGAAAATCGGACACCGTTGCACGCCTCGGCGGTGACGAGTTCATGGTGATCATCAGCAACGTAAAGACACCTGCCAGCGTCGAACGCGTGGTAAAAAAGATGCTTGCAAATCTCGCCACCCAATTTGAGATCAACGGGAAAATTTTCATGATAAGCGCCAGCATCGGTATCGCCTTCCACCCTGAAAACGGAGATACGGCGGCACAATTGGTAAAGTCCGCCGATGAAGCAATGTATGCGGCCAAGAACAGCGGCAAGAACTGCTACCGATTCGGCGGCAGTTGGCTATTCTGAAATTCGGATGGATCAATTTTTGGGCAGGCAATTGATTCTCAGATCGCAATAAACTCCAGCGCATTCGAGTCCGGATCACGACAAAACAAGGCACGGCGCCCCGAAGTGCTGCGCGTGTAAGCAATCCCGGCTTGTTCCAAACGTGCGATCAATTCATCGAATTCGGCTACAGCCAGTGCGACATGCCGGTCGCGTCCGCCGTGCTGCGCGGGTCTCTGCAAGCCCGCTTCAGGATCGGCTAGCAGCAGCAGATGAATCTGCTGGTTGAACGCCACGTCATACCAGATTCCGTCATATATCATCCGGGGGCGGCCGGGGTTGGGCCGCAAGCCAAGCACGCCTTCATAGAAAGCCCTGGATTTGGCAATGTCGGATATCAAAAACGATGCGTGCAGGATTCCCGATATCATCATGATATAACCGGCACGACCCTGCCAGCCGCCAACTTGGCACGATCACGCGCCTCGTCGGTATTCTCGCCGGTCGCCAATGCGACGCCCATGCGTCGTCTGGCAAATGATTCCGGTTTGCCGAACAGCCGGATATCGGACTGCGGTACGCGCAGCGCTTCTGCCACGCCCGCATATGCGATGCCCTTGGCTTCATGCTGGCCATAGATCACCGCGCTGGCACCCGGCGCACGCAACGCGGTATTGACCGGCAGGCCGAGTATGGCGCGGGCATGCAACTCGAATTCGTTCTGCACTTGCGAGCACAGGGTCACCATGCCGGTATCGTGTGGTCGCGGGCTGATTTCGCTGAACCATACCTGGTTGCCCTTGACGAACAATTCCACACCGAAGATACCCAACCCGCCAAGATTGTCCGTCACGGTTTTGGCGATATCGCGGGCACGCTGCAAGGCAAGGTCGGTCATCACCTGCGGTTGCCAGCTTTCGACATAATCGCCATGCACCTGCACATGACCGACAGGATCGCAGAAATGGGTTTCTGTCAGGTCGTTCGCGCCGATCGCGCGCACGGTGAGCATGGTGATCTCATAATCGAACTCGATCAGTCCTTCGACAATTACCCTGCCCCGGTTCACCCGGCTGCCGCTGGCGGCATAATCCCAGGCAGCTTCCGCATCCGAGACGTTCTCCACTCTGGATTGTCCCTTGCCGGACGATGACACCACCGGTTTGACGATACACGGGCAGCCGATCTGAACTATCGCAGCCCGCATCTCGTCCAGGCCGTCGGCAAAACGATACGGGGATGTGGGCAGGCTCAAGGTCTCGGCAGCCAGACGGCGGATGCCTTCGCGATTCATCGTCAGACGCGCGGCGCGGGCGGTGGGAATGACTCGTGCCAGCCCTTCGCGCTCGATCTCTTCCAGCATCTCGGTGGCGATAGCCTCGATCTCCGGGATGATGATATGCGGCCGCTCCTTTTCGATCAGCGCACGCAACGCTGCGCCGTCCGCCATGTTGATGACGTGGGCACGATGCGCGACCTGGTGTCCGGGCGCATCGGCATAGCGATCCACCGCGATGGTTTCCACGCCAAGACGCTGCAGCGCGATGATGACTTCCTTGCCCAGTTCGCCGCTGCCGAGCAGCATCACTTTGGTCGCTGAAGCAGTGAGCGGTGTGCCGATGGTGAGCTGTTCCATTTGAGTAGTGTGCGATGTGGCGGTGGATGTCGGGACGGTGCGAAATTATACACGCGCAGGCCTGACTTTCATTGTCCAACAACAGGAGTAACATAGACTATTCATTTCAATTACCGGGAGAGCAACCATGGCTGACATCGTCAAGTTACTGGGTAAAGAAGCGGAACACCTGTTGAAATATCGCTGCACCGGCATCCCCAGGGAGTCGTTGCAGTTACCGGGCCCGGACTTTGTGGACCGCGTGGTATCGATCAAAGACCGCAAACCCGGCGTGCTGCGCAGCCTGCAGTCTTTGTACGGCCAGGGACGGCTTGCCAACAGCGGCTATCTGTCTTTGCTACCGGTGGATCAGGGTGTGGAACATTCCGGCGGTGCTTCTTTTGCGCCCAACCCGATCTATTTCGACCCGGACAACATCGTCAAGCTGGCCATCGAGGGCGGCTGCAACGGTGTCGCCTCGACGCTGGGTGTGTTGTCGTCGGTGGCGCGCCGTTACGCGCACAAGATCCCGTTCATCGTGAAGATCAACCACAACGAGATTCTGACCTATCCCAACATCTATGATCAAACATTGTTTGCCAGCGTCGATCAGGCATTCGACATGGGCGCAGTGGCGGTGGGCGCGACGGTGTTCTACGGTTCGGAACATTCGCGCAGACAGATTCTGGAAGTCTCAGAAGCCTTTGCACATGCCCATGAGCTGGGTATGGCCACCATCCTCTGGGCTTATCTGCGCAACCCGGCATTCAAGACCGCAGACAAGGATTATCACTTGGCCGCAGATCTGACCGGGCAGGCCAACCACCTTGCCGTCACTATCAACGCCGATATCGTCAAGCAGAAGATGGCCGAGAACAACGGCGGATATAACGCGCTCAAGTTCGGCAAGACTCACCCCAAGGTATACAGCGAACTCACCACAGACCACCCCATTGACCTGGTGCGCTACCAGGTGGCGAACTGCTACATGGGACGCGCCGGCCTGATCAATTCCGGCGGTGAGTCCACCGGCAAGGACGATCTGCATCAGGCGGTGCGCACAGCGGTGATCAACAAGCGTGCTGGCGGCATGGGCCTGATCTCCGGACGCAAGGCATTCCAGAAACCGATGAAGGATGGTGTGGCGTTATTGAATGCTATCCAGGATGTTTATCTGGACAAGAAAGTCACGGTTGCGTAAACCGGCTGTGATTCATTGCTGCGGGTTTTAGTACCGCAGCTTGGCGGGCGGATCAGTGGTGAGCAACCAGGGCCTGTGATTTCTCCGCGATTCCGCCGCGCTTGAGCATGGACAGATATTCCTCGTCGCGCTCGATCACTTTTGACAAATAGGCAATATTCTTCTCGATCGATTCTAAGTAGTAATTATTGTCGACGCCCATCATGTCCCTGAAGTGCAGGCTCAGGTTACGGTACATGCCACCCAACGCACCGTCGAGCTTCTCGCGTGTGATCCCGTAAAACGTGTTGGTCTGGCGCAACAGGTCGAGCATGTTATGGTAATTACCGAAATGTGCCTCTTTGAATTCCAGGTACAGGAACAATAGTTTCTCGAGATAGGTCCGGTCGGCCATCTGTCCGGTCAGATCGGCGGTGACGAGGATCTGACCGAGCAGACGTGTACGTTCATCCGGGAATCCTATCCGCGAGAATTTCAGCGCCGGATCGGTGCCGCTCATCATCGGCTCAAGCGCAGTTGGATAATGGGATGGAAGGCATCGTTCGGCGACATACTTCTTCATGAACTCGATACCGCGTTTTACGTGGGTCTGCGTGTATTGGGCACCGGTACCGCCTTCCTCTCCATCCAGTTGTGAATAACCGATATCGTGCATCAGGGCGGCAATCATGATCAGTGTCGTTTCTTCGCCGGTCAGACGGGTGCCGGAAATGCTCACCCCGTGCATCAACCTGACCGCACACAGAAACACGTCCAGCGTATGCGGCTTGTCGTGGTAAAGCGTCTTGATGGAACTGTAGCCCGGGTAATCGCCACGGAACAGGCTCATCACGTCATTGAAAACGGATTTGATCGGGGAGATATCATAAGAGGGGTCGATGCGAGCGAGTATCGCCGTCGCCTTGCTCCAAACGGTGCCCGGGTCGCTGTTGGCGAACAGGTTGTTGATCTCTGCGGATGTCGGGATGTGTTTCATTTTCAAGAAATCAGCGCGTTAATTTACATTCGATCAGTTGTATTCGACTCGCACAGTATATTACAAGACATGCGCGGAATTAAGAAAAAATAATGATACGGTATCCCCGATAGCGATACCCGGGGGAAGCTCCCTATCCTTTTGGGACGGCATACAATCTTCCGGAAAGAAGACTGGCCGAAATGATCAGCAATGCCCCCAGCCATTCGCGCAGTTCCATCGCTTCATCGGCAAGGAAATACGACGAAGCCGCTGCAACCACCAATTCGAACAGGAACAGGACGATGGCCCGATTGGCGGGCAAATGAGCAATTGCATACTGCAATGCAAAAGTGGAACAGCACAGCACGATACCCACCAGTACGAGCATCAGCCAGACATGCGCATTTATCTCCACGATGCGATCCGAAAGCCCGCCTTGCCACAACGAAAGCAGCACCGACAACAGGGCTGTGCCGAGCCACACGCTGTAAGATTTAGCCTGCAGACTCAAATGCGCGGCCCGCCGCGATACCACATTGGAAAGTGCAAATGCCATGCCTGCCGACAAGCCTATCCACTCGGCAGTATTTTGCGGCAGGGGAAGGCCCAGATGCGGTTTCCACAACATGACAAGTGCGCCGCTAAATGACAGGGAGATCACCAGGTAGCCGTAGCGATCGAGTCGCTCCCCCAACAGCCAATATGAGAACAGGATCGTCCACAGCGGTGCAAGGTAGAACAGCAATAGCACGCGCATCACCTCGCCGTACAGTACCGCCAACACATAGCCGAAATTCGTCCATCCCGCGCTCAATACCAGCAGCACCGCCCAAGCGCCGGCCTTGGGCTGCGTGTGCTGTTGGGGCGTTAGCCCCTTACAGCCACGGCGTTCTCCTTGCGGGCGCAGTTCCCGCCAGATGCCCGGCAACATCAACATGCCGCACAGCATCGCCAGCAGATAAGTGATGGATGTTGCCAGCGTCCCGGGCACACCTGCTTCCTGCAGCAGGCGGTAGGGGTACCAGATCAACCCCCACACCAGCGCTCCGGTCAAGGCACCGGCGACCGGCATTGCATTATGTTTTGACGACACCGGCCAACCCCCAATTATTGTGATGCACCCGTATAATGCGCACTGATTTTCGTACGCCCGAAAAATAAATCCAGAAATTAAACCCAGAAACCAAACCTCGAAAACCAGCAAAGAAATAACAAACAACCGGAATAGCAAATGAACCAGGACTTGCCAAAATGAACCCGGACTTGCAACGACTGCAGCCCTATCCGTTCCAGAAACTCGCCGCGCTGTTTCGCGAAGTTCAGCCCAACCAGCACTATCGGGCCATCAGTCTTTCCATCGGTGAACCAAAGCACCCCACGCCGCAATTCATATGCGACGCCCTGGCGAACAATCTCGGGGGACTGGCGAATTATCCCACAACCTCGGGCAGTGACGCGTTGCGCAGCACCATAGCCAACTGGCTGGCGTCACGTTATGACATCGCGGTGCCCGATGCGCGCACCCAGGTCTTGCCGGTGAACGGCAGCCGCGAAGCGCTATTCGCTTTTGCACAGGCGGTTGTCGATCGTGGCCCGGATGATCCGGTGGTGGTCTGCCCCAACCCGTTCTACCAGATCTACGAAGGGGCGGCATTCCTGGCGGGTGCCACGCCGGTGTTTCTCAATACCCTGCCGGAGAATGGCTTCGCGTTTAATCCTTCGCAATTACCGGATCACATCTGGCAACGCACCCAACTCGTTTATGTTTGCACGCCCGGGAATCCGACCGGCCGGGTGATGTCTCTGGCGGAATGGCAAGTATTATTTGAGTTGTCCGACCGGTTCGGTTTCGTGATCGCCTCGGATGAATGCTATTCCGAGATCTACTTTTCAGAAAAGCCATTGGGCGCATTGCAAGCCGCACAATCTCTGGGGCGCGGCGATTACAAGAATCTGGTGATGTTCTCCAGCCTGTCGAAACGCTCCAATGTGCCCGGTATGCGATCCGGCTTTGTTGCGGGCGATGCAAATATCATCGAAAATTTTGCGCTGTACCGTACCTACCACGGCTCGGCGATGAACCCCGCAGTACAGGCTGCCAGCATCGCCGCATGGAGTGACGAAGCACATGTTACGGAGAACCGCCGGTTGTATGCGGAAAAATTCGCCAGAGTGGCGGAGATACTGAAACCGTTGCTGCCCGTCACACTGCCGGAGGCGGGTTTTTACCTGTGGATACGCACACCGGTTGCCGATACCCGCTTCGCGCAGGACTTGTATCGCGACTATAATGTGACTGTCTTGCCGGGCAGCTATCTTGCGCGCAGCGCGAATGATATAAACCCCGGCGAGAATTTTGTGCGTCTGGCACTGGTAGCGAGCACCGCAGAGACCGTGGAAGCCGCGCAGCGCATAGCAAATTTCGTTAGAACCCTTTAATAATATTCAAACCAACCGAGAGTTATCATGGACCAATTGCAACAGATCATAGAAACCAGTTTTGAACACCGCGCAGAGATCACACCGCGCAATGCCGATGCCCAACTCAAGGAGGCGGTCGATAGCGTCATCACCGAACTGGACCAGGGCAAGCTGCGTGTCGCGGAAAAGATCGACGGCGAATGGGTGACTCACCAATGGCTGAAAAAAGCCGTGCTGTTATCGTTCAGACTGGAAGACAATGCCTTCATCAAGGGTGGTTTTACCAATTACTACGACAAGGTCCCTTCCAAGTTCGCCGATTACAACAGCCGCGATTTTCGCGAAGGCGGATTCCGTGTCGTGCCGCCGGCCGCGGCTCGCAAGGGGGCTTACATCGCCAAGAATGTGGTATTGATGCCCTCCTACGTTAACATCGGCGCGTATGTCGATGAAGGCACCATGGTGGATACCTGGGCAACAGTCGGCTCCTGTGCGCAGATCGGCAAGAACGTGCACCTGAGCGGCGGTGTCGGTATCGGCGGCGTACTCGAACCGGTGCAGGCCAACCCGACCATCATCGGTGACAATTGCTTCATCGGGGCGCGTTCGGAGATCGTTGAAGGGATGATCCTGGAAGACAATGTGGTGATCTCGATGGGCGTCTTTCTCGGTCAAAGCACCAAGATATACGACCGCGAAACCGGTGAGATCAGTTATGGCCGGGTACCGGCCGGTTCGGTGGTGGTCAGCGGCAACCTGCCATCCAAGGACGGCAGCTACAGTTTGTACTGCGCGGTGATCGTGAAGAAGGTCGACGCCAAGACGCTGTCCAAGGTGGGCATCAACGAATTGCTGCGCGGAATTTGACTGATAATAAAGATTGTGTGCTCCTGAAAATTAAAATTTCGAATCCAGACAAGGCGTGCGATAAAAACCGCCGCGCTGTATATGGCTTAAATGCAGACAATATTTTTTAGAGCGCAACGAAGTATGGCAATGAAACTTGGGATTTTAAGGAGTGCACGATGATCATCACACCATTATTGCAACTGGCCTCAAACAAACAGGCATCCGACCTGTTCTTTTCGGTTGGCGCGCCGGTCAATATCAAGATCGACGGCGTCACCATGCCGGTCAATTCCCAGGCCCTTGATGCGGATGTGGTCAAGCGCATTGCCTATGAGATGATGACGCCGCAGCAGATTGCCGACTTTGAAACTTATCTGGAGATGAATTTCTCCTTCCGTGTCAAGGATGTCGGCAATTTTCGGGTCAACGTTTTCCGCCAGCGCGGCGACATCGCCATCGTGGTTCGCCACATCAAGTCCAAGATCGGTAGTTCAGAAGAGCTCAACCTGCCCAATATCCTGAAAGAACTGGTCATGGAAAAGCGCGGACTGATACTGGTGGTTGGTGCAACCGGTTCCGGAAAGTCCACCACGCTCGCCTCCATGATCGAGCATCGCAACAATTCGGCCAGCGGCCATATCCTGACCATCGAGGAGCCCATCGAATATATCTTCAGCCACAACAAATCAATCGTGAACCAGCGCGAGATCGGCACCGATACACTCACCTATGAAAGTGCCTTGTATAGCGGGATGCGCGAAGCGCCCGACCTGCTGATGATAGGCGAGGTCCGTGATCGCGAAACACTCAAGCAGGCACTGATCTTCGCCCAGACAGGGCATTTGTGCCTGACCACCCTGCACGCCAACAACAGCTACCACGCGCTGAACCGTATCGTGAATTTTTTCCCCTACGAATCCCGCAGGGGTGTGCTGGCAGATCTGTCCATGTGCCTGCGCGCGGTGATCTCGCAACGCCTGGTGCGGGGCGCCAAAGGAAAACAGATACCTGCCGTGGAGATTCTGCTCAATACCACACTGATCGCCGACCAGATCAAGAATGACGAACTCGACAAGATACGCGAGTCCATCGAGAAGAGTGTTTCCGCCGGCTCGCAAACTTTCGAGCAAGCCCTGTACAAATTATTCAAGAAGCAATTGATCACCAAGGAAGAAGCGTTGCGCAATGCCGATTCGGCAAGCAATCTGGCTTCGCTGGTCGATTTTTCGGAGCGTACCGATACACAAAAAGTGCCGGTATTCGGATCCACCCCGCCACCCACTCCAACCAATCCGACCCCAAGCGCAGATTTTTCCGCCATCAAGCTTGACCTGAACAAACCCAAATGAAGGGCAATCCCAATCCCATACTGTATGGGATTCCCAACTGCAGCACCGTAAAAAAGGCGCGTGACTGGCTGGCGAAAAACGACATCCAGGTCGGGTTTCACGATTTCAAAAAGCACGGTCTTGATAGCGCCATTGCGCAAAACTGGTTGCAACAAGCCGACTGGACCAAGCTGGTCAATCGTAGCGGCCTGACCTGGCGGGGCTTGCCGGAGCAGCGCAAGCAAGACATACAAGATGCCAAAGCCGCGCTCGTGCTGATGCTGGAAAAGACCAGCGCCATCAAACGCCCCTTGCTGGAACAGAATGGAAAGTTGCTGCATGTCGGATTCGACGAGGCGGCTTACTCTAAAATTTTTAATCTCAAACCCTGAACACTCTCATGTCTGAAAACGTTATGTCCGAAACTCTGCAACTTGCCAAAACCCTGATTGCGCGCCGCTCACTTACCCCTGATGATGCCGGCTGTCAGGAAATCCTGATCGAACGCCTGGAAAAGCTGGGATTCAAGATTGAGCGTATGCGCTTCGGTAACGTGGATAATTTCTGGGCGCGTCGAGGTTCGGCTTCGCCAGTTGTGGTGTTTGCCGGTCACACCGATGTGGTGCCGACCGGCCCTGTGGAGAGCTGGTTCAGTCCGCCGTTCGAACCAACCATCCGCGACGGCTTGTTGTATGGTCGCGGTGCAGCCGACATGAAGACTTCCATCGCGGCATTCATCACCGGCATCGAAGCATTTCTTGCGCAACACCCCAAACACGAAGGCTCCATCGCATTGCTCATCACTTCCGACGAGGAAGGCGTGGCGGTCGATGGCACGGTTAAAGTGGTCGAAGCACTGCAGGCACGCGGCGAACTGCTGGATTACTGCATCGTCGGCGAACCTACCTCGAACAAACAGGTCGGCGACATGATCAAGAACGGACGGCGCGGCTCGCTGAACGGCACGCTGATCGTGAAGGGCATCCAGGGACATATCGCGTATCCGCATCTGGTCAAGAATCCGATCCACATGGTCGCACCGGCGATCGCCGAACTCGCCGCAACCACCTGGGACAATGGCAACGAATATTTTCCACCCACCTCCTGGCAGATCTCAAACATGAATGCCGGCACCGGTGCGACCAATGTCGTTCCGGGTACGGTCGAGATATTATTCAACTTCCGCTTCTCCACTGCCAGCACCGAACAGGGGCTGAAGGACAAGGTCCACGCGATTCTCGACAAGCACGGCGTGACCTGCGATTTGGCATGGGAGTTGTCCGGCAAACCGTACATCACCGCCAAGGGCAGCCTGGTCGCCGCGATCAGCAACGCGATCGAGCAGTCATACGGTGTCACGCCGGAACTGTCCACCAGCGGCGGCACCTCGGACGGGCGCTTCATCGCCGATATCTGTCCGCAGGTGATCGAGTTCGGGCCACTGAACGCCACCATACACAAGCTTAATGAATGCGTGGGCGTGGCCGACATCGAGCCGCTCAAGCTGACTTACCAGCGCACCCTTGAAAACTTACTCGGGCAAAACCTGCTTTGCAAATGAGCAGTATTTTCGCAGAGGCTGCACAACAACTGCACACCGTGCGCGATCACCTGCGTTTCGCGGTGAGCCGCTTTAATCAGGCCAAGCTGTTTTTCGGCCACGGCAGCAGCGATGCCTACGACGAAGCTGCCTACCTGATCCTGCATACCCTGCACCTTCCGCTGGACCGGCTTGAACCTTTTTTCGACGCGCGCCTGACCGATGGCGAGCGCACCGAAGTATTGAACATCATTCACCGACGCGTCGAACATCGCATCCCTGCGGCCTACCTGACCCATCAGGCATTCCTGGGCGAGTTCAGCTTTTACGTGGACGAACGCGTCATCGTGCCGCGCTCGTTCATCGCCGAACTGTTACTGGAGCAGCTCAGTCCGTGGATCGCCGCACCGGAAGAAATCAATAGCGTGCTCGACCTGTGCACCGGCAGCGGCTGCCTTGCCATCCTTGCCGCACATGCTTTTTCTGGTGCCAGCGTGGACGCCGTGGACTTGTCATCTGCAGCATTGGCCGTTGCAGAGCGCAACGTAACCGATTATCACCTGCAGAACCGCGTCAACCTGATCGAGTCAGACCTGTTCGTCAAGCTGGATAACAAGTGTTATGACCTGATCATCAGCAACCCGCCCTATGTGGATGCCGCATCCGTTGCCGCGCTGCCACAGGAATATCTGCACGAGCCAAAATTGGCATTGGGCAGCGGCGATGACGGCCTGGATGCGACCCGCCAGATCCTGAAACATGCAGCACATCACCTTACTGAAAATGGCATCCTGGTGGTTGAGATCGGCCATAACCGCGACGTGCTGGAAGCTGCTTACCCCAATCTGCCGTTCACCTGGCTGGATGTGTCTGCAGGTGACCAGTTTGTGTTCATGCTGCACCGCAATGACCTCCTTTGATTCATGTCCGTAAATCATTACGAGAATTTCCCGGTCGCATCCATTCTCATGCCCAAACGCCTGCGCAAGCCGGTCGCGGCAATCTACCATTTTGCCCGCGCAGCTGACGATATTGCGGATGAGGGCGAGTTAACCGACGCAGAACGCCTGGGGCAACTCGATGAATTCCGGGCGGAACTCGCATTCATCGCAAATAATGAAACTCCCCTGACCCCGCTTTTCAGAAACCTCGCTACTGAAGTCCATCAACACGTGCTGCCGCTGCAACCGCTCTATGATCTGCTCGATGCCTTTGCACAGGACGTGGTGAAAAAGCGCTACGACGATTTCAACGATTTGCAGCACTACTGCCGCCGTTCCGCCAATCCGGTCGGCAACCTGCTGCTCCATCTGTATGACGAGGCCACGCCGGTCAACCTCGCCTACTCGGATGCGATCTGCACCGCCTTGCAGCTGATCAACTTCTGGCAGGATGTTGCGAAGGACTACGCGATCGGGCGCATCTATCTGCCGCTGGTTGATCTCGCACAATTTGGCGTGGGCGAAGACCAGATCGCACAAGGCATCAGCGATGACAAATGGCGGGCAATGATGAAGTTCCAGGTGGACAGAGCGCGTGCCTTGATGCTGGTCGGAAAGCCCTTGGGAACCATACTCACCGGCCGCATCGGACTGGAGATGCGCATGATCATCGCCGGGGGGTTGCGCATACTGGACAAACTGGAGCGAGCGCAATATGACATGTTTCGCAGTCGCCCGGTATTGGGCCGTCTGGACTGGGTTATCATGCTGGCGAAAAGTGCGCCATTCTGAAAGACGTTATGGATCCGAACCAGTATTGTCAGGACAAAGCGGCCGCCAGCGGCTCCAGTTTCTACTACAGCTTCATGTTCCTGCCTCCGGACAAGCGTCGCGCGATCACCGCGTTGTATGCATTCTGCCGCGAGGTGGACGACGTAGTGGACGAAAGTTCCGATGAACACGTGGCGCGAACCACACTCAACTGGTGGCGGGCACAGGTGGCTGAAATCTTTGGCGGCACTCCGCAGCATCCTGTTGCGCAGGCACTGGTTCCGGTGGTGAAGCAATTCAACCTGTCGCAGGAACATCTCCTCGAGATCATCGACGGCATGGAGATGGATCTTGAGAAAAATCGCTATCCTGACTTCAAGTCCCTTCAGTTGTATTGTTATCGGGTCGCGTCGGTGGTCGGCCTGCTCGCTGCGGAGATCTTCGGCTACACCGACCGCAAGACACTAAAGTACGCGCACGATCTCGGCATCGCCTTTCAACTCACCAACATCATTCGCGACGTCGGTGAAGACGCGCGGCGCAACCGGATCTATTTGCCGATGGATGAGCTGGCGCAGTTCGGTGTGACGGCGGCCGATATATTAAACGCAAATGAAACAGAGAATTTCCAAAAGCTGATGGCGTTCCAGATCGAGCGTGCGCAACGCTATTACCTGCAAGCACTGGAACATCTCCCCGGAGTGGATCGCAAGGCGCAGCGCACCGGCTTGATCATGGCGGCAATCTACCGGGCCACATTGGATGAAGTCGTTCTCAGCGGCTGTCATGTGCTCAAGGAACGTGTCTCGCTGACACCGTTGCGCAAACTCTGGCTGGCCTGCAAGAACTGGTTAAGACCGTAGGACTTGTTTCCTCCTCACCGAACGGTTGCGCCGTTCCGTGTCCTGGTCGGCCTTGCCCGCTCAATATCTTTTCAGTGAGTTTCAGTATTCAGCGTTTCGCGGACGCATCCTCTCCGGGGTCACATCCCCGCAAGCGGGGCTCCTGTTCCACCCTCCTCGCGCTGCCCGCTCAATAATGTTCTCAGCGAATTTCGAGTTAGAGTTTCGCGGACGCATCCTCTCCGGGGTCACATCCCCACAAAGCGGGGCCCCTGCTCCGCCCTTCGAGGCGCTACTCCCATTCAATCGTGGCGGGGGGCTTGCCGGAGATGTCGTAGACCACGCGGTTGATACCGCGCACTTCATTGATGATGCGATTGGAGACTTTACCCAGCAGTTCATAGGGCAGATGAGCCCAGTGCGCGGTCATGAAGTCCTGCGTCTGCACCGCGCGCAAGGCCACCACCCATTCATAGGTGCGGCCGTCACCCATCACGCCGACGCTTTTGACCGGCAGGAATACGGTGAAGGCTTGCGCTGTTTTCGCGTACCAGGACAAACCATGATCATCCTTGGCGTTGTGCAACTCTTCTATAAAGATCGCATCGGCGCGGCGTAGCAGTTCGGCGTACTCGCGCTTGACTTCACCGAGGATACGCACTCCCAGACCGGGGCCGGGGAAAGGATGACGGTACACCATGTCATGCGGCAACCCGAGCGCCACACCCAGTTCGCGTACCTCGTCCTTGAACAGTTCGCGCAAAGGCTCAAGCAACTTCAGGTGCAGACTCTCAGGCAACCCGCCCACATTGTGATGCGATTTGATGGTATGGGCTTTTTTGGTCTTTGCGCCGGCCGACTCGATCACGTCGGGATAGATCGTACCCTGCGCCAGCCATTTTGCCCGGGGCAATTTTTTGGCTTCGCGCTGGAACACCTCGACGAACTCGCGGCCGATGATCTTGCGCTTCAGTTCAGGTTCCGACACGCCGGTCAGGTGATGCAAAAAATCCGCACTGGCATCGACATGTATCACTTTTACGCCAAGGTTTTCGGCAAAGGTGAGCATCACCTGCTCGGCTTCGTTCAAACGCAGCAAGCCGTTATCCACGAACACGCAAGTCAACTGGTCACCGATAGCGCGATGTATCAGTGCCGCCGCCACCGAGGAATCCACCCCGCCGGACAGGCCGAGTATCACCTCGTCCTTGCCTACCTCAGCACGGATCCTTGCCACCGCTTCACCGACATAATCCGGCATGTTCCAGTCCTGCTCGCAACCGCAGACATCATGCACGAAGCGGTTCAGTATCACCTTGCCTTGATGGGTATGGGTCACTTCCGGATGGAATTGCAATGCGTAATAATGCCGGGATTCGTCCGCCATGCCGGCAATGGGCGTGGTGTCATTGCTGGCGATGACCGAAAAGCCCGGCGGCAGTTTCGTCACCTTGTCGCCATGACTCATCCACACATCGATCAGGCCGTGACCCTGTGCATTGGCACGATCCTGAATATTCTTCAACAAGGCTGAATGCCCCTGGGCGCGAATCTCGGCATGGCCGAATTCGCGCACCAGACCGTTTTCGACCGCACCACCCAACTGCGCGGCCATGGTCTGCATACCGTAACAAATCCCCAGTACCGGCACACCCAGATCGAACACGACCTGTGGCGCACGCGGCGTATCACCCTCGGTCACCGAATTCGGGCCTCCGGAGAGGATGATCCCCGCAGGCTGAAATTCGCGTATGAAATTCGCATCGACATCGTAGGGATGTAACTCGCAGTACACGCTGGTTTCACGCACGCGGCGCGCGATCAGCTGGGTATATTGCGAACCAAAATCGAGGATCAGGATTTTTTTATGAGCAGTCATTAGTCGCCAGACGTTAGTCGTTAGTGGGTGGTGAGGGATTTTTGCAGGCCTTTGAGCATCTTGCCAATCTCACTGGAAATTTGAAGTGCAGGGCTGATTGTTTCTTCGGTCAGATAACCCAGTTGTTGGGCCAGTATGAGTTGGGTTTCCAGCTCTGACAGCGAACCCGATGCAATACCCAGGAAATGATCGAACTCTTTGTTTGAGTTGCGGCCATGTCCTTCGGCTATATTTGACGGAACAGAAACTGCTGATCGCTGAATCTGGCTGGAGAGGCCATAGGTCTCATGTTTCGGGAGCTGCGCACTTAACCGATAAACCTCCGTGGCCAACTGCATGGCTGCCTGCCAGACCTTAAGATCACGGAATCCAGCCATAACTAACGACTAACGTCTGCCGACTGCCAGCTAGTCCACATGGTAATTGGGCGCTTCCTTGGTGATCTGCACATCATGCACATGTGATTCACGGATACCGGCAGACGATATTTCCACGAATTCCGCCTTGGCATGCATCGTCGCGATATCAGCGCAACCGAGATAGCCCATGCTGGAGCGCAATCCACCCATCAGTTGATGGATCACCGCCAGCACGCTGCCCTTGTAAGGCACGCGACCTTCCACACCTTCCGGCACCAGCTTGTCCTGATTGTCTTCATTGTCCTGGAAATAGCGGTCGCTGGAACCCTGCTGCATCGCACCCAGACTACCCATGCCGCGATAGGATTTATAGGAACGTCCCTGGAATAATTCGATCTCGCCGGGTGCTTCTTCGGTACCGGCGAACAGGCCGCCCAGCATGACCGTGTGCGCACCAGCCGCGATCGCTTTCGAGATGTCGCCCGAGTAGCGGATTCCGCCATCGGCAATCAGCGGCACGCCGGTTCCCTGCAACGCTTTTGCGACACTCTGGATCGCGCTGATCTGTGGCACACCGACACCCGCGACGATGCGCGTGGTACAGATAGAACCCGGGCCGATACCCACTTTCACCCCGTCCGCACCGTGGTCCAGCAGGGCCTTTGCCCCACCACCGGTAGCGATGTTGCCGCCGATCACCTCGATGTGGGGGAACTTGGTCTTAACCCATTTGACGCGATCCAGTACCCCTTGCGAATGACCGTGCGCGGTATCGACCACGATGACATCCACGCCCGCCTCGGCCAGCAAAGTGACACGCTCATCCGTGCCCTCGCCCACACCAACCGCCGCACCGGCACGCAAATGGCCGTGACTGTCCTTGCAGGCAAGGGGATGTTCGCTTGATTTCAGTATGTCCTTGACCGTCATCAGACCGCGCAACTCGAATGCGTCATTCACCACCATCACCCGTTCGATGCGATGCTTGTGCATCAGGCTGCGCGCCTCTTCGAGGCTGGTGTTCTCCTTGACGGTGATCAGCCGCTCAAACGGCGTCATGATGTTCTTGATAGGCTGGTCGAGATTGCTTTCGAAACGCAGATCGCGATTGGTGACGATGCCGACCAACTTTTTGCCCTGCACCACCGGCAAACCTGAAATCTTGTGCTTGCGCGTCAAGTCGATCACGCTGCTCACCGTCATGTCCGGCGTGATGGTGATCGGATCCTGGACAACACCACTTTCGAAGCGTTTGACCCTGGCGACCTTGGCTGCCTGCGCCTGGGCCGACATGTTCTTGTGAATGATGCCGATACCGCCTTCCTGCGCCAGTGCAATAGCCAGACGGGTCTCTGTCACGGTATCCATCGCCGCGGATAGCAACGGGATGTTCAGATTGATGTTGCGGGTAAGTTGCGTGCGCAGACTGACATCGCGCGGCAACACATTGGAGTAGGCAGGAACGAGCAGAACGTCGTCAAAGGTTAATGCTTTTTGAATGATGCGCATGAAACAGCCCTCGGCAAAGCGAGCATTATACGCATCCCGGGAAGTCATATCCAGCGACTTGGCAGGCGTTTACCGGCGGGCAGTCAATTTTGAAGAATCGGGCAAATGGCTTGTGATCATGAAACAAAATAAAAACGGCCAGAATTGAGTCTGGCCGCCACGGGTTATTGAGGAATGTACGAAAATTACATACCTATGCGCTGGGTTTACCTGAAAATACAATCATCAGGGCCAGTATAATAAAAGGCGTAAAAACAAAGAGAACCGGTAAGGAAATCATAGCGCACCTCCGAGTTAGATTATTACAGTTGCCTTGTGCCACAGCAGGTAATATTTGAGTCGTTAGCAGACTGAGAGTAAGTCGGCAATGTGGCGGGGAAATACTGTCACCTGTTAACTAAAAATGCAACAAAAAAAACGAATGGTGCAAACGAGATGCGCAGGACGAATCGCCAGTCGTTATCAGCGCATGTTACAAACCGGATTCATAACCCGCTACATCTTCAATTTGTTTGTCCGACATCTGGGAGGCAATCATGTTCATGATACCGGTTCCCTCGTTGAAACGAGCATTGCTTCTGAAATCCCTAAGCTGCTTGATCAAGTATGCTTTGTGCTGGCCGCCAATTACCGGGGCAAAAGAATTATTGGGCGCCAAGCCTTTACCATTTACACCATGGCAGGTTTGGCAGCCATTACCCCGTATAAATCTTTCCCGCCCGGATTTATTGACAGCAACTACGCTACCCTTCATTTGAGTCTGACTTGCAAAATAAGCTGAGATGTCAAGCAAGTCCTGCTTATTTGTCAATCTGAGCGCAATGTCAGTCATTATCGGATCGCTTCGTGAACCCTTCTGAAAATCCTTGATCTCCTTTTGTATGTAAACGGCATACTGCCCCGCAAGTTTTGGGCAATCCGGCGTAATGGGGTTACCGTTTTCACCGTGGCAAGCCTAGCATATCAGAGACTTTACTTTACCTGCGACCGGGTCACCAGTACCTGTGCGCTGCTGAATTCCATCAGGTGTATCTCCGGCATAAGTTTTAGCGGAAAGCAACAAGAAAAACAGTCCGGCTAAAATAGTAACTAGAAAATAGAACAGATGGCCAGCAGTCGACTGCGCTTGTGGGAGAAAATTGATATTTGTTGGCAATCTGTACAATTTCGATCCTGCTGGTTATTGGAAATGTTATTTGTAATATGGATCGTGGCAACTTACTGGTGTTCGAACAGTAAGGATATACGACTAATGACCCGAAAGATATTCTGACAATGATTCGATTTGGTCGTCTGTCAACGAACTCGTCATCCGGTTCATGATGTTATTAGGTGAATTGGTTCGTTTGCCATTCCTGAAATCGATGAGTTGCTGGCGAATGTAATCTTTTTGCTGGCCACCGATCACTGGAAAAGCAGAGATTTTCGGTTCCAAGCCATTGCCTCCTTCACCGTGACAATTGACACAAGCGAGCCCCATATCTGATATGCCATTGTCTGAAAACAATTCCCTTCCAATCCGATTTTCGGACAGGCTGCTGCCCTTCATTCTTTCCATGCTGGAGTAATAAGTGGCAGCGTCAAGCAGGCCATCTTCATTTATAGTCGATGCCATAGCACTCATGATGCCGTTTGATCGTGTGTCTAACTGAAAATTTCGAACCTGTTTTATGATGTAATTTTTATACTTCCCGGCAAGATTGGGAATCAGCGGATCCATACTGATGCCGAGCTCGCCGTGACAACCCGCACACAGTAATGATTTGTTTTCACCTGCAGCAGTGTCGCCTTTTCGCATGCGAAGCCTGATCGCTTCAATACGTTCAGCTTGGGCTTCTGCATTGGAACGTTCAGATTGTGCCGCGGGAGGTCCCGATGGAATTGGTATATAAGGCATAGCGTAATCACGGGCAAATGCTTTCATATCCACGAATAGCGCTATCAACGTAAGGAATGCAACAGCGTTGCTTTTTATGTGGCCCATGTATTTCTATCTTTCACCTTGACTACAATACGCATAATATTCCTCCCAATCGTTGCCATGTCAACATCGCGTTGTGTCGAGGCCAGCCCGGAAAATCATCACACCTGACAAAGCCCAATTATGCCTGTATCAACTTCCAACGACAGCCAAACAGGCTAGACTTGAATTGGTTTCTTGCATAAAAACCGTTATTCCACGACGGTTCTATTCAACATCTCCTTCAATCTCGCCAGTTTGTCCATTCCCTCGTTTTTAGTCACAACCGGTATAGCATCAGCGTGTCCACCCGCATAGACCAATTCGCTTTTTGGCATTTCGTCGAGAAAACGGCTCGGCTCACAAGGCATCCAGTCCTTGCCCCGCTTGCGGCGGTTGCAATAGCTGATCTGCAAGCTGCGCTCGGCTCGGGTGATACCGACGTACATCAGGCGCCGTTCTTCCTCGATCTGTTTTTCGTTGCTGTCCCGGAACGGCAGTATCTCTTCTTCCGCTCCGATGATGAACACGTGCGGGAATTCCAGGCCCTTGGCAGCGTGCAGCGTGGACAGTGAAACGGCATCCGGCTCCTGGTCCCTGCCTTCCAGCATGTTAATCAGTGCAACGGTCTGCACCATTTCCAGCAACGTCTTTTCATCGGTCTCGGCCTTGCGCTTGAGCCAGCCGATGAAGTCCCCGACGTTCTTCCACTTGGTCTCGGCCTGGCGCGGGTCATGGGAGTCATACAGCCAGGTCTCGTAATTGATTGCGCGCAGCAACTCGTCGAGCAATTCGCCGCACGGATCCTTGTCGGCACGCTCCTGGATGCGGTTAATGAAGTTGCAGAACAGCATCAGCTCTTCATATTGGCGTGGTTGCACTTCATGCTGGACATGCGTCTCGAATGCCGCCTCGAACAGGCTGATGTGGCGCGATCCGGCATAGCTGCCGAGCTTTTCCAGCGTGGTGTTGCCGATACCGCGCTTGGGCGTGGTGATCGCGCGAATGAAGGCCGGATCATCATCCGGATTGGCGATCAGCCTCAGATAGCCGATGATGTCCTTGATCTCGGCGCGATCAAAAAAAGATGTCCCGCCGCTGACGGTGTAAGGTATGCGCTGGGTGCGCAGCTGTTCCTCGAAAACGCGCGACAGGTGGTTGCTCCGGTACAGGATCGCATAATCGGCAAAACGGGCGCGATGCTCGAATTTGTGCGCCATCAGCTTCATCACCACGCTCTCGGCCTCGTGCTCGCCGTCTCGCGCCGCGTAGATGCGGATCGGATCGCCGATGCCGTGGTCGCTCCACAGCTTTTTCTCGAACACCTTGGTGTTGTGGTTGATCAGATGGTTCGCCACCTTGAGGATGCGTTGCGAAGACCGGTAGTTCTGCTCAAGCTTGATGACGCAAAGGGTCGGGTAGTCGCTGCGCAGGTTATGCAGATTCTCGATGCTGGCACCGCGCCATGCATAGATCGATTGGTCGTCGTCGCCCACCACGGTCAGTGCACCGCGCATGTCTGCCAACAGTTTGATCATCTGGTACTGGCAGTCGTTGGTGTCCTGATATTCGTCCACCAACAGGTAGCGCAGCTTCAGTTGCCAGCGCATCAGCGCTTCGGGATGTTCCTTGAACAACACCACCGGAAGATGGATCAGGTCGTCGAAATCGGCCGCCTGATAGGCGCGCAGGGTTTCCTGATAGCGCGAATAGATGCGCGCATGCAATTTTTCGCTGGCATCTTCGGCCGCATCGGCGGCCTGATGCGGCGATATGAAAGCGGATTTCCAGTTGGATATCCGCGTCTGCATATCGCGTATCTCCTGCTTGTCGGCGGAATTGCTCAGCTCGCTGAATATCTTCCAGGTATCGCTGGAGTCGAAAATCGAGAATTGCGGTTTATAGCCCAGCAATTTGGCTTCGGCACGCAGGATGTTCATACCCAGCGAATGAAACGTGCTCACCACCAATCCTTTGGTATTGGTGTTCTTCAGCAGATCGGCGACCCGCGTGCGCATCTCGCTGGCGGCCTTGTTGGTAAAGGTGATCGCGGCGATATTGCGCGGCTCGTATCCGCACTGTCCGATCAGATGGGCGATCTTGTGGGTGATTACCCGTGTCTTGCCGCTGCCCGCGCCGGCCAGCACCAGCAAAGGGCCATCCAGGTGCGTAACGGCTTCGCGTTGCACGGCATTGAGTTTGCTTAACATTCGGGATTACTTATGGAAGATGTGTTGCGCAAGGACGCAATGATACCAAATCTCTGCGGACACACTATATTGGAAATCGCTATGTGCGCCTGCCGGGACGAAAATATGCGGTGTTATCGTAATATTCCGCATCTTCATTTTGTACCGACCACCCCGGCACGCCAAGCAAGGGTACCGGGGCAAAATCGCGGTTGTTGCTGTCATGCACCGTTTCAGCAAGATGCTGCGCCAGGTGGGAGTCCAGATGTTTCAGTTGCTGTGCCAACGGCCAATCAAAAAATTCCTGCTCCACCGCCAGCAGCAAGCCTTGCCCGGTCATACCGGGATAGGGATGCAGCGCCTTCTCGTACAATCCGTGGCCAAACAGATAGAACCCCATACTCGCCCTTACCCGATCTCGCCGTTGCCAGAATAACTCCTTCCATTTGAAACCTTGCAGCAATTCAGCCAGTCCGGCATCAGAATAGGCCACTATCACACCGGACTCGTCCAGCAATGTATTCACGTCGCGCACTTTGCCGCGCACAGAATTTCCTTGCGCCCGTTCCTCTAGCAACGCTAGATAATGACGTGCATTAAGGACCGCTTTGGATTTTGGAGCGGTCAACCAAACCAGCGCATTGAGCAGATCGTGCCAGTTGTTTGCGCGCATCTGTACCTCGCCTGCCAGATAACAGCGCGGTTCATATTGTGCTTCGAATGCCAATTTACCGCACTCCTGCGGCACAAACCGCAATGTCTTGCCACTTTGCACGAAGATGGGAGGTTCGCTCAGGGAAAGCAGCGTATTGCAATCATGCAGTGTGGGTAATCCAGTCGGTTCAAATCCGGCGAGTATCGGATGCAATGGTGCGAACAAAGGTGAGTCAAGTAACGCAGCCTTGTTCCAATCGGGTGATATTTTCATACGCAAGATTTTAACCGAATCAGGTGGAGAACCTGGCGCTGGAAAACACAGGCCTAAACTTATATCGAAGGTTGCCGATATATCAGACAAGTAGCGATTTCACGTACGAACCAATAACATGAGGTGTGTACAATAGATATGGGCAGCTACGAAGTAGAAAACGATGATTCCATGACACCGGATTTCGATGATGAGGTCTTGTGCACTGGCTGGATTCCGGAACTGACGCTGCAGCAAGCACAGATACAGGACGTTGCACCCAATGCGACGATCCCGGAAGACCTGATCACTGCAAATGCAGACATCTTCCTGCGCAAGATGTACACCTATCAACGCTGACCATGCCGTTCCGGATACTCGAACCGCGCGAAATGCGGCGGAACACACCGTTCATCGAGCAGTTCGCACTACACCTGCATTTCCGGCAGCAGTCATTAAGAATAGTTTTCAAGACTAAGCAGTAACGGCGTATCAGGGACTCACCTTGACCGGCAAGCCGACACTACTTATGCGTTCGGCGAAAGCCTGCAAATGTTGTGCTGACAGCGCAGACAGTTGCGGCGCTTCAGCCTGCATCGAAGGTCGCGCAAGACTGTAAAGCAAAACCCCCTGCGGCCGATGTCCGTCGCGCAGCAACGTTGCAACAAATTCCAGATAATCCTCTTCGTCCTGTCGCGATGGGGCTTGTCCATCCAGCGCAAACCAGCAGGTTTGCAGCCAGGTCGGACAGCCTTCGATCGCGGCGATGAGATTGCCACGGACTTTATCCATGCTGATGCGGGTATCGTTGACACACTGCATACCGGATTCGCTCGCTCGATCCAGTTTGAACCAGACCTCACCATTGAGTTTGGCCAGATCCCGCAAACCTTGTTGTACGGAGTCGCGATGCAGCAGACTGCCATTGGTGATCAATACGGTTTTCACGTCATCTGGCACATTAACTTCTTGCCGCACTCTGGAGATCAGTTCGATGACACGGACAAACTCGGCAGCACTGGTCGGTTCCCCGTTGCCGGATAGAGCAATGTCGTTGATGCGCCGCGCCCCAACCGGAACGCGACTTTGCATGAAATCACCGTGCAGCAATTCATTCAGAAAACCGCGCAATTCGCTCTCCAGCATTGCCAAATCTACCGCCGGAGCAGCGCCGCGCGTCAACCCCGGAACCTGACAGTAGACGCAACGCCAGTTGCAGGCATTGTTGGTATTGAGGTTGATGCCCACCGACACCCCCCCTGCGCGTCGTGATACCACCGGATAGACATAATGCATATCCGCGCTGTCGCGGTCATGATTGCTGGTGCTGAGTATCTTTTGATTCAAGTGCGGCCCGGGGGATTCAAGTGAAGCTCAGGATTTTCCAAACGGCAGGTATTTGGCCGGATCGACCGGCTTGCCGAAACGGCGCACTTCAAAATGAAGTTCGACCTGACTGGCATCGGTATTGCCCATCTCGGCGATCTTCTGCCCAAGTGTGACATTCTGGCCTTCCTTTACCAGCAATTTATCGTTATGCGCGTAAGCGCTGAGGAAGGTGTTGTTGTGCTTGATGATGATCAACTTGCCATAACCGCGTAACCCGTTACCGCTGTATACCACCTTGCCGGACGCACTGGCCAGGATCGGTTGCCCAAGCTTGCCCGCTATATCGATTCCTTTGCGATTATCTGATTCTAAAAACCGCCCGATTATCTTTCCCTGTGTGGGCAGCGCCCATTCCAGAACAGAATCTTCGCTGACTTCAGGCGGTTCATCGCTTGTGCTGCCTGATGCGGTTTGCGCTGAACTGTCGGCCTTTGCAACGATTGTTGTAACAGGCGTGGTCTGCAGCTGAACCATGTCGATCTGTGCCATTGCCGATGAACTGTACTGGTATTTAACCAATTTGGGCTGATCCTTTACCAGATCATCAATCGGCTTGGCTGCAATTGGGGCCGCTGGAGCGGCAGATCCGGAACGGTTCGGAAACAGATGGATCTCCTGGCCGATCGAGATCACGCTGGGATCCTTGATGCCGTTCATCTCGGCCAGGTCGTGATAATCAAAGCCATAATTGAAAGCGATGCTGTAAAGCGTATCGCCCTTTTGCACCGTATAGGATTTGGGGCGCCAGTCCTTTTCTCGCGGCGACGCGTTTGCCATGGCGGCATTCTTTTCTGCTTCGGCACGCTCAAACACCGGCGCACGATATTCGCTTGAAGCGCAGCCCGCCAACAGCGCTGTCATCAGCGATAATATAATAACCTTGTTACTTCTCATGCCTTGCCCATCAATAACGGCACGAATTTAACCGCGTCAAGTTTGGTTTCGCGAAATCCGCGCGCATCGCGTTCAATCAGATACAGCCATTGTGTTTGCATCCCAACCGGCAATACCATTCTACCACCGACGGCAAGCTGCTCCCGCAGCACCGCCGACAAGGTTGGAGCAGCAGCGGCCATGATGATGCCGTCATAAGGCCCGCTCTCCGGCAATCCGGCAGCACCATCGGCATAGCGCACACTGACATTGCGTATCTTAAGATTGCCCAGTTGCTTTCTGGCACGCTCATATAACGGCTTGATACGCTCTACGGTATAAACCTCGAGTGCCAGTTGCGCCAGCACCGCTGCCTGGTAACCGCAGCCGGTACCGATCTCCAATACCCGGCCCAGCGGGCGAGGAGCGATGTCACTGGCTGACCGCAAAATCTCAATCATGCGCGCCACAATGTACGGCTGTGAGATGGTCTGGTTAAAATTTATCGGCAGTGACACGTCATCGTAGGCGCGACTCGCCAATGCCTCGTCAACGAACAGATGCCGCGGGACTTCGAACATCGCCGCCAGCACCGCTTCATCCTTGATACCCTGCTCGCGCAGCCGCTCGATCAGTCTCGCACGGGTGCGCTGTGAGGTCATGCCGATCCCGTTGATACTCTTATTCATTTAATTTTGGGCAAGCCAACCGCGTACCGCATCGAGCTGGTTATATTGGGTGAGATCGATCTGGAGCGGCGTAACAGAAACATGTTGTTGTGCAATTGCATAAAAATCCGTCCCTTCCCCTGCATCCTGGGCCTTGCCTGCCGCACCGACCCAATAGACGGTTTCTCCGTGCGGATTGCTGGCTTTGACCACCGGCTCGGCTTTGTGTCTTTTGCCAAGACGCGTCACTACCATACCCTGCAGTTGGTCATGAGGCACATCCGGCACATTGACATTTAGCAACCACGGGTGAGTGTGCTTTTGCCTGGTAAAACGTTGTACCAATTCCACGGCGATCCTGGCAGCAGTCTCATGATTGACAAAATTCCTGCCAGCCAGCGAGACCGCGAGCGAGGGGATGCCGAGCAGAAACCCTTCCGTTGCAGCCGCAACCGTGCCTGAATAAATGGTGTCGTCACCCATATTGGCACCATCGTTGATGCCTGATACCACCATGTCAGGTTGCTGATCCAGCATGCCGGTTACGGCCAGATGCACGCAGTCGGTTGGTGTGCCATTGACATAATAGAAGCCACTTGCGGCACGCCGCAGCTTAAGTGGACGGTCCAGCGTCAGGGAATTGCTCGCGCCGCTGCGATCACGTTCCGGTGCGACCACCACCACATCGGCGATCTTGGCCAGATGTTCGGCGAGACAGGCAAGGCCGGGTGCGAAATAACCGTCGTCATTACTGATCAGAATACGCATTCGGGGTTAATAATTAGGTTTCAATGTACCGGTGGGATTGTGCCATAAGCCCACGATGATTTGTGGGCTAGCCGGTGATTAAACGTGGAAATACGGGTGTTCAACCGTCCAATGATGTATCGCGTATCTCCGACAGGCAGCAGACCAATGACAAACGATGGGAGCAATGCTACGTTTGAAGTTCCTATACTGTTACCAGATCGAGCGTTGCGGTGGTCAAAGAAACGGAATTGGCAAAAGTATAGTGCGTAGTGCCGAAGGTCGGATCGAAAGCGCTGGATACGTTATCGTTCGGGGACAGGTTGAAACTCAGGGTATCGCCTGTATCCATCCGGATCGTCATGCTGGAAGCATTGCCGTTATCCACCATTGCCTGAATGTCGGTCAACCCCAGGGTAAGGTTGGAACTGATACCGTCTTTGATATCCAGCTTTTCTATGCTGGTGACATTGGCATCGAAGGAAGCCAGATCAAGGTTAGCGCCCATCCCGGTGATTCGCAGGATGTCGATGCTGGCATCCGTTCCCCCGTTCAATGTTGAACCCGCCAAGTCACCCGTTGCCATGACCAGCGTATCTGCACCCGCACCTCCGTACAACGTGTCCACCCCGCCTCCGCCGATCAGCGTGTTTGCGTTGCTATCACCACTCAGGAAGTCGTTAAAACTACTGCCAATGAGGTTCTCGACATTGACCAGCACATCACCGGCCGCGTCTCCACCTATACCGGCAGCACTGTTGCTGGCACCATTCAATGCCATTGTCACGCCCGCTGATGAGCCGGCATAACTAACTGTGTCGATTTGCGCCCCGCCGTCGATGAAGTCGGCACCGCCACCCCCGTCCAGGAGGTCGTTACCGTTACGACCCAGCAATGTATCATCTCCCAACCCACCGCTTAGCGTATCGTTGTCGGGGTTGACGCCGGTGCCGGGTCCGGCACCGCCATCCAGAATATTGATACCGCTGTCACCGGTCAGAATGTCGCCCTTTGAACTGCCGATCAGATTTTCAATATTGACAAAAACATCCCCATTTGAAAAAATAGCTGGCCCCCCGGTTCCCGGGGCACTATAGCTGGCGCCGTTCAGTGTCATCGTCACAGCATATCCGGATCCAGCATAACTGACCGTGTCATTACCTGCTCCACCATCGATAAAATTTCCATAATAGTCACTGAAAATAAAATCATTGCCACTGCCGGTAATAATATTTTCGATATATCCCTTCAATGTGTCGTTGACACCTGCCCCAATCACACTACCACCAGCGGAACCATTTAGGGTAACCGTAAGTGATGACGAAATCGCGCTGAAATCGGCAGTGTCGCCAATATAATTGGAACTCCCTCCTCCATCCAGCAGGCTGGTGCCGTAACCAACCACCAAAGTGTCATTGCCGAGGCCACCCACCAGCGTATCGTTACCGCCCACGCCATACAGGGTATTGTCACCCAAACCACCGATTAAAATATTATTACCGGCGCTACCGGTGAGGATGTCGTTGAAGCTGCTGCCGGTCAGGTTCTCAACATTCGTCAGTACGTCGCCTGCCGCATAGCCGCCCACACCTGCAGTGCCTGCCAAAGACACGGTCACACCAGAAGTGGAGTTGCTGTAGTCGACGACATCCGTGCCGCCGTTGCCATTGATGAAATTGGCGATGTTGTCGGAAAAAATGGTGTCATTGCCGCTGCCGCCAATCACGTTTTCGATGCCGCGCAACGTGTCGGTGATACCTGTCCCGCTTGCACTTCCGTCTGCTGCGCCCATCAGGGTGACGAT
>JBBQNH010000016.1:0-35038 GCA_038329705.1 Burkholderiales bacterium | reverse complement strand
TACGAACTGGTGCCGGTGTACTCGCGCGCGCCGTTCCGCCTCGAGGGGCACCTCGCGCGCATGGAGCGCAGCCTGTCGGAGGTCGGCATCGCCAACCCCTACTCGCGCGCCGAATGGACCCGCATCATCGAACAGGTGATCGAAAAGCAGACGTTTGACGACCAGGGCGTGTACTGGCAGGTCACGCGCGGCGTGGCCAAGCGCGACCACTCCTTTCCCAAGGGCACGACGCCGACGGTGTTCATGATGTCGAACCCGCTCGTCAACCCGTCCAGGGATGTCGTCGAAAACGGCGCCAAGGCGGTGACCGCGCAGGATTTCCGCTGGCATCGCTGCGACCTCAAGACGATCTCGCTCATCGGCAACTGCATGCTGCGCCAGCTGTCGTTCGAGGCAGGCGCGATCGAAACCCTGCTCTTGCGTGACGGCATGCTCACCGAGGCCTCGGCCTCCAACGCCTATATCGTCAAGGACGGCGGGATCGCCACGCCGCCCAAGGACAACCTCATCCTGCCCGGCATTACCCTCGATGTGGTGTTCGACATCGTCGAGCGCGCCAAGCTGCCGATACAGGTGCGCGAAATCACCGAAGCCGAGCTGCGCGGCGCCGACGAGGTCTGGGTCACCTCGTCGTCGAAGGAAGTCGTCGCCATCGTCGACCTCGACGGCGAGCCGGTCGGCAACGGCAAGCCCGGCCCGGTGTTCCGCAAGGCCTGGCAGCACTACCAGGAATTCAAGAACGAAGTCATGCGCGCGCGCAAGCAAGCCCAGGCCGCCTGAGCGCGGCCGGCGGCCTTTGCGCGAGCGACCCGACTCCCATGGATGGCGAAGCCGAATTCACCAAGCGCGAGTCGCTGCTCGTGTTCCCCACCGAGTTCCCGATCAAGATCATGGGCCGGCGCGAGGCCGACTTCGCCCAGCAGGTGCTGCAGATCGTGCTGCGCCACTCCCCCGACTATGACCCGAAGACCCTCGAGATGCGCCCCAGCAGCAAGGGCAAGTACCTCGGCATCACGGTCACCGTCGAGGCGCGCTCGCGCGAGCAGCTCGACGCCCTGTACCGGGACCTGTGCGCGCATCCCGCCGTGGTGATGGTGCTGTGAGCGCAGCGCTGCCCGAACCGGTGCTCTATGCCGACGCGCCTTTGGTGCGCAAGCTCGGACTCATTGACTACACCGAGGCCCTGCAGGCCATGCGCCAATTCAGCGCCGCGCGCGACGCGGCCACGCCCGACGAGTTGTGGCTGCTCGAGCACCCGCCGGTGTACACGCTGGGCCAGGGCGCCGACCTTTCGCATGGTCCCGCCGTGCCAGCCGAAGCGGCTGCTGCCGCGATTCCGGTGGTGCGGGCCGAACGCGGCGGCGAAGTCACCTACCACGGGCCCGGGCAGCTCATCGTCTACACGCTGGTCGACCTCGCCCGGCGTGGCATCCGCGTGCGCGAGTTCGTCCGGCTGCTCGAACAGGCGGTGATCGACCTGCTGGCCGCGCACGGCCTGGACGCGGCACGCAAGCCCGGCGCGCCGGGCGTGTATGTTGGCGGTGCCAAGATCGCCGCACTGGGCATTCGCGTCGCCAAGGGCCGCGCCTGGCACGGCCTCGCCCTCAATGTGGACATGGATCTCACGCCGTTCCGCGCCATCGACCCCTGCGGTTACCCGGGGTTGGCGGTGACACAGGCGAGCGCCCTTGGCGTCCGCGCGGGAACCGGCGAACTCGGCAGCGAACTCGCGCGTCGCCTTGTCGACCTGCTGGCAAGCCAAGCGGCAGAAGTCCATGCGTGAGCCCGGAGTCAAGGAGAAAGGCGCAGCCAAGACATCGCGCACCCTCGAGCGGTTCGCGATCAAGGTCGTGCCGCGCGCAGTCCTCACGAAGCCCGACTGGATCCGGGTCAAGGCGCCCAGCCAGAACTCGCGCTTCACCGAGATCAAGCAGGTCCTGCGCGAGCAGAAATTGCACACGGTCTGCGAAGAAGCCTCCTGCCCGAACATCGGCGAATGCTTCGGCAAGGGCACCGCGACGTTCATGATCCTCGGCGATGTGTGCACGCGGCGCTGCCCGTTCTGCGACGTGGCGCACGGCAAACCGCTGGCACCGGATGTTAACGAACCCGAAAATCTGGCGCGCTCGATCGGTCTGCTCAAACTGAAATATGTGGTCATCACCAGCGTGGATCGCGACGATCTGCGCGACGGCGGCGCAAAGCATTTTTCCGATTGCCTGAGTGCGATCCGCGCCAGTTCGCCCGCAACCCGCCTGGAGATTCTGGTGCCGGATTTTCGCGGCCGGCTGGATGAAGCGCTGGATGCGATGTCCGTCAGCCTGCCCGATGTGTTGAACCACAACCTGGAAACCGTACCGCGTTTGTACAAGCTGGCGCGTCCCGGTGCGGATTACGCGCACTCGCTGAAGCTGCTCAGGGATTTCAAGGCGCGTTTCCCGCATATCCCGACCAAGTCAGGTTTGATGCTGGGCTTGGGAGAGACCGACGAGGAAGTGTTGCAAGTGATGCGCGACCTGCGCGCGCACGATGTGAACATGCTCACCATCGGCCAATATCTGCAGCCATCCGACGGGCATCTGCCGGTGCTGCGCTATGCGCCGCTGGAGTCGTTCACGATGTTCGAACAGGCCGCGCAAGAGATGGGCTTCAGTCACGCCGCCTGCGGGCCGATGGTGCGCAGCAGTTATTTCGCCGACGAGCAGGCGCACCTGGCCGGCGTCGATATGGGCTAGCGGTGCCTTGCCGCGTGTTAAACTCTGTCCCGAAGCTGGCTAGGCAGTCGCCGCGCATGTAAATGCGGGGAGGAAAGTCCGGGCTCCACAGAGCAGGATGCCGGTTAACGGCCGGACGCCGTGAGGCGATGGAAAGTGCCACAGAAAATACACCGCCGATGGCTGCGCGAGCAGATCAGGCAAGGTTGAAATGGCGAGGTAAGAGCTCACCGCGCTGGTGGCAACATCAGCGGCAGGGTAAACCCCATCCGGAGCAAGACCAAATAAGCTGGCTATGACGTTGCTCGCGTCGCCAGCGGGTAGGTTGCTTGAGCGTCAGGTAACGAAACGCCTAGAGGAATGACTGTCCACGACAGAACCCGGCTTATCGGCCAGCTTCACCTTATTCATATCCCGGAAGATGATTGAAGCAGGAGGGCTTACATGAAACCTGGAAGAAACGATCCTTGCAGTTGCGGGAACGGAAAAAAATACAAGAATTGCTGCATGCGGAAACCCGTGTTTCATCCCGCATACACTCCCGCAGCGCCGACATCCGACGAGATCAACCTGCTCGGCTCACTGTTCAATACCGGCCGTCATGCCGAGCTGGAAAACTGGGCGCGCCAGCTGCTTGAACTGTACCCGGATTCCGGCATTGTCTGGAAATTGTTCGGCCTGTCACTGCAGATGCAGGGAAAAGATGCGCTGCCCGCTTTGCACCGGGCAGCGGAACTGCTACCCGGTGACGCTGAGGCTCACGGCAATCTGGCCGCCGCTTTGCGGGCATGCGGACAACTCGACGCTGCGGTGGCAAGCGGACAGCGTGCCATTAAGATCAGACCGGAATTCGCCGAGGCACACAACAATCTGGGAATTGCCCTTAAAGAGCTTGGTCGGCTGGATGATGCTGTATGCAGTTATCGTCGCGCCATTGAAATAAAACCCGATTTTGTCGAGGCACACAACCATTTAGGCACTGCCTTGAATGAGCTTGAACAGTTCGATATGGCGATGTCAAGTTACCTTCGTGCATTGGAGATCAGGCCTGATTTTGCCGAGGCACACAATAATCTTGGCTGTGTGCTCAAAGAACTGGGGCGGCTGGAAGAAGCTGCGGAATGTTTCAACCGGGCGTTGGAAATTGACCCGATGTGCATTGAAGCAATGATCGGGATAGGGCAGCTATTCATGATTAAGGGTGACATTGCAAAAGCTGAAGGCGTTTACCGGAAGGCATTGGCAATCAAGTCTGACAATCTGGGGGCCCTCCTGCAGATTGTGCATCTTGGCAAAGTGAAAACAGGAGACCAAAATCTGGCTGCGCTGGTGTCGTTGGCAGATGCATCGCAGCAAAACAAGTTGCACCTTTCTCCACAGGAAGCGATCCAGCTCGACTTTGCACTGGGCAAGGGCTTTGATGACGTCGGCGATTATGATCAGGCATTCCATTATTTCCTGGAAGGATGCCGCTTGAAGCGAGCAACCTGTCATTATGATGCGAATGAAACCTCCAGGCATGTTAGTGCGATCATGCAAATTTTCGATCAGCCGACACTGGAGCGGCTGAGCGGTGCGGGTAATGATTCTTCGGTGCCGATCTTCGTGCTGGGGATGCCGCGCTCCGGCACCACGCTGGTTCGTACCATCATAACCAGCCATCCCGATGCATTTGGAGCCGGTGAATTGACTGACCTGATGAATATCATCAATCGTGAAGCCAGCCAGCCCCGGGAATCCTTTCCGTACAACGTAATTGGGCTCGATCAGGAGAAGCTCGGATTGTGGGCATCAGAGTATGTCGGTGGGCTGAGCGCGCGTGCTCCAGAGGCAAAACGAATTACCGACAAGTTGCCGGCGAATTTTCTTGCCGTCGGATTGATACATTTGATGTTGCCGAACGCGAAAATCATTCATGTCAGACGTAATCCGATTGATACTTGTCTGTCTTGTTTCATGCAATTGTTTTCCAGCCCGCAAGAACATACCTACGACCTGGAAGAGCTGTCACGTTACTATGCGGACTATGCAAGACTGATGGAGCATTGGCGCAAGGTTTTGCCTGCCGGCGCTTTTCTTGACGTACAGTATGAAGATATAGTCGCAGACCAGGAGAAACAATCGCGATTGTTAATTGATTATTGCGGCTTGAGTTGGCGCGATGCTTGTTTGGATTTTCACCAAAGCAAGCAAAGGGTTTATACAGCGAGTGTGGCGCAAGTTCGAAAACCGATTTACAAATCCTCGGTGGAGCGATGGCGGAATTATGAAAAATTCCTTGGCTCGTTACCTGACAGGCTGGGAGACTTGGCGTCCTCCAGCTTTGGAGTTGGGTGCCGCTCCATTTTTATAATTCCGCTTATTGATTATATGGACTTAATATATCAAACGATATTTGTCGTTGAGTCATTTTGAATATACTCACTCTGTGAGACCTTGCCTGAGTATTACCCTGCCAGTAACGCCTAAATTCGTTATATCCGCGTTGCCCCGCCTGATTGCACCCTCTCTGCATTACAAATCACTTTAGCTTGTGCACGCAATCTATTATTTATTAATAGTATTTATTTTGCGTTAACTTCCTGCGCTAACTCCTTGTCCCGTAAAGATAAATCCTGATTTTTAGCTTGACCACTGGGTTTTTTTTCAATATAGTGGGTTCAAGTGGTAAAAAGTGGGTAAATGTGGGGGTAAAGGGATGTTTCAGGGAGCGGCGCAACTCAATCTCGATAGTAAGGGCAGACTCGCGATACCGGCACGGTATCGCGACATGTTGCTTGCGCATTGCGCGGGCAGCTTGGTGCTGACTGCCGATGCCGACGGTTGCCTGCTGGTCTATCCGCAACCCGAGTGGCAACCGATACGCGAGAAGCTGCTCAAGCTCTCCGCACTCAATCCCAAGATACGTGCACTGCAACGCCGTTTAATCGGGTATGCCGAAGATGTGCTGATGGACGGCGCCGGACGCGTGTTGATCTCCCCGACTTTGCGTGGTTACGCAGCGCTGGACAAGCGCGTGATGCTGGTCGGCCAGGGCAATAAATTCGAGTTGTGGGATGAAGTGAAATGGCAGACGCAGCAGGAAGCAGGCTTGTCGTTCATGGATGGTGAGTTGCCGCCCGAGCTGGAGGGTTTTTCCTTGTGAGTGAGGGCTTGGCCCACACCACCGTCTTGCTGAATGAAGCTGTTGAAGCACTTGCGATCAAGCCGGATGGTATCTACGTGGATGGCACTTTCGGGCGCGGCGGGCACAGCGCGAAGATACTGGAACGGTTGGACAGCAAAGGCAAATTGATCGCGCTGGACAAGGATCCTGCTGCAGTGGCGGTGGGCAAGGAATGGCGCGATACGCGCTTTCACATGGCGCATCGCGGATTCGAGCAAATGGCTGCGGTGCTGCGCGAGCAGGGAGTGGAACAGGTGGACGGCATTCTGCTCGATCTTGGGGTGTCGTCGCCGCAACTGGATGAGGCGACACGTGGTTTCAGTTTTCGTTTTGATGCGCCGCTGGATATGCGCATGGATACCAGTGGTGGGATGACTGCGGCACAGTGGTTGGCAACGGTGGACGAAGGTTTTTTAACGGAGGTGATACGTGACTACGGCGAAGAACGGTTTGCTAGGCAGATTGCAAGATCGATTGTTGCGGCGCGCGCAATCGAACCCATTCACACCACGCGGCAACTCGTCGAGCTGGTTAGTAAGGCGGTACGCACGCGCGAGGCCGGGCAGAACCCGGCGACACGCACCTTTCAAGCTATACGGATTTATCTCAACCGGGAGCTCGAAGAGCTTGCGCGGGTCCTGCCAGAGTGTTTGACGCTGCTCAAAACCGGCGGCCGACTGGTGGTGATCAGCTTCCATTCGCTGGAGGACCGTATCGTGAAGCACTACATGCGCGACATGGCAGAAGGCGACAAGCTGCCGCGCAATGTGCCGATACGCGCCAGCGAAGTGCCGCTTGGGAAACTGAAACTGATCGGCAAAGCGGTGCGCGCCGGCGCGGCCGAATTGCGGGCCAATCCGCGCGCGCGCAGCGCGGTGATGCGGGTTGCGGAGCGTAGTGATGTTGCATAGCAGAAAGGCAAGGATTGAGCGTACATGAAACAGACGATCGGGGGCATGCACAAGCAGGTCATGGGCAAAGTCGACGGATTCAGTCCGGCCTACCGGGCCCTGTTACTGATGGCGGTGGTGTTGTGCGCGCTGGGTGTGGTCACCTCTCAATCCAAGGCGCGCAAGTTGTTCATCGAATTGCAAAAAGAAAAAGACCAGGCGCAACAGATGGATGTGGAGTGGGGGCAATTGCAACTGGAACAAAGTACCTGGGCCACACCGGCGCGGGTTGAGCAGGTTGCCGTAACGAAATTGCAAATGCACCTGCCCAAAAATGAACAGGTCAAATTTATACGGATATTGAATAACAACGGGGCAAAGTCATCACAATGAAATATGCGGCCAACGCACATCCGGAGATCGCGGCGAAATTGCCGGGATGGCGCGCCACTGTATTATCCGCGCTGATGTTGGCCGGAATGGTTGGTCTGCTCGGGCGTGGTGTGTATCTGCAGGGGATACACAACGATTTTCTGCAGCAAAAGGGCAATGCACGCTACAGCCGCGTGATCGAAGTCAGCGCGCACCGAGGCAATATCACCGACCGCAATGGTGAACCACTCGCGGTCAGTACCCCGGTCGAATCGGTCTGGGCCAGTCCGCAGGATGTCGAAGCCGACCGGCGGCAAGTAAGAACGCTGGCGCAGATACTCGGCATGAACGTGGAAGAAGTTAAGAGCCGGTTGTCCGACACTTCGCGCGACTTTGTCTATCTCAAAAGGTTGTTGCCCCCCGACCAGGTCGAGAAAGTGGTCAGCCTTAATCTTCCCGGAGTCTCGTTGCAGCGAGAATATCGCCGTTATTATCCCGCCGGTGATGAGATTGCCCAGACGGTTGGCTTTACCGGGCAGGACGACATCGGTCAAGAAGGGATGGAGCTGGTGCTGCAAAGCCAACTTGGCGGAAAGCCGGGCAGCCAGCGTGTGATCAAGGATAATCACGGATATATCGTCGAAGACGCAGGCAGCCTTCATCCCCCCAAGCCGGGCAGCGATATCGTGCTCAGTCTGGACAGTAATCTGCAGCATATCGCCTATCGCGAACTGGAGAGTGCGGTTCGGCAACATCGCGCCAAGTCAGGAGCGGTGGTGGTTCTCGATGCGCGCAGCGGCGAAGTGCTGGCGCTCGCCAACTATCCCGGCTACAACCCGAACAACCGCAGTAACACCAGCAGCAAGGAGATGCGCAATCGCGCCATCACCGATCTGTTCGAGCCCGGCTCAACCATGAAACCGTTCACCATCGCAACGGCACTCGAGACCGGCAAAGTGACCCCCAACACTGTTATCAATACCGAGCATGGCGTGTTCAAAGTGGGTAACAGGACGATCCATGATGCCCACGAGGAGTCGATGTTGACTGTGGCGCAAGTGATCCAGAAATCCAGCAATGTCGGCGCCGCCAAGATCGCTTTATCGCTGAAGCCGGAAACGATGTGGCAAGGATTGTCGGAGAGCGGGTTTGGTGAACAGACCGGCAGCAATTTTCCCGGTGAAGCTGCGGGAGTGTTGCGCGACCCAAAAACCTGGCGACCCATCGAGCAGGCGACCATGGCTTACGGGCATGGCATTTCGGTCAATCTGCTGCAATTGGCGCGGGCTTACACTATTTTCGCCAGCGAAGGCGACTTAAAGCCTGTCTCGCTGCTGAAGCTTGAAGTGATGCCGGCAGGCAAAAAGATATTTTCCGACCGCACCGTGCGTGAAGTGCGCAGGATGCTGGAAATGGTCGTGCTGCCGGGTGGTACGGCACCGCTGGCACAGGTGGCGGGTTATCGCGTGGCGGGCAAGACCGGCACCGCGCACAAACTGGAGAACGGGCGTTACGTCAATCACTATATTGCGTCATTTGTGGGGTTTGCGCCGGTATCCAACCCGCGTCTGGTGGTGGCGGTGAAGATCGATGATCCGAGCGGTGCCCAGTATTACGGCGGGGAAGTTGCGGCACCGGTGTTCAGCAAGGTGGTAGGCGCGTCGTTACATGCGCTCAACGTGCCGAACGATGCGCCGCTGGACAATGTCATTTTGCCACCGGCCGAGATTGTGAAGGAAGAGGTATGAGTCCTTCACTGCACCAGTGGGCCAGCGAAAAATTGAGCGCATTGAATGTCCCGCTCACACGGCTGGTGACGAATAGTCGTGAGGTCAAACGCGGCGATACATTCGTCGCTTATCCGGGCGAAAAGTCTGATGGACGGCAGTTCATTGCGCAAGCCATTGCGCAGGGTGCAAACGCGGTGATCCATGAAAAAAACAGTTATGGCCACCAGCGCGAAACGCAGCAATTTGCCTGGAATGAAGATTGGCAAGTGCCGCATTTGGCTGTTGCGGAACTGCGACATAAAGCAGGATGGCTGGCCGATGCGATGTATAACAAACCCTCGAAACAGCTTTGGACGGTGGGTATCACCGGAACCAATGGCAAGACCTCGACCAGCCACTGGATCGCGCGCGCCTTGAACGATGCAGGAAGGAAATGCGCGTTGATTGGTACGCTTGGGAATGGTTTTATCGGGGACCATGGCCAGCTCGCCGGGCTGAAAACGACCGCGAACACCACACCGGATGCGATTCATGTGCACGGCTTGTTGGCCGACTATCTGAATGACGGGGCACAAGCAGTGACGATGGAAGTCTCGTCGCACGCACTGGCACAGGGACGCGTGAATGGAGTTCGCTTCGATGTGGCGATGCTCACCAATCTGAGCCGCGATCACCTTGATTACCACGGTGACATGCAAAGCTATGCGGATACCAAGCGCAAGCTGTTCGATTGGCAGCAACTCGGTTATGTGGTGCTGAATCTGGACGACGCCTACGGGGTGGAGCTGGCCGAGCAATTGCAAAACAACGATGCGGAAGTGATCGGTTACGGGCTAACCGATGCCGCGTTGAAGTTGGCGGAGCGGCTTGGCTTACGCATGGTCTATGGCAATCTGGTGGAAATGTCAGGGCTGGGATTGAAGCTGGAGGTCCATTCAAGCTGGGGCGCGGTGCAGCTGGATAGCGGGTTGGTGGGACGATTCAACGCGGCCAACCTGCTGGGTGCGCTGGCAGTGTTGCTGGTGAGCGGGGTGTCACTGGGCGATGCGGCAGGCTCATTGGCCAAGGTGCAGCCGGTCGCGGGGCGTATGCAGCGATTGGGCGGCGAGCTTCAGCCGACCGTGGTGGTGGATTACGCGCATACCCCCGACGCGCTGGAAAAAGTGCTGCAGGCGTTGCGCGAAGTCGGTGCGTCATCGGGCGGAAAGTTGCTGTGCGTATTCGGTTGCGGCGGGGACAGGGATCGCGGCAAACGCGCCATGATGGGGACGGTCGCGGAAAGGTTCTCCGATTTTTGCATCGTCACTTCCGATAATCCGCGCAGCGAAAACCCGCGTGAGATCATCGCGGAGATCGTCTCAGGCATGGACGGAGAGAACCACGAGATCATTGTGGATCGCGCTATTGCGATCCACAGCGCGATCCGGTTCGCGCGGCATAACGATACCGTGCTGATCGCCGGCAAGGGGCACGAAGATTATCAGGAGATCGACGGCGTAAAGCACCCGTTCGACGATGTGGCGGTGGCCCGGCAAGCCTTGCGATCAAGTCATACGCTAGCAGAGGCGCAGGACAACGCCGGGAGCGGGCAATGATGCTGCTGTCGCAAGCCGCTCAGGCAACCGGCGGGAAGCTGGCCGGCAGGGATGTGCGCTTCGCTGCAGTATCCAGTGACAGCCGCAAGATCGCGCCGCACGATTTGTTCGTCGCGTTGCGCGGCGAGCATTTCGACGGCTACGAGTTCGTTGCGACAGCCGCCAAAGCGGGTGCTGCAGCTGCTTTGGTGAATGCGGACAGTTATCAAGGTGCAAGGGGCAAGGAGCAAGAGGCAAGGTTGGCGCAGGGCATTCCGTTGTTGCAGGTTGACGACACGCGCCTCGCGCTGGGCCGGCTGGCCGGGTGGTGGCGCAAACAGTTTGTGATCTCACTGGTGGCGATCACCGGCAGCAACGGCAAGACCACGGTCAAGGAGATGCTCGCCGCTATCCTGCGCGAAGCGGCGGGCAGTGAGGATGCGGTACTCGCGACTTTGGGCAATCTGAACAACGACATCGGTATGCCGCTCACGCTGTTGCGGCTTAATGCAACGCATCGCTATGCGGTGATCGAGATGGGCATGAACCATCGCGACGAAATCGATTATCTGACGCGGATCGCGGAGCCGGATGTGGCGCTGGTCAATAATGCCGGCGGTGCGCATCTGCAGGGATTGGGGTCCGTGGAGGCGGTTGCGCGCGCCAAAGGCGAGATATTCGCGGGGCTGCAGCATCATGGCACTGCGGTGATCAACGCCGACGATGCACACGCGCCGCTGTGGCGCGTGATGGCGGGCGCACATCCACTGCTCGAATTCGGCCTCGATGCCGGAGCCGATGTGACCGGGAAATGGAGGCCGCGTGGTGATGGCCTGCGCCTCGATGTGGTCGCGCCGCAGGGAAGGTTCACCGCAGATCTGCAGGTTCCCGGCGAACACAATGCGCGCAACGCGCTGGCCGCGACAGCTGCGGCGACCGTGCTGAACATTCCCCTGGAAACTATCGCCAGAGGTCTGGAAAGATTCAGTGGTGTGGCCGGACGACTGCAGCGCAAGGATGCGCTGAACGGCGCGCATCTCATAGACGACAGCTATAACGCCAACCCCGCCTCGCTGCGCGCGGCGATCAGTGTGCTTGCGCAGGCTGCCGGCAAACGTGTTCTGGTGCTGGGGGACATGGGTGAGCTGGGCGAAGACGCAGCGATGTTCCACGCCGAGATCGGCGCCGAAGCGCGCCACGCGGGAATCGACAAGCTCTACGCGCTGGGTGACCTGAGCCGCAACACGGCGCGCGAATTCGGCAGCGGTGCGCGGCATTTCGAACGCATCGAGGATCTCCTTGCCGCGCTGGAAATGGAACTGGACGCGAATACCACGCTGCTGGTGAAGGGCTCGCGATTCATGAAGATGGAGCGTGTGGTGTCCCGCTTCGTGGATACAGAAGAAGGAGAAGGGAGAAAGTCGAAGGGTGGGAGGCTTGCAGGTTCCTCCCCTTCCTCCTTTTCTCTTTCCCCTTCCCAAAACAAGGGGGCTCACTGATGCTGTTGGCACTTACACAATGGCTGGCCGAGGATGTGCGCTTTTTCAGTGTGTTCAATTACATCACGTTGCGCACAATGATGGCCGCGATGACGGCCTTGTTCATCTCGTTTCTGGTCGGGCCGATGATGATACGCAAGCTGACGGCATACAAGATCGGGCAGTCGGTGCGCAATGACGGACCGCAGACACACCTGGTCAAGGCAGGCACGCCCACCATGGGTGGCGCGCTGATCCTGACTTCGATCGCTATCACCACGCTGCTGTGGGGCGACCTGCACAATCAGTATATATGGGTGGTGCTGCTCACCACGCTGGGATTCGGGGTGATCGGCTGGGTGGACGATTACCGCAAGGTGGTGCATCGCAACCCCAAGGGATTGTCGGCCAGGGCCAAGATGTTCTGGCAATCCATCATCGCGATCATCGTCGGTGTCTATTTGTGGCGCAGCGCTTCATTGCCCGCGCATACCGAACTCATCGTGCCGTTCCTGAAGTTTCTGGTATTCCCGTTGCCGGCATTGTTGTTCGTCCTGTTGACATATCTGGTCATCGTGGGCAGCAGCAACGCGGTGAACCTGACTGACGGACTGGATGGTCTGGCCATCATGCCGACCGTCATGGTGAGCAGCGCGCTGGCGATCTTCGCCTACCTGGCCGGACACGCGGTGTTCTCGAAATACCTGGGCATCCCCTATATCCCGGGCGCGGGCGAGTTGTCGGTATTTTGCGGTGCGATCGCCGGGGCGGGACTGGCGTTCCTGTGGTTCAACGCCTATCCCGCTGAAGTATTCATGGGCGACGTCGGCGCATTGGCTCTCGGCGCGGCGCTCGGCACCGTGGCGGTGATCGTGCGTCAGGAGCTGGTGTTGTTCATCATGGGCGGCGTGTTCGTGGTCGAGGCGGTGTCGGTGATGATCCAGGTGGCCTCGTTCAAGCTCACCGGCAAGCGCGTGTTCCGTATGGCGCCGTTGCATCATCACTATGAATTGAAGGGCTGGAAGGAAACCCAAGTGGTCGTGCGCTTCTGGATCATAACGATGTTACTCGTGTTGCTGGGCTTGGCAACGCTCAAATTGAGATAGGGGGACACGATGAATAAGCACAACATGACAGGGTTGAAAAATGGAAATGCGGGCATGACGAACGCCATGGCATCGCAAAACGCTGCCGCGCAATTCATCGGCGAACACCATGAGGTCCAGATGATGCGGCACAAGAACAAGTCGGTGCTGGTGCTGGGGCTTGGCGAGACCGGGCTTTCCATGGTGCGCTGGCTAAGCGCACAGAGCGCGCGCCTGCGCGTGGCGGATAGTCGCAGCGCACCGCCCGGCCTGGCGCAGGCGGCGATGTACGTGGCTGAGGAGCAGATATTTTGCGGCAATTTTAACGACGCGCTGTTTGACGGCATCGAACTGATTGCGATCAGTCCGGGCGTGCCATTGCACGATCCGGCGGTGGAACGGGCGATCGCACGCGGCATCGACGTGGTGGGCGACATCGAATTGTTCGCCCAGTCATTACCCAGGGACAATCACCCGCGCATCCTCGCGATCACCGGATCGAACGGCAAGACCACTGTCACCAGTATGGTGGAACATCTGTGCAAAGCGGCCGGCAAGGATGTCGTGGCGGCCGGCAACATCTCCCCGGCGGTGCTGGATGTCGTGCTGGAACGCGGCGTGAGCCAGCCGGAAGTCTGGGTGCTTGAATTGTCCAGCTTTCAACTGGAAACCACGTCCAGTCTGCGGGCGGATGCCGCTACCGTGCTGAACATCAGCGAGGATCATCTCGATCGTTACGCCGACATCAAGGAATACAGCGCCGCCAAGGCGCGCATCTTTGCGGGCTGCAGTGTGCAGGTGCTGAATCGTGACGACGAACGCTGCATGAGCATGGCGCGCGCGGAGTGCAAAACCATCACGTTCGGTTTGAGCGAACCGGAATCGGCAGACGATTTCGGGATAGAGCGCGCCGGCGGCGAGATCTGGTTGAAGCAGGGCAAAAAAAGATTGCTCAGGACCAGTGAACTGCAGGTGAGCGGCTTGCATAACGCGGCCAATGCCCTGGCTGCATTGGCATTGAGCCGTGCGATCAAATTTCCGATGAAGACCCTGCTTGACGCATTGCGCACCTTCAGGGGTCTGCCGCATCGCGTCGAGCGCGTGGCCGAGATCAGGGGGGTCACTTATTACGATGATTCCAAAGGCACCAATGTGGGTGCAACCGTTGCCGCGCTGCAGGGGTTGGAACGCAAAGCGGTGCTGATCGCCGGCGGCGAGGGCAAGGGACAGGATTTCGCGCCGCTCAATCCGGCGGTGGCGCAACATGCGCGCGCGGTGGTGCTGATCGGGCGCGATGCGCCGGTGATCGCGGCGGCACTGATCGGATGCGGTGTCGTAGTGGAATATGCCGAAGACATGGACGATGCCGTGCAGCTGGCAGCCCGTTTGGCGCAAAGCGGCGATGCGGTGCTGTTGTCGCCGGCCTGTGCCAGTTTTGACATGTTTCGCAACTATGAGCATCGCGCCGAAGTGTTTGTGCAGGCGGTGCAGACACTGGACAAGGAGGGTGCATGGCATCACTAGCAGCCCGGATCGGTGTTTGGAAGTCGCGCAAGACCGTGTCCGACAAGCCGGATGAGAAAGCGGCGTCCCGTGGTTTTCACCCGCGCCCTTTCTCGGTCAAGACACGCACGCCTCCGCCGCTGGCGCAATTCGACGAGCTGCTGATTTGGGTGTTGATCGGGCTGCTCGCGCTTGGTCTGGTGATGGTGTATTCGGCCTCGATCGCCACCGCAGAAGCCAGCAGATTCACCGGCCATCAGGCGACCTATTATTTGTTGCGCCATGGGTCGTTCATCATCGTGGGGCTGGTTTGCGGTGTGCTGGCTTTTCAGTTTCCGGTGCAGTTATGGCAGGCCTATGCGCCGTATCTGTTTCTGTTCGGGGCGGCATTGCTGGCGCTGGTGCTGATCCCGGGTATCGGGCGCGAAGTGAACGGCAGCCGGCGCTGGCTATCGCTGTTCGTGATCAACCTGCAACCCTCGGAGTTGATGAAATATTTCGTGGTGCTGTATGCCGCGGATTACACGGTGCGCAAAGGCAAGGTGGGACATCTGTTCAGAAAAGCCTTCCTGCCGATGCTGGTGGTCATGGTATTGATCGGGGCATTGCTGCTGCAGGAGCCGGACCTGGGTGCGTTTGTGGTGATCTGCGTGATTGCGTTGGCCACGTTATGGCTGGGCGGCTTCAATTTAAAAGTGTTCGCCTCGTTGCTGCTGGCACTGCCGATCGCGTTTGGCGCGCTGATCGTTTCAGCCCCGTACCGTATGCACCGGCTGATCGGTTTCATGGATCCCTGGTCCGATCCGTTTGGGCGCGGCTATCAATTGAGCCATGCGCTGATCGCATTCGGCCGCGGCGAATGGTTTGGCGTGGGTCTGGGCGGTAGCGTGGAAAAATTGTTCTACTTGCCGGAAGCACATACCGACTTCCTGATGGCGGTGATCGCTGAAGAGCTGGGCCTGGTCGGCGTGGCGGTGGTGATCGTGCTGTTCACCCTGCTGGTGGTGCGTGCGTTCCGCATCGGCCGGGAAGCGGCGTTCTTCGAGCGCAACTTTTCCGCGCTGGTCGCGCAGGGTATCGGTGTGTGGATCGGTGTGCAGGCGATGATCAATATCGGCGTGAACATGGGCGTGTTGCCGACCAAGGGGTTGACCCTGCCGTTCCTGAGTTTTGGCGGCAGCGGCATCGTGGTGAATTGCGTTGCGGCGGCGATGCTGCTGCGCGTCGATTATGAAAACAGACGGATTGCGCGGGGGCTTCCTGTATGAACCCGTACTTTAACAATCCGTCTGCTTCGGCGAAGACTATCTTGCGCAAGCAAGTTAAGCCCCAGCGGGGCGGTCGTAGCCAAAATAGGCATATCGCACGAGGTTTGCAGATATGAGTCGTTCCATACTCATCATGGCAGGTGGAACCGGGGGGCACATCTTCCCCGCGCTCGCCGTTGCCGACATCCTGCGTGCGCAAAACTGGCGGGTGGTCTGGCTGGGTGCGCCCAACAGTATGGAAGCCGAACTGGTTCCACGGCACCACTACGAGATGGCCTGGGTGCGTTTTTCCGGGGTGCGCGGCAAAGGCCTGCTGCGTCTGCTGAAGTTGCCGTTCGATCTGCTGGTTGCCTTGTGGCAAAGCATGGCCGCGATCATGCGCCATCGCCCCGATGTGGTGCTGGGCATGGGCGGATACATCACCGTTCCGGGCGGGATCATGGCCGCGTTGCTGCGGAGGCCCCTGGTGATACATGAACAAAATTCCATCGCCGGAATGAGCAACAAATTGCTGGCGCGGTTTGCGCAAAAAGTGCTGAGCGGATTTCCCGATGTGTTGCCGCGTGCAACATGGTGCGGCAATCCGGTGCGCAAGGATATCGCCGCGTTGCCCGATCCGCAGCAGCGCTATGCTGCACGCGGCGGCGTGTTGAATGTGCTGGTGATGGGCGGCAGCCTGGGTGCAAAAGCGCTCAACGAAGCCTTGCCGCAGGCGCTTGCGCTGCTGCCCGCGGAGATGCGTCCCAAGGTGTTGCATCAAACCGGCAAACAGCATTTCGAGGCGGTGAAGCGCGCATACCAGCAGGCGGGTGTGCAGGCCGATATCAAGCCGTTCGTGGACGAGATGGCAAAACACTATGGCAGGGCCGATCTGGTGATCTGCCGCGCCGGCGCATTGACGGTCGCGGAATTGGCCGCAGCGGGCGTGGCAAGCATCTTGATCCCGTTCCCGTTTGCCGTGGACGACCACCAGACCCGCAATGCGCAGTTCCTGAGCAGCCATGGCGCAGCGGTGCTATTGCCGCAGAATGAATTGAACGCGGAAAAGCTGGCGCAGTTGCTGCAGAGCTTCAACCGCGAAAAGCTACTGGAGATGGCACAGCTGGCACGCGGATTGGCCAAAGCCGATGCGGCAGTTGCGGTTGCAACCGTGTGCGGGGAGTTGGCGGCATGAAACATAAAGTCAAACATCTGCATTTCGTGGGCATCGGCGGCGCCGGCATGAGCGGCATCGCCGAGGTGCTGCTCAATCTGGGTTTCCAGGTGAGCGGTTCCGATCTGGGTGAAAGCGCGGTGACGCAACGCCTCAAGAAACTCGGCGCGAAGGTGTATCGCGGCCATGCGGACCAGAACCTCACCAACGCCGACGTGGTGGTGGTCTCGACAGCTGTGGGTGCGGACAACCCAGAGGTGCAGGCGGCACGCGCCCGGCACATACCGGTGGTGCCGCGCGCCATGATGCTGACCGAACTGATGCGCCTGCGCCAGGGGATCGCGGTGGCAGGTACCCACGGCAAGACCACCACCACGTCGCTGACCGCCAGTGTGCTGGCCAGGGGCGGCTTCGACCCGACCTTTGTGATCGGCGGCAAGCTGAACAGCAGCGGCAGCAATGCCAAACTCGGCACCGGTGAGTTCATTGTGGTCGAGGCCGATGAATCGGATGCCTCGTTCCTGCATCTGCAACCGATCCTCGCGGTGATCACCAACATCGATGCCGACCATATGGAGACCTACGGCCACGATTTCGAAAAGCTCAAGCAGGCGTTCGTGGACTTCGTCGAGCACTTGCCGTTCTACGGCAGGGTGATGCTGTGTGTGGACGACGCCAATGTGCGCGCGATCCTGCCGCGCATCAGCAAGCCGGTGACGACCTACGGTTTCAGTGAGGACGCGCAGATACGCGCGGTGAACGTGCGCCACCAGGACGGGCAGATGCAATTTACCGCGCAATGCCGTCACAACGGAAACCACAGGAATCTGGAGATCACCCTCAATCTGGCGGGCATGCATAACGTATTGAACTCGCTCGCCGCGATCGCCATCGCGCTGGAGGTCGGCGTGGCGGATGACGCGATCGTCGCGGCACTCGCGGAGTTCGAGGGGGTCGGCAGGCGTTTTCAGCGTTACGGTGAAATCGCATTGCCGGATGGCGGCAGTTTCACGCTGATCGACGACTACGGCCACCATCCGGCGGAAATGCGTGCCACGCTGGAGGCGGTGCGCGGCGCATTTGCCGGCCGGCGCCTGGTACTGGCATTCCAGCCGCATCGTTATACAAGAACACGCGACCTGTTCGAGGATTTTGTAAAGATCCTGTGCGGCGTCGACGCACTGGTGTTGGCGGAAGTGTACGCAGCCAGCGAGCTGCCGATCGTGGGTGCCGACGGGCGCGCGCTGATGCATGCATTGCGTGTCGCGGGACAGAGCGAAGCGGTGTTCGTCGAGGACATTGAGGAGATGCCGCAGGCCATCATGCAGATGGCGCGCGACGGCGATGTGGTGATCACCATGGGAGCGGGGTCGATCGGCAACACGCCGAACAAACTGCCGGGAGTAACCGACACCGACGCCACCGGGAAGATACCGGCGCTGCAGGCGCAACATCCGGGTGAGTCATGAATATGGTCGAACTGACAAACTTTGCCGAGACAACCTTGCGTGGCACGTTGCGGCAGCAGGTGGAGATGGGTAAATACACCAGCTGGCGTGCGGGCGGCAGTGCCGAGCGGATGTACCAGCCGGCCGATCTCGATGACCTGCTGGTGTTCCTGCGCGGCTTGCCTGCAGACGAACCGTTGTATGCGGTCGGCCTGGGCAGCAATCTGCTGGTGCGCGATGGCGGGTTGCGTGGCACGGTGCTGATGTTGCACGGGACATTGGGTGCGTTGCATCGCGAAATGGACGGCAGCATCTATGCCGAAGCCGGCGTGCCGGGCGCGAAACTGGCGCGATTCGCCGCGCTGCACAATATGCAGGGAGCCGAATTCTTTGCCGGCATTCCCGGTTCGTTGGGCGGCATGCTGGCAATGAACGCGGGTTGCTATGGCAGCGAAACCTGGGAAAAAGTGCTGCGTGTGCAGACCGTGGATCGGTACGGTGAAGTGCATATCCGCACCGCAGCGGAGTATGAGATCGGCTATCGGAACGTAACGAAAAAACAGATTAAAGATACAAGTGGCAAGATGCAAGACACCAACCTTTCCTCTTGTACCTTGCCCCTTGCACCTGAGTTACCGGAATTTTTTATCGCCGCGTGGCTGCAATTTCCGAAGGGCGACGGCGAGGCGGCACGCCAGGACATCAAGGCGCTGTTGGGCAAGCGCATCGCCACGCAGCCGCTCAATCAGCCCAATGCCGGTTCGGTGTTTCGCAATCCGCCCGGCGACCACGCGGCACGTCTGATCGAACATTGCGGGTTGAAAGGCATGCGTAGCGGCGGCGCGCAGGTGTCGGAAAAACATGCCAACTTCATCGTCAATACCGGCAAGGCAACGGCGGCGGATATCGAGGAACTGATTCTGGAAGTGCAGGCAACGGTTGAGGAACAGTCCGGCATCAAGTTGCATCCGGAAGTGCGCATCGTGGGAGAAAAATCATGAGCACCAGGCACGGTCCGGCGCTGTTCGGAAAAGTCGCGGTGCTGTTGGGCGGACGTTCCGCCGAGCGCGAGGTGTCGTTGAAAAGCGGTGCTGCGGTGCTGCAGGCACTACTGCGCAGCGGCGTGGATGCACATCCGTTCGATCCCGCAGTGCAGAACCTGCAGGCGCTGGCCGATGACGGCTTCGATCGCGCATTCATCGCACTGCATGGACGCTACGGTGAGGACGGCACGGTGCAGGGCTCACTGGAATTGCTCGGCATCCCCTATACTGGCAGCGGCGTGATGGCATCGGCATTGGGTATGGACAAGTGGCGCAGCAAGCTGGTGTGGCAGGCGGCGGGATTGCCGATACCGGACTACGCAGTGCTCGATGAACAAAGTGACTGGCAGGCAGTCGCGAAAAAATTGGGCTTGCCGCTGTTCGTCAAGCCGGCCAACGAGGGCTCCAGCGTCGGCATCAGCAAAGTGAAGGCTGCAAGCGACTTGCCGGACGCGTACCGGGAAGCAGCCAGACACGACCCGCTGGTACTGGCGGAAAGTTTTATCGGCGGCGGGGAATATACCGTTGCACTGCTGGGCGAGCGGGCACTGCCGGTGATCAAGATCGAGCCGGCCAACGAATTCTACGACTACGAGGCGAAATACCTGAGCGATGAAACCCGCTATCTGTGCCCGAGCGGCCTGGGTTCGGTGCGGGAGACTGAGATGCAGCAATTGGCCAAGCGTGCTTTTACCTTGATCGGCGGCCGGGGTTGGGGGCGTGTGGATTTCCTGATGGACGACAGCGGCCGGTCGTACTTGCTTGAAGCGAACACCTCGCCGGGGATGACCGACCACAGCCTGGTGCCGATGGCGGCTCGCCAGGCCGGCATGAGTTTCGATCAACTGGTGTTGAGCATACTGGAGTTGGCAGGGGTTAACAAATGATTTTCACGTTCGCTTCCTCTCCCGCTTGCGGGAGAGGATTGAGGAGAGGGGAGTATGTGGGATAACGCCACACTGCTGCGCAGCATCGCCAATGCGCTGTTCGCATTCAGCCTGTGTGCGGTGTTGTATGGCGCGACTTATTACACGGTACATCTGCCCGGATTGTTCCCGTTGCGCAGTGTGCGCCTGGTAGACGTTCCGCAAAAAGTGGATGCGAAAGGGGTGATACAGGTGGTGCGCAACGAAGTGCGGGGAAATTTTTTTACCGTGGATATCGAACACTTGAGGCAGTCGCTGGAAAGATTGCCGTGGGTGCGCAGCGTCAACATCCGCCGGGAATTCCCGTACCGGCTTGCGGTGCAGCTGGATGAGCAGCAGGCATTGGCGCACTGGAACGACAGCGCGCTGGTGAATCTGCAGGGCGAGGTCTTTGCCGCCGCGAGCGGGCAAGCGTTACCGAGATTTTTCGGGCCGGACGGTTCGGCAACCGAGGTGACCATGTACTACACGCAATTCGACCGGCAGCTTGCCGGGCTGGGTCTGCAGGCGGAGCGGATCGTTTTGTCGCCGCGCCATGCCTGGCAACTGCAATTGAGCAACGGCATGGTGCTGGAACTGGGGCGCGAGGATATGCAGCACAGGCTGGACAGGTTCGTGAAGGTTTATCCGTACAGCCTCGCAGCACTGCAGCAGGTGAAATATGTGGATTTGCGCTACCGCAACGGATTTGCGGTGAGCGAATTGGGTAAACAAGGTTGATAGCGGTAGCGGGGAACGAATGATGAGCAGAAACAAGGAAAGCAAAAATCTGGTGGTCGGACTGGACATCGGCACGTCCAAGATCGTGGTCATTGTCGCGGAAGCCAAACCGGACGGCATGCTGGAAGTGATCGGCATGGGTATGCACCAGTCGTCGGGGATGAAAAAGGGCATGGTGGTCAACATCGAAGCCACGGTGGGTGCGATCCAGCGCGCGCTGGAGGAAGCCGAGCTGATGGCCGATTGCAAGATCGCCGAGGTGTATACCGGTATCGCGGGCAGCCATATCCGCAGCATCAATTCGCGCGGCATGGTCAAGATCAAGGAAAAGGAAGTAATCGCCGCCGATATCGAGCGGGTGATCGAAACGGCCAGTTCGATCAGTCTGCCGGGAGACCAGCAGATACTGCATATCCTCGAGCAGGAATTCAGCATCGACGGACAGGATGGCATCAGAAAACCGCTGGGCATGAGCGGGATGCGGCTGGATGTCGAGGTGCATATCGTCAGCGGCGCAGTGGCGGCGGTGCAGAACATCATGAAATGCATCCATCGTTGCGGTCTGGAAGTGAACGAATTGATCCTGCAACCGCTGGCATCGAGCAAGGCGGTGCTGGAAGAAGACGAGAAAGAGCTGGGCGTGTGCCTGGTCGATATCGGCGGTGGCACATCGGACATCGCGGTGTTCACCGGCGGCGCGATCCGCCACACCGCCGTGATACCGATCGCCGGTGACCAGATCACCAATGACATCGCGATGGCCTTGCGCACCCCGACGCAGGATGCCGAGGACATCAAGATCAAGCACGGATGCGCACTGCGCCAGCTGGCCGATGGCGCTGCTATCGAAGTGCCGGGTGTGGGTGAGCGCGGGCCGCGCATGTTGTCACGGCAGACCCTGGCAGAAGTGATCGAGCCGCGCGTCGAGGAACTGTATTCGCTGGTGCAGCAGGAGCTGCGCCGCAGCGGATTCGAGGAGTTGCTGTCATCGGGCATCGTGATCACCGGTGGCAGCAGTGCCATGCAGGGCATGGTCGAGTTGGGCGAAGAGATATTCCATCTGCCGGTGCGGCTGGGCATTCCGAAATATATCGGTGGACTGTCCGATGTGGTGAAGACGCCGCGCATGGCGACCGGTGTCGGGCTGCTGTTATACGGCCTGGAACATCATCTGCGCAATGAGGAGACGCGTATGAAATCGAATTCTTTCGGTGATGTGCTGGCAAGAATGAAGACCTGGTTCCAGGGTAATTTTTAGGGGGTTCAGGGCAATTTTTAGCGGTTTAGGGGTGGGTTGTTGGGGTACTGGCAGGTGGGTTATTTTTTGCAATTACTAAAAGGAGACGGCGATGTTTGAAATCATGGAAGCACAAACTCAGGATGCGGTGATCAAGGTGATCGGTGTGGGCGGTTGCGGCGGTAATGCCGTGGACCATATGATCGAGCAGGGCGTGCAGGGGGTCGAGTTCATCGTAATCAATACCGATGCGCAGGCACTCAAGCGCAGCAAGGCGCAAACCCAGTTGCAGATCGGGGTGAACATCACCAAGGGTCTGGGTGCGGGTGCCAAGCCATCGGTCGGACAGGCGGCGGCGGAAGAAGACCGCGAACGCATCAAAGAAATGCTGCACGGCGCAAACATGGTGTTCATCACTGCCGGCATGGGTGGCGGCACGGGCACCGGCGCTGCGCCGATCATCGCGCAGATCGCAAGGGAGATGGATATCCTGACTGTGGCGGTGGTCACCAAGCCGTTTACCTATGAAGGTAACCGGATGCGTTTCGCCAAAGCAGGAATCGATGCGCTGACAGAATTTGTCGATTCCCTGATCATTGTGCCGAATTCCAAATTGATGGAAGTGCTGGGCCATGACGTCACCGTGCCGGAAGCTTTCAAGGCGGCCAACGGTGTGCTGCAGGGTGCGGTGGCGGGTATCGCCGAAGTGATCAATGTGCCCGGCCTGATCAATGTGGATTTCGCCGATGTGCGCACCGTGATGTCGGAGAATGGTATGGCGATGATGGGCTCGGCAATCGCTTCCGGCGTAGATCGTGCGCGCGTCGCCGCTGAACGCGCGATTGCCAGCCCATTGCTGGAAGATGTGGATATGTCCGATGCGCGCGGCGTACTGGTGAATATCACTTCATCATGCCAGCTGAAGCTGAAGGAAATCGACGATGTGATGGAATGCGTGCAGTTTGCCGCCGAGGAGGCGACCGTGATCATTGGTTCGGTATTCGATGAAGCCATGGGCGATGAAATGCGTGTGACCGTCGTGGCCACAGGGCTGGGCGCTCCGCAGGTGCGCAAGCAACCCAAGCCGGAGATGGTCTATCAGAACCAGGATTACCAGCGCACCGGAACACATGATGAGCCGATGGCCGGCGTGAATTACGGAGAGCTGGAAACACCGACCATCATGAGAAGCGGACGCAGGGCGGCAGTGGATGCGATGGAAAAATCCGGCGTGGACACCTATGACATCCCGTCCTTCCTGCGCAAGCAGGCGGATTAATGGCGGTGGAACCGGAAATGCTGCGATCCTGCTACCGGAAATCCGCCATGTGGTAAAATATACCCATGATTTCAGTGATTAAATCAGCGATGGTCAAACAGCGCACTCTGAAGAATTCCGTCAGCGTGACGGGTGTCGGCTTGCACAGCGGCGAAAAAGTCACGCTCGGTTTGCGTCCGGCACCGGTCAATAACGGTATCGTGTTCCGCCGTGTGGATGTGAAACCGGTCGAGGAGATTCGCGCAAGAGCCGAACTGGTGCATGACACACGCTTGTCCACCTGCATGGAGCAGGGCGGCGTGCGTGTCGCCACCGTCGAACATCTGATGTCGGCATTGGCCGGATTGGGTGTGGACAACGCCTACGTCGATCTGGACAGTGCGGAAGTGCCGATCATGGACGGCAGTGCGGGGACGTTCGTATTTCTGCTTCAGTCAGCGGGTATTGTCGAGCAATCGGCCGCCAAAAAATTCATCCGCATCAAAAAGACGGTTGAAGTGAGGCAAGGTGACAAATGGGTGCGTTTCGAACCCCACCAGGGTTACAAGTTGACTTTTACCATCGATTTCACGCATCCGGTATTCGCCAATACCAAACAGCATGTCACGGTCGATCTGGGCGAAGAGTCCTATGTTCGCGATATCAGCCGCGCGCGTACCTTCGGCTTCATGCATGATGTCGAGAATATGCGCGCTCAGGGTCTGGCGCTGGGCGGCGGTCTGGACAACGCGATCGTGATGGATGATTACCGCGTGTTGAATGCCGACGGATTGCGTTTTGAGGACGAATTCGTCAAACATAAGGTGCTCGATGCGATCGGCGACCTGTATATGCTGGGGCATCCCCTGATCGGCGCGTTCTTCGGCTACAAATCGGGTCATGCTCTGAACAACGCCCTGGTGCGCGAATTGCTCTCCGACGACCAGGCCTGGGAATACGTCACCTACGACAATGTGGAAGAAGCCCCCGCATTCCTGAAATTGCAGCTTCAGACTATTTGAGCAAAAACCCGGCAACCAGAATGTTCGAGTGGGCGGGGCGAGGCAGTCTCCAATATCATGTGCTGATCACGAAACCTGCGGAATCATGCTGATCCTGCGTTTATATATCGTGTTGGTGACTTTGCTGCTGGTGCTGAGCGGCGGGATGTACCTCTTTACCGGTAACCGGCGCTATCTTGAATTTGCCGGGAAAACAGTGCGTTTCACTGTGTTGCTGCTGTTGGTGTTCGCAGCGCTGTTCTTATTGGAGCGCTTTGTGCTGGTCGGCTGGCTGGGTATTCTCTGAAGACGGGCATTGGAAGTATGCGCAAGTTGCAGGGATGATAGCTGCGCACAGGTTCGGATCAGTTGTTTGTTTTGGCCAATTTCTTCAGCGCCAGCTTGAGTGGCGAGTCGTCCAGGCTGTCGCTCAGTTCATTCAGAGCATGCTGTGCCGGTTTGCCGAGTTTGTGCGGGGTGATTTTGGGCTGCAGGCGATCGAAGGAAACTTGCACCTTGACACGGATTCCGCTAACCTCGCAGCCCCTGTTCTGCATGAGGATAGCCAGCTCGGGCGCAAGCTGGCGCAGTTTTGCGGCGACGGCGGCATTGGCCACGGCGATGCTGAGTATGCCGAGTCGCAGGCCCAATATCTGCGGTTGACCGGATTGCACGAGATGGGGCGGGGCGATACTGGCAAAATGACGTTGCAAGGCCGACAAAGCTTGTGCTTTGGCCAGCAGCGGAAACAGTTCCCGATTTTCGCTCAGCAATGTTTTCAGCGGATGTGCCACAAATTTTCGATTACATGAGATGGGTGAAGCATGAATATTATTCTAGTTTCCAGTCGTCTGGCAAAGACCCGCAGCATTACCCTGGGCGGCGGACAGGTCGCATTGATGCTGATGCTGATGTCCGTACTGATGCTGGGTGCGGCATTCGGTCTGCAGTACGCGTTTGTACGATTTGCCCCGGAAGCGCTGAGCGACCAGATACGCACATTGTTGGCAGAGGTCAAGAACGACGAACTGCAGAAGCAACAGACTTATCTGCACAGCAGTCTGGATGCAATGGCGGTCAGGGTCGGGCAGATGCAGGCGCAGGTGCAACGGCTGGACGCACTCGGAGCGCGTTTGACCAAGCTGACCGGCATGAAGCCCGAGGAGTTCCAGTTTTCCAACCCGCCGGCACAAGGCGGGCCGCTGGTGGTCTTTCCCGAGCAGAAAATGTCGGAGAACGGCCTGATTCAGCAACTGGACAGATTGAGCCACGTGGTCAATGACCGCAGCGACAAACTGATGGCACTGGAAACCATGTTGCTGCAGAACCAGTTGAGCCGCAGGTTGCTACCCTCCATTCCGCCGGTCCACACCGGATATTATTCCTCGAATTTCGGCTGGCGCATCGATCCGTTCACCGGAGCCAACGCCATGCACGAAGGCGTGGATTTCGTCGCGAATGTAGGAACGCCAATCTATGCTTCGGCCGGCGGTGTGGTCGACTATGCGGGCTTGCATCCCCAGTATGGTAATATGGTCGAAATCGATCACGGTAATGATATTGTCACGCGTTACGCGCATGCTTCAAAATTGCTGGTCAAGGTAGGTCAGGTGGTGCGGCGCGGTCAGGAGATCGCCGAAGTGGGCAGTACCGGCCGTTCAACCGGCAACCACTTGCACTTTGAAGTACGTTACAGGGGTATCGCGCAAAATCCCGTGCGCTTTTTGCAAAAAGCCCCCGGTTAGCAGTGATGTAAATTGGTCAGGGTGAGGTGAAGTCGCCTCACCCTTTATTTATTGCAGTCGAGTAATTTAATATTTTGTAGTTTGGTAAAATATGATTTCCAGTGTACTGAAAACTATCTTCGGTAGCCGCAACGATCGTTTGCTCAAGCAATACCGCGCTACAGTCCAATCCATCAACAAGCTTGAAGCCGATATCGCCAAATTGAGCGACGAGGCATTGCGCCTGAAAACCGACAGTTTCAGGCAACGTTTCCAGCAGGGCGAAGCGCTCGATGCACTGTTGCCGGAAGCGTTTGCGGTGGTGCGCGAAGCCAGTACCCGCGTGTTGGGGATGCGCCACTACGATGTGCAACTGATCGGCGGGATGGTGCTGCACTTCAACAAGATCGCCGAGATGCGCACCGGCGAAGGCAAGACCCTGATGGCCACCCTGCCGGTCTACCTGAATGCCATATCCGGCAAAGGCGTCCATGTCGTTACCGTGAACGATTACCTGGCTGGTCGCGATGCCGAGTGGATGGGCAGGTTGTACCGCTTTTTGGGCCTGTCGGTGGGTGTGATCATGTCGCAGATGGACCCGGCTGACAAAAAGACCGCTTATGCCGCCGATGTTACTTACGGAACCAACAACGAATTCGGCTTTGATTATCTGCGCGACAACATGGCGACGCAGGTCGGTGAACGTTTCCAGCGCCGGCTCAATTACGCCATTGTGGACGAAGTGGATTCGATCCTTATCGATGAAGCGCGCACGCCGCTGATCATTTCCGGCCAGGCCGAAGATAACGTGGATATCTATGTGCGCATCGACAAACTGGTACCGCAACTGGTGCGCAAGCCCGGGGATCCGGATGAAGAAGGCCCGGGCGACTATACCGTGGACGAGAAGAACAACCAGATCCTGCTCACCGAGTCCGGCCACGAGCATGCCGAAGACATTCTGACCAAGGCGGGCCTGCTGCCGGAGGGCGGAAGCCTGTATGACACCGCCAACATCACCCTGATCCACCATCTGTATGCGGCTTTGCGTGCACATAACCTGTTCTTCCGCGACCAGCATTATGTGGTTCAGGATGGCGAAGTGACCATCGTGGACGAATTCACCGGCAGGCTGATGACAGGAAGACGCTGGTCGGATGGTCTGCACCAGGCGGTGGAAGCCAAGGAAGGTGTGACCATACAGAAGGAGAACCAGACGCTGGCTTCGATCACTTTCCAGAATTATTTCCGTATGTACGCCAAGCTTGCCGGCATGACCGGCACTGCGGATACCGAGGCTTACGAGTTCCAGCAGATCTACAGTCTGGAAACGGTGATCATCCCGCCGAACCGCCCGACCATCCGCAAGGACATGATGGACAAGGTGTACCTTACCGCCAATGAAAAATATCACGCGGTGATCGACGACATCAAGGATTGCTATACGCGCGGGCAACCGGTGCTGGTGGGTACCACCTCGATCGAGAATTCTGAATTGCTGTCGGGATATCTGGATCGCGACAAGTTGCCCCATCAGGTGCTGAATGCCAAACAACATGAGCGTGAAGCGCAGATCATCGCGCAAGCCGGGCGGCCGAAGATGGTCACGATCGCCACCAACATGGCGGGACGCGGAACCGACATCGTGCTGGGCGGCAATGCCGAGAAACAGATCGAACTGGTGGGTGAGGATGCCAGCCTGGACCAGGCGACCAAGGATCAGCGCATCGCCCAGTTGAAATCCGAATGGCAGCAGTTGCACCAGCAGGTATTGGACAGCGGCGGCCTGCACATCATCGGTACCGAGCGCCATGAGTCGCGCCGGGTGGACAACCAGTTGCGCGGTCGTGCCGGCCGTCAGGGCGATCAGGGTTCGAGCCGCTTCTTCCTGTCTCTTGAGGACCCGCTGCTGCGTATTTTCGCTTCGGACCGCGTCACGGCGATCATGAACAAGTTCAAACTGCCGGAAGGCGAAGCGATCGAGCACAGCTGGGTGACGCGCGCGATCGAGAATGCGCAGCGCAAGGTCGAGGCGCGCAACTTCGACATACGCAAACAGATCCTTGAATACGACGATGTTGCCAATGATCAGCGCAAGGTGATCTACCAGCAGCGCGGCGAATTGCTGGAAAGCGCGGACATCACCGAAACCATCGAGGCGATGCGCGACGATGTGCTGGAAAACACCATCAGCATGTATATCCCGCTGCACTCCATGGAAGAGCAATGGGATGTGCCCGGGCTGGAAAAGGCATTGGCCGCCGAGTTCCGCCTCGGGTTGCCGCTGGTGAAATGGCTGGAAGAGGACAAGCAGTTCAATGAGGCCGCTCTGCGTGTGCGCGTCAGGGAACATGCGCAGCAGCTGTACCAGGTCAAGGTCGAGATGGCGAGCGCCGAGATCATGCACCATTACGAGAGTGCCATCATGCTGCAAAGCCTGGACGTGCATTGGCGCGAGCATTTGTCCGCGCTGGATCATCTGCGCCAGGGCATCCATTTGCGCGGTTATGCGCAAAAGAACCCCAAGCAGGAATACAAGCGCGAGGCGTTCGAACTGTTTTCCGCGATGCTGGATGCCATCAAGCTCGAAGTGACCCAGGTGTTGATGACCGTGCAGGTGCGCAGCGAATCCGATGTGGAAACAGTGGAGGCTCAGCCCGCGCCGGCAAACGTGCAGTATCACCATGCCGACTATGACGAGGCGCTGGGCCAGTCTCCGGATGATGATCAGGCCGGGGCGAACGAGTCAACCGAAGAAGAACACAAGCCGTTTGTGCGCAACGAACAGAAGGTGGGACGCAATGATCCCTGCCCCTGCGGATCGGGCAAGAAATACAAGCAGTGTCATGGCAGGCTGAATTAATTCGCGAAGGAATACCGTATGACATTGATCAGGGATACGCTGCGCACCTCGACGATCACCGAAGAACTGAGCGATGCGGAAGTCGGCATCATCGAGGGATTGTTCGAGGTTCAGGATTACAAATCCGGCGAGAAGATCGTCCAGCCGGGGGACAAGCAACCGGACAATCTGTACATACTGGCGCATGGCGACATCGAAGTGAAGATCGCCAGCGGCCGCGAGGAAACCATCCTCCATGTACTCAAGCCGGGCGATCTGGCCGGCATCATCACCTTCGTCGGCGGGGCGGCATCCGACATCAGCGCGACCCTGTATGCGGTTGGCAAAACCAAGGTGTTGAGCATGGCCAAGGCGGATTTTGAAAAACTGATCAACTCCCACCCGATGATCGTCTACAAAGTGATGCGCGGTGTGGTGCGCAATGTGCACGGCATCGTGCGGCGCGTGAACAGCCAGTCCGCAGAATTGAGCAATTACATCTACCGTACCCACGGCCGTTATTGAACATGGCGGCATGAATCTGCTGATGAAACAACCAGCCAACTTGCCAGATTGGCAAAATACGCCAACCAGGTCATTAGTTATGCGCAGGCTGCTATCGGGGTCGCGCGCTGCTCGGCAATCTTGTGGACATTTAAGTACACTTCGGTGCCTGTGCTCCGGGCTTCCCCAATGCCAGCCTGCCCGTCACAATTTCTGTTGCCATGTTGGAATTAATTTATGCCAGTCAATCTGACATCGCCAGTTGCGGCACAGCTGTTGCCCGTTGCGGGTGTTACTTTGGGCATCGCGGAAGCGAACATCAAGCGCGAGAAGCGCAAGGATCTGCTGGTGATTCAACTGTGCCAAGGTGCACGGGTCGCCGGGGTGTTCACCAAAAACAGATTCTGTGCCGCGCCGGTGGCCGTCGCGCGCGACCATCTCGCCCGGGCAGCGGTTACCGGCTCTAACGGGATACAGGCACTGCTGGTCAACACCGGCAATGCCAATGCCGGCACCGGCGAACAGGGTATGCAGGACGCGCGCGCCAGTTGCACTGCGCTGGCCGGTTTGCTGGGTTGCAAGCCCGACCAGATATTGCCGTTCTCCACCGGCGTGATCATGGAGCCATTGCCGGTTGACAGGATCGCGGCGGGTTTGCCGGCTTGCGTGGCGAACATGCGCGCCGACAACTGGTATGACGCGGCCAATGCGATCATGACCACCGACATCGTCGCAAAAGCGATCTCCAGACAGGTGACGATAGACGGGGTCGCCATCACCATCACCGGTATTGCCAAGGGTTCCGGCATGATCCATCCGAACATGGCGACCATGCTGGGTTACATCGCCACCGATGCGGCGATCGCGCAACCGCTGCTGCAGGCGATGGTCGGCGAGGCAGCCAACCGTTCGTTCAACTGCATCACCGTGGACGGCGACACTTCCACCAACGACGCGCTGATGCTGATCGCCTCCGGGAAATCAGCATTGCCCGAAGTCACCTCTATCGACAGCAATGCCGGCAAGGCGCTGCAATCTGCCATCAGCGAGGTCGCGATCTATTTGGCGCAGGCGATTGTCCGCGACGGCGAAGGCGCGACCAAGTTCATCACCGTACAGATCGAAGGTGGCAGGGACGAGGCCGAATGCAAACAGATCGGCTACGCGATCGCGCGCTCGCCGCTGGTCAAGACCGCGTTCTTTGCCTCCGATCCCAATCTTGGGCGTATCCTCGCCGCGATCGGATATGCGGGCGTGGCCGATCTGGATGTAGCAGCGATAAAATTGTTTCTGGATGATGTGTTGGTTGCGGAAAATGGCGGGCGCGCCGCCAGCTATCGTGAAGAAGACGGCCAGCGGGTGATGCAGCAGAGCGACATCACCATACGCGTGGTGCTGGGTCGTGGTAAAGCAGAGGCCACGCTGTGGACCTGCGATTTTTCTTATGACTACGTGAAGATCAACGCAAGCTACCGAAGCTGATTGTAGTTTGATTCATTTTCAGTGATGGAAAATTAGCCACAAAGATCACGGAAAGCACAGAAAAAAATCTGGTGCCGCGTGCATTATTTTTCCTCTATAGTCTCTGTGTACTCTGTGGCTGAAAGGTTTTTACCTATGGACAAACTCGACCGCTTTCTCGACCGCGCCGAACGGCTGATGGAAAAATTTGAGCGCACGCTACCCCGGTTACATACGGGTGGAGCGCCGGATTGGGCTGCCGCCCATGCATTCCGCTGGGAACAGGGCCGGCTGGTTGCAGTGCAGCACCCGCACCGTATCGGCTTGACCGACCTGCTCGGCATCGACAAACAGAAACATCTCATCGCACAAAACACACTCCAGTTCGTGCAAGGCCGCACCGCCAACAACGTGCTGCTCACCGGATCACGCGGCACCGGCAAGTCCTCGCTGGTCAAGGCGTTGCTCAACGAATATGCAGCACAAGGTTTGCGCCTGATCGAAGTCGGCAAGCCGGCGCTGGGTGACCTGCCGCATATCATCGCGCTGGTCGCGGGCCGGCCGGAGCGTTTCATCCTGTATTGCGACGACCTGTCATTCAACCCCGAAGAGCCGGGTTATCAGGCACTCAAGGCCGCGCTCGACGGATCGCTGGTGGCATTCTCCGACAACCTGCTGATCTACGCCACTTCCAACCGCCGCCATCTGATGCCGGAATCGATGCAGGACAATCTCGCCACCAAATATGTCGGCGACGAGATCCATCCGGGGGAAAGCGTCGAGGAAAAAATTTCCCTGTCCGAACGTTTCGGTTTGTGGGTGTCGTTCTATCCGTTCTCGCAGGATGAATATCTGGATATCGTTGCGCACTGGCTGAAACATTTCGGTGTGACAGCAGAGTTTGATGAGGCTGCGCGGCAGGAGGCTTTGCAATGGAGTATTCAGCGCGGGTCGAGGAGTGGCAGGGTGGGGTGGCAGTTTGCGAGGGATTGGGCAGGTAAAGTATAGAGAGTAGGTTGGGTTAGCGGTTTCATCGCGTTAACCAATGACTTGGCTGGCGTCTTGTGACAGCCTAGTCAGTTGGCTATGCAAAGCTACCCAACATCAAAATCAAAATCAACTTCGCCGGTGGTAGACCGGCTGCTATAACCAATGACTTACCCAGCGTCGTTTGCTGGGTTAGTCAGATGGCTAGTAGTTTCATCAGTTACTTTCTTTTGCTTCGCCAAAATAAAGTAACCAAAGAAAAGGCGACCCCGGTTTGCCGCGCCTGCGGCGTTCCCTGCGTTGCTCGACTGGTCAGGCTTCCTCATAAACTCGCACGATCCGCTACGCGTCCACGTGCTCAAACATACTCGTCAGAATTCCCTGACCAGCCTCCGCTACTCGGCGGCGCTCAGGGGGAGAAAAGCAAATGGTGTTGTGTGCGCTATGCGCACAAACTTATGTATTGTCGCCAGCGTAGCTCATGCTACGCTGGCTTGCAGAATGTGAATTTATTGCTGGGTGATTGAAAATCTTACTATGTCCGCTTTGCTGAAATTAAGTAAACTTCCACTGTGTCCCACCATCGGACAGAATGAGTTTTGGTTGCTCTGTTCGTATTATCAAAATATGTCCAGACGAATCTGCAATATCAATAATTGTTGGGTGTCACAGTTAAGTAAATCATTGGAGCAACATTGAAAACAATTCCTTTTTCAAAGTCAGTCCTACTGTCAGCCGTACAGAAACTGACGTCCGTCTTTTCGAGTGATATCAACGAGCCCAAATCTGGGAGCGGTACTGGCTTTTGGCTATCTACAAAAAAAGAAAATCAAGTCTTCGTTACAAACCGCCATAACCTCGATCCTGCTATTCACGGATTTAAGGGATACAAATTCGAGCATATGTCTCTTTCGCAAAGGGCATTTAGCCAAACTGACAACCTTCCATGCAGAGATATCTTTGTCGTAAATTGGGTTTTAAAAGATTTTGATCTATTTTTTCATCTGACAATTCAGACGTTGCATTTATCAAACCACACTCCCAAATGGCTCCGACTGATCCCAATTTTAAACTCGTCTCGCTTCATGAGTCGCAGTTATATTTTCAAAGACATCCCGAACTCTTGGACCATCTTTACTTCGTTGGTTTCCCTGGCAAATTGAGGAAGTCACCCAAATACGATCTACCAATCGTGAGATCTTGCACCCTTGCTTCGTTTCCGTACGTCGATTACTCGGAGGAAGATGACTCAATTGCAACCCAGGAGACTTGTTTGGTTGAAGGATTTTCATTTGGGGGGTCGAGTGGTAGTGTTGTGATTCGAGAGACTAATGGCAACCCAGAGATCATGGGAATCATGACTGGGCATTTCTGGGAAAACTCTTGGGGGAAAAGCCACGCTGGTTTGTCCTATTTCACTAAGAGCTCATCTATTTCAAATCTGATTACACAAAATGGCTTGTAACATTTTTTCTGATATGCCTAATCTGTCGGTCAGTTACCTAGAACGTTGATCTACTACTTTCGGTAATTAGTGATGTTTGTTTTGTGCGTGAAGTGGAAGTGAGATAATTTGAGAGAGGACATTAAGTAAAACAATTCCTCTTGAATTGGAATGGACTGTTTGTTGTAAGTAGATCGCAGAATGATGCCGCGTTTGCGCGGCATCAGCTTTAGGTTTTTGCTTTTCATCCCCTGTGCGCCGCCGAGTAGCGCAGGCTGGTCAGGGAATTCTGACGAATATGTTTGAGCACGTGGCCGCGTAGCGGATCGTGCGAGTTTATGAGGAAGCCTGGCCAGTCGAGCAACGGAGGGAACCGCGAAGCGGCGGGAAACCGGGGTCGCCTTTTCTTTGGTTACTTTCTTTTTGGCGAAGCAAAAGAAAGTGAATAGTTGCCGGTCTACCACCGGCGGTGTTGACTTTGATTGTCGGGAAATTGTTGGGTATCGCTACGCTCAACCCAACCTACATGCTACATGCTGAAAGCCTAGAGATATACCGTTGAACGATCCCATAGAAAAAACAAAAATCGTCGAAGTCGCCGCCGCCGTGTTGCAGAAACCCGACGGCACATTTCTGTTAGCCCAACGTCCAGAAGGAAAAATCTGGGCCGGCTATTGGGAATTCCCCGGCGGCAAGATCGAACCGGGCGAGACACCTCATCATGCGCTGGTACGCGAGCTGCGCGAGGAGCTGGGTATAGAAGTTCAAACCGCCTATCCGTGGCTGACGCGCGTGTACACCTACCCGCATGCGACGGTGCGACTGCATTTCTTCCGCGTCACGGCATGGGGCGGCGAGTTGCTTCCGCGCGAGGGGCAGCAGTTCTCCTGGCAGTCGCCCCTCTCCCTAACCCTCTCCCCGGAAGAGGAGAGGGAACAAGTCTCGGTTGCACCCTTGCTGCCCGCCAACGGGCCCATCCTGCGCTCGCTGTCTTTGCCTGATCTGTATGCGATCAGCAATGTGGCCGAGCTGGGCGAACAGGAATTCTTGCGGCGACTGGAGGTCGCGTTACAAAACGGATTGCGGCTGGTGCAGTTGCGCGAGAAAGAGTATTCGCGTGAAGCATTGCGCGGACTGGCGCAGAAGATGCTGCCACTGCTGCGGCAACACGATGCGGCGCTGATCATCAATGCCGACATCAAACTGGCGCATGAGATCGGTGCGGACGGGGTGCAATTGACCGGCGCGCAGTTGGCTGAATTGGACGAGCGTCCCGACGTGGAGTGGTGTGCGGCTTCCTGTCACAACGCTGCGGAGTTGCGCCGCGCCGAAGAACTGGGTTGTGATTTCGCGTTGCTTAGCCCGGTGTTGGCGACGCAATCGCATCCGGGTGCGCCGCATCTGGGCTGGGAGAAATTTTTGTCGATCGCGGCGGGTTCATCCATACCGGTGTATGCGCTGGGCGGTTTGACTCATGCAGATATGCAAACTGCATGGCAGCACGGTGCAC
>JBBQNH010000015.1:0-39124 GCA_038329705.1 Burkholderiales bacterium | reverse complement strand
CACGAGCGCGCCCGTGAACTGTCGACAACTATTATGGACCTGCGCCAGAGCGAGCAGCGTTTCCACAATTTCTTTGAATTGGGCCATACCGGCATGGCCATCACGTCGCTCGAAATGGGTTGGTTGAACGTGAATCCCCGCCTGTGCGAGATGTTCGGGTACAGCAGGGATGAATTTGCCGGCATGTCCTGGGCGGAGATGACCCATCCGGACGACCTGGAACCGGAACTGGTCCGGTTCAGACAGTTGGTTGCGGGAGAGATCGATTACTATTCGATTGAAAAAAGATTCATCCACAAGAATGGCGGCATCATCCACGCATTCCTGATCGTGTCCTGCCTGCGCAGGCAGGATCGATCCGTCGAATACGTGCTGGCAACCATTGAAGACATCTCCGAACGCAAGCTTGCCCAGGCCAAGCTGCAGCAATTGACCCAGCTTTATGCCGCGCTTGGAGAAAGCAATCATGCGATCATGCGCAACAGCAGCGAGGCGGAACTGTTGCCGATCATCTGCCGCAATGCAGTCAAATTGGGCGGCATGAAAATGGCATGGGTAGGCATGGTCGATGCGGCGGGAAGATCGGTCAGGCCGGTGGCTTGTTACGGAACCGGCACCGAGTACCTGGATGGCATCGATATCTCGCTCGATCCCGATTCACCAACTGTAGGCGGGCCGACCGCGACATCCATCCGCGAAGGCAGGCCTTTCTGGACACAGGATTTCCAGCACGACCCCGCAACAGCCCCCTGGCAGGAACGCGCCGCAAAATACAACTGGGGTGCATCGGCCTCGCTACCCCTGTATCGCAAAGGCGCCATAGTGGGCTGTATCGGCCTGTATAGCGGCGAAGTCAACGCATTCGATGAGCCGATGCGGGAGCTCCTGGTCGAAATGGCCAGTGACATCAGTTTCGCACTGGACAACCACGAGAATATGGTCGAGCGCAAACAGATCGAGCGGGAATTGCAGTTGCACCGCGAACATCTGGAAGATCTGGTCGATGCGCGTACCCACGAGTTGGCCGATGCGAATGCCAGGCTCAAGGATTTGGATCGTCTCAAGAGCATGTTCATTGCCTCGATGTCACACGAGTTGCGCACGCCGATGAATTCTATCCTGGGGTTTACCGACCTGATCCTGCATGGACACTCAGGCGAGATCAATGAAATGCAGCGAGACCAGTTGCAGCGTGTGTACAGCTCAGGCAAGCACTTGCTGTTGCTGATCTCCGACATCATCGACCTGTCCAAGGTGGAAGCCAACAAGATCGCGATAATGCCGTCGGACTTCGACTTGCAGGAACTGCTGGACGAGGTCGTGCAAGCCAACCGGGTTATAGCCGTCAGGAAAGAACTCGGCCTGATCCTGGCGCAGTCCGGCAAGGGTATCGTGATGCATACCGATCGGCAGCGTCTGATGCAGTGCATGCTCAATCTGGTCAGCAACGCGATAAAATATTCCAAAACCGGCAGCGTTCGTGTTTCCGCGCAATTGAAGGATGAAACCGTGGATATCGCGGTGCAGGATAGCGGCATCGGTCTCTCCAGGGAAGAGCAGACACGGCTGTTCCAACCGTTCGAGCGTATCGATTCCGAACTGTCGATCAAAGCCGGTGGCACGGGACTGGGTCTGTACCTGACCAAAAAGCTGGTGACCGAACTGCTGGGCGGCTCGATCACCGTTGACAGTCAGTCCGGCGAGGGCAGTTGCTTCACGCTGCACTTGCCGCGTTGCATCAAGGATAAGGGAGGCAAGGTATGAAAAAGACAGTCCTGATCATCGAGGACAATGACGACAATATGGCGTTGATTTCCTTCATTCTGGAGAATGCCGGCTATCAGGTGCTCAAGGCGGCGCGTGGCGAGCAGGGTGTCGCCCTGGCGATCGAACATTTACCCGGCTTCATCATCCTCGACATCCAGTTGCCTGATATCGAGGGGTTGGAGGTGGCCCGGCGCATCCGTGCTTTCAAAGGCGATGGCACCATCCCCATCATCGCCATGACTTCATATGCCATGCTCGGCGACCGTGATGCGCTGCTGTCCGCCGGTTGCAGCGGCTATATTGAAAAACCCATCGAAGCCAGCCGGGTGGTGCAGCAGATTCGTGACATCATCGGGGGATTGGCATGAATCGTCCCACTCCTTGGAGGGCATCATGAAAGTACTCATCGTGGACGACCAGGAAGATGCACGCATGATCTTGCGTGAAGGGCTGGAGGCGTCCGGATACACGGTTGCCACAGCCTGTAATGGCCAGGAAGCGCTGCAAATGGGCCGGGCCGACCCGCCCGGCATTCTCATTACCGACATCATGATGCCGGTGATGGACGGTTACGCCTTGTGCCGGGCATGGAAGGCGGATGTTCGGCTCAGTAACATTCCGGTGGTGTTTTACACCGCCACCTATACCGACCGCGAAGACAAGAAATTCGCCTTTGACCTCGGTGCAGATGCCTTCATCGCCAAACCAACCGGGATGGACTACCTGCTCGTGCAGCTAAATCAGGTCATCACCGCCCGCAAGGCCGGGAAACTGGCTGCGCGATGGGAAACCCCGTTGCCGGAAACAGAGCTGCTCAGGGAATACAACCAGGTTCTGGTGCACAAACTTGAACGCAAGCTGGAACAACTGCAGCAGGCCGAATTTGATTTGAAACGAACCAACCGTGCCCTTGGCGTGCTCAGCAAAGTGAATCACTGTCTGGTGTATGCCACGGATGAACAGGGATTGTTATCAAGCGTATGCCGGGCCATCGTTAGTCAGGGCGGTTACCGGATGGCCTGGGTGGGGTATCTTGAACAGGATAAGGCCAAAACCATCCGGGTCGTTGCAAAGGATGGTCTTGATGAGGGTTACCTGGAAAGTGCAGCGATCGTTTGGGCGGATAATGAGCGCGGTGGGGGTCCTTCCGGGATGGCTGCGCGCACGGGGCAGACGCAGATCGCGCAAGATTTTCTGAAGGATGAACGCATGTCCTTGTGGCGCCCCGACGCTGCCGAACATGGCTATGCCTCCAGTATCAGCTTGCCGCTCATCGATAATAAAAATGTGTTTGGCGTGTTGACCATCTACTCGGGTGATGTCGATGCCTTCAATGCGGAAGAGATCGCATTGCTGGAAGAGATGTCAGTGAATCTGGCATTCGGCGTGCGTAGCCGACGTGGTGGAAGCGATGTCATCGCATCGGCCCTGTCGCCCCGGCCCGGGTAACGACTCCACACTCGACGAGTTCAGGCGGGGGTGCACCACAATCTATGTTCCCGCTGTGGTTGACGGCTGCCTGAAATACTTTGCAGAAAACAAGTTCAAGAGATTCCATTTTGTACGAATAATATTACCCTGCAAATACACGGTAGGAATATCTATAACGTCAGCGCCGCATAGATATGCAGCATCCGTTCGGGCAGGGATCTGACGTGATCCATAATCATGTAGTTTCGCGCGCCGAATATCCTGGAGACATAATCGTCGGCCTTGGGGTCGAGGCAAATACAGTATGTGTGTATCCCGATTTGCCGGGCATCAATGGCCGCATGCTTTGCGTCATGGCGCAGGTAATGGCGGTCCGGCTCGTCAACGTCTGATGGCGCTCCGTCGGTGATGATCATCAGCAGTTTCTTGCCCGAGCTCTGTTCATTGATGTGATGGGTGGCATGGCGGATCGCTGCTCCCATGCGGGTTGAACGCTCGGCGAACATTCCGGCGATCCTGGCTTTCGGCGCATCGTCATAGGGCTGGTCGAAATCCTTCAGCCGGTAATAATCGACATCAGTTCGTCCCCTCGAATTGAAACCGTGGATGGCCAGCGGATCCCCGACGGCTTCGATCGCTTCTGCAAACAGCACGCAGACGTTGCGGGTGAGTTGCAACACGGTATGGTCCTGCCCGGGGACGCGTTGATTCGCCGAACTGGAAAGGTCGAGCAGGACCAGCACCGAAATATCGCGCATCTTGCGCAACGAACTCATCATGATCCTGCCATCCGGCAATATACCCATCCTGATATCGGTCATCGCGCGTATCGCCGCATTGATATCGATCTCGTCGCCCTCCTGTTGTTTCCGGATGCGGCGCACGCCCCGGTATTGAATGGCCAGCAGCAGATTCTTCATGCGCGTGATGAGGTGCTTGTTCTGCATGGTGATGTTCCCGATGATGTCCAGCCCGCCGTCGTGCGGGGGCCTTTCGCGCAGCGTTACCCAGAACGGGGTGTTGACCTCGGTGCGGTAATCCCATTCCGGATAGATATAGGTGTCCGAAGCGGGTGCGCTGCGGATGTTCAATTGCAATCGGGGCTGTTTTGTATCTTGTTCAGTGTCGGTCACCACGTTTTCATTCGTGAGTAACTTCAACATGGGGACGTCGATCAGCGGCTCCTGATCCTCGTCGGAATGCACTGTTGCCGGTGTCCATAAATAACGGTTGTCGTCACGGTAGGATGCGCCGGGTTGGTCAGCGAAGCCGGCAGTTTTGATATTCTTGCTGTTGAACGCATGCGCAAGCGTCTGGCCAATGTCTGTCGAGAAGTAGTCCGCTTCGAGATCCTGCGCCGCATTGAACAGTGAACGGCCCTGTTCGATCCACGGGTCGTCATCCTGGTAATTTGCATCCAGTAACGCGCGCGACAGACGGTTGAGAAAATCGCCGGCGCTCCGGGCTTGCACAGGGGTGGCGGTATGCTGCACGGCCCACAGCTGCCTGAGGCCGGGGAATTTGCGTATCGTCAAGGCTTCCACCCGCGCGTCCTCGATCGCGCCGATCACCGCGCGTTGCCACTTGTCGGTCAGTTTTTCGGGAAAGTCCTGTTTCGAGAAAATGATGTGTGCCGAGGCATGTGTGGCCGCTGCACGATAGACGTCCAGGCCGGTGAATCGCGTCTCGCCATCCAGGATCAAGCCGTAAAAAGTATCGGGCAGATGGATGAAGATATCCCTGATGAAAGGCCGGCTGTTTTTGCACTTATCGAGCATACCTTCGCTGGGCTTGATGACAAAATCACTGCCCCATAAGGCTTGCAAATAGATGCCGATGCGCCGTTGCACATCGTGCAGCTGACTGCGGTGGTGGGCTTCCTGCAAACCATCCGCAGGCTCTTTTGCGGTCTTGCCGAGAAGAACCTGCAATCCGCGTGCAATGCGATCGAGTGGAAAGATCATGGCAGGAACACCCCCCGGCGGGAAAGCATGCAAGATGATCCGGGCATGAACCTCACCGATCCGTGTCTTGCGAGCCGAGTTTGCCGGCCAGTTCGGTATATTTTTTCACGCACTGCCGCCATGCGCCAATGGCGGGGTTGTTCGGGTCCTGTTGCATACTGCAATCGCATTTGCAGGCTGACGCGCGATAACAGCCTGCCACGTTGGCGTCTTTGCACGAAGCGATCTCGCTGGCGCACTGGCTGTTGCAGGCGCGCGTAACCCGCTGGATATTCTGCAACTCGGCAGGCGACATTGGGGTGCGGACCGGTTCCCGCATCGCGATTCCCCATGCCATCATGACCCATCCGGAAATGAAGATCGCGCCGATCATCCAGTTGAGTCGCGAGAACATTTCCCCGAGTTTTTGTTTCCAGGTCGTATCGCTGCCTTTTTTTCCGGTCTCGAAGCGCAGTAATCCTGCGGTTCCGGATATTTCATGGATTTGATCGCAGGCATCGATACATTCGCCGCAACCGATGCACGGGTCTTCTATTTTAATTTCGGTCGGCTCGATGGCGGTGATACAGGTGGTCGCGCAATAGTTGCACTTGGCACAATCCGCCGAACGCGATGCATCGTAGGTGACATGCAGTGCATCCCGGGTCTTGAACAGCATGTGCCCGATACGATAGAAGCAGGCGTAGTCACAGAAGAAATAACGGACAAATGCGATGTCGATGAAGATCAGGAACACCATGAAGAAATAAAGATAGCTGACGGTGTCGGAGACCTTCTGGCTGGCGTTGAAGGTGATGAAATCCCATACATCACCGCGCGGCAGGAACAGCAGTATCGGCACGAGCGCAAGTATCAGGGAGGCGAGCAGAAAGATCGTTCCGAGGATCAACCAGTTGGCCGCCCTGTTCTTGGCGGCTGCAACGACCATGCCCTTGCCATCCACACGCACGTCGGCGCGCTTGCCCAGAAATTTGTAGGTGAGTTTGTTTGCCCATTCCGAGAGCAGATTCTGCGGACAGGCCCATCCGCACCAGACCGCGCCTATCGTCATGTAAGTGACGATAGGAACGGTGGTGAGTACGATCGCCATTCCGAAGATGAAGGCGGAATTCGACCACCATATCTGGTGATCAAGCACATGGAAGCTCGCCGATGCCAGATCGATCTGAAATATCCCGAGGGCCGGGATCAGCGAAATCATCAGGAGGGTGGCAATCTGGACAACCCGCCTGGGCAAACGATATTTTGTCGTCGACATGCTGTTATCTGGACCGGTTGTATTCTGTTGAATGAAAAGGTTTGATGTTGAATCGAGCCATCTGCCTGGCATGCTTGGCCTGCATGGGCACCGAACGGGGAACGTAAAGCCCGTGCCATGATGCCAACAGGGAGATTTTACCGCTTAGTGCTGCGCTTATCTAACGATGATTGAAGAATTATTCAATTACCTGCCGGATTTGGTCGCCCGGAGATGACCGAACAACAGTAATGCCAAATCGGCGACGGGGTTTTACAATCGGGCAAAAAAATGCCCCTGAACCACACGGGTCAGGGGCAAAATGTCTTAACAAAGGGGGTAAGTTAAGACGTCACGCTCAGGGAGGAGAAACGTGAGATAGCTTTCGCTAACGTAAGGTCAGATAGGCATATCCCGGGATAGTTCCGCTGCATTGCAAATTTAGACCGGTGATTTGTAACAAGATATTAAGCCAGTTTGAATCTGGGGCAGTACTGTAAAAAAATTAAATTTAAACAACAGGATAAATTGCCACTCGGCGGATTCGGCCCGGTTTTCACAAGCACCGACAGGGGTTTTAACCGAAGCGACCGGTGATGTAGTCCTCTGTCTCTTTGCGTTTCGGATTGGTGAATACCGAACTGGTGTCCCCCAGTTCGATCAGGTCTCCGAGATACATGTAGGCGGTATAGTCGGAGATGCGCGCCGCCTGTTGCATATTGTGGGTGACGATCACGATGGTGAAGTCTTCCTTCAATTCGTCGATCAGTTTTTCAATGTGTGCGGTGGAGATCGGGTCCAGAGCGGAGGTGGGTTCGTCCAGCAGCAGGATCTGTGGCTTGACCGCGATGGCGCGGGCGATACACAGCCGCTGTTGCTGACCGCCGGAAAGCCCGGTACCGCTTTGCTTGAGTTTGTCTTTCACCTCTGTCCACAGTGCAGCCTTGCGCAACGCCCATTCCACACGGGCTTCCATGTCATGCTTGTTGAGACTTTCGTAAAGTTTTACCCCGAATGCGATGTTGTCATAGATGGACATCGGGAACGGCGTGGGCTTCTGGAACACCATGCCGATCTTGGCGCGCAACATGTTCAGATCCTGTTTCGGATCGAGGATGTTCGCGCCGTCCAGCAGGATCTCGCCGGTGGCTTTTTGTTTCGGGTAGAGCTGGTACATGCGGTTGAAGGTGCGCAACAGGGTAGATTTTCCGCAACCGGAAGGGCCGATGAAAGCGGTCACCATTTTTTCCGCGATACTCAGGTTGATATCCTTGAGCGCGCGGTAATTCCCGTAATAAAAATTCAGGTCCTTGATGATAATCTTCGGATTGGCAACGGCTTCAATGTTCATGGGTTTACCCTGTTAAGTTCCGGGATTAATGGGTGGTGGCGCTTTGCCTGAACATCACGCGCGCAACGATATTGAGGGTCAACACGCTGATGGTGATCAACAGTGCGCCCGCCCAGGCAAGCTTTTGCCAATCGGCGTAGGGGCTCATGGCGAACTGGAAGATCACCACCGGCAAATTGGCCATCGGCTTGTCCATGTTGCTGTTCCAGAACTGGTTGTTGAGCGCGGTGAACAGCAACGGGGCGGTTTCACCGCTGATGCGCGCCACGGCCAGCAATACGCCGGTGATGATACCGGCGCGCGCGGCCCGCAACGTGACGAAGTTGATCACCTTCCACTGCGGCGCGCCAAGTGCCGCAGCGGCTTCGCGCAGTGTGCTGGGGACCAGGCGCAGCATGTTCTCGGTGGTGCGGATGACGATCGGGATCACCAGTATGGACAGGGCGAATGCGCCAGCCCAGCCGGAAAAGTGGCTGACCCTGATCACATACATCTCATAGACGAACAGGCCGATCACGATGGAGGGCGCGGAAAGCAGAATGTCGTTGATGAAGCGGGTGATCGGCGCCATCCAGCCGCGCTGGCCGAATTCGGCCAGGTAGGTACCGGCCAGAATACCGACCGGTGTGCCGATCAGGGTGCCGACCAGGGTCATCATCAGACTGCCGGCGATGGCGTTCAGAAGACCGCCCGAGCTGCCCGGTGGCGGAGTCATCTGCGTGAACACCAGCGGGGTGAGTGAGGGGAGTCCCAGCTTTAACAGCGTCAGCAATATCCAGCATAGCCAGAACAGGCCGAACAGCATGGCCAGCACCGAGACGGTCAGCCCGATCGCGTTGATGATGCGGCGGCGTTTGTATAGATCCAGCATGATGTTCACGAAGCCTTTCCTTCAAGTTGTCCCAGCTTGTAAAGCATGTAGCGAGCAATCGCCAGCACCACAAAGGTGATGAAGAACAGGATCAGGCCGAGCTCGATCAGCGAGGAAGTGTATAGCTCGCCGACCGCCTCGTTGAATTCGTTGGCCAGAGCCGAGGAGATGCTGTTGCCCGGCATCAGCAGCGATTTGCTGATCTCGTGGGCATTGCCGATCACGAAAGTGACTGCCATGGTTTCGCCCAGCGCACGGCCCAGCCCCAGCATGATGCCGCCCGCCACGCCGACCTTGGTATAAGGCAGCACGATGTTCCACATCACTTCCCAGGTCGTAGCGCCGACGGCGTAGGCGGATTCCTTGAGCATGGCGGGTACCACATCGAACACATCGCGCATCACCGATGCGATGAACGGGATGACCATGATTGCCAGGATGATGCCGGCAGTCAGCATGCCGATGCCCATCGGCGGGCCGGAGAAGAACGGGCCGATGTAAGGCAGGATGCCGATATGGTGCTTGATCCACGGTTCGACATGGTCGGCAAACAGCGGTGCGAACACGAACAGCCCCCACATGCCGTAGATGATGCTGGGGATGCCCGCCAGCAGCTCGATCGCGATGCCGAGCGGACGGCGCAGAATGCGCGGTGAAAGTTCGGTCAGGAAGACGGCGATGCCGAAACTGACCGGTATCCCGATAAACAGGGCGATACCCGAAGTGACCAGTGTGCCGAAGATGGGAATGAAGGCACCGAATTTATCGTTGACCGGATCCCAGTCCGAGCTGGTCAGGAAACCGAAGCCGAATTCATGGATCGCGGGCATGCTGCCCATGACCAGCGAGCCTATGATCGCCACCAGCAGCGCCAACACACTAAAGGCGGCAATACGCGTCAGGCTGCGGAACAGCAGATCCAACATCGCTTGTCGCTTAAGGCGCGCTTCGAGGGTGAACATCGGCATGATTTTATGTGCTTATTGTCAAAAAAATAACGGGGGCAAGCGCCCCCGCGATTATAGCCTAATGGTGTGCTGTGTCAGCCACTCCCCGTCAGCTTATTACCATACAGCCTTGCCGGAAGCGGTCTTGATCTCTTTTTTCCATGCGGAATGGATCAATTTCACCAAGCTGTCCGGAAGCGGAACATAGTCCAGGTCGGATGCCATCTTGTCGCCATTTGCGTAGGCCCAGTCAAAGAACTGCAACACATCCTTGGCGGTTGCCGGCTTCTCTTGTGTCTTGTGCATCAGGATGAAGGTCGCGCCGGCGATAGGCCAGCTGTCTTTACCGGCTGCGTCGGTCAGCAACAGATACAAGCCTGGCGCCTTGGACCATTCTGCACCCGCTGCAGCGGCCTGGAATGCGCTGCTTTCAGGCTGGACGAAGTTGCCGTCATGATTCTTCAATTGCACGTGGGACATTTTGTTTTGCAACGCGTAAGCATATTCCACGTAGCCGATCGAGCCCTTGATGCGTTGTACGTATGAAGCTACACCCTCGTTACCCTTGCCGCCGGTGCCGGCTTTCCAGGAAACCGCAGTACCTTCACCAACGCTGGAGTTCCATTCCGGGCTGACCTGGGACAGATAGTGGGTGAAAATGAAGCTGGTACCCGAGCCATCCGAACGATGTACCACAGTGATATCGTCACCGGGCAAATTGAGACCTTTGTTCAGCGCGGCGATTGCCGGGTCATTCCACTTGGTGATCTTGCCCAGATAGATGTCAGCCAATGTAGGGCCGTCCAGTTTCAGGGCGCCGGCACTGATACCTTCCACATTGATGACCGGAACCACGCCGCCGACCACTGTTGGGAACTGCATCAGGCCGTTCTTTTCCAGATCTTCCGGCTTGAGGGGCATGTCGGATGCGCCGAAGTCAACAGTATTGGCTTCGATTTGTTTGATGCCGCCACCGGAGCCGATGGATTGGTAGTTCATGCCAATGCCGGTCTTGGTCTTGTAAGCATCAGCCCACTTGGCATAGATCGGGTAAGGAAAGGTCGCGCCCGCGCCGGTGATGTCGCCGGCCAGACTTGCGCCGGCATACGCCACCGCAGTGGCAGCTGTGATGCCGATGATGAGTTGCTTCAGTTTGTTGTTCATGAATGTCTCCATTTGGGTTGAGTGTGTTGCTTGCTGCTATTTTTGGTTGCCAATAAAACAACAATGCTTCGTTGCGGATTGCATGTTATGGCGGTTTTATTACAGGATTATTACAGTCGGTCACAATAATCAGGAATAGTGGACTAGCTATTGTGTTACCTATTTAATCAATTGATATTAACCAGAATATTGTCAACGTAAAGAACCCGGATTTATTCCAATATTTCCCGTTCGATCTCATCTGCGGTGATATGCCGCACATCGCGCCCTTTGACCATGTAAACCACGTATTCGGACATATTCTTGGCATGATCGCCGATCCGTTCGATGGCCTTGGCGGCAAGCAGGATCTGCAAAGCGCTGGAAATGGTGCGCGGATCCTCGATCATGTAGGTGATCAGGTAACGAATGATCATGCGGAACTCCTCGTCCACCTGTTCATCCTGACGCACCACTTCCACGACGGAAGACGTATCCATATTGGCAAAAGCTTCCAGTGACTTGTGCAGCATATCCAACGTCAGATTCGAAACGTGCTTTATCTTTTTGAAACGCGGTGCGCTGAGATTGCTTTTGTGCGAAAGGTGTTTTGCCGAGATCGCGATCTTTTTTGCCTCATCACCGATGCGCTCCAGATCGGTTATCGTCTTGATCACCATGATCACCATGCGCAAGTCGACTGCGGTTGGCTGACGGCGCGCGATGATCCGGGTGCAACTTTCATCTATCTCCACTTCAAGAGCGTTTACGCGGTGGTCATCGGAGATGACGGCATCCATTAACCGTGTATCGCCCTTGATCAGCGCATCGATGGAGCGCCTGACCTGTTCTTCAACCAGTTCGCCCATCATCAGTACGCGCTCACGCACCGATTCAAGTTCCAGGTCATATTGTTTTGAGCTGTGTTCGCCGAAGGCCATCTTGGAACTCCGTATTCATGCAGGCTTGATAGAACCCAGCATGCTAACCGGCTTCTGTGACAGTTTTGTTACCCGTGCGGGGCCGTATGCCCCGGCATTTTGATGCGCCGGCAAAAGCATCGATCAGCGGCTCGCCTAGTTGCAGAATTTGTGTTCTAATCGAGTTTGTTATTTTGATAATTGTTTAACAATGGAAATATAAGATGATGAAACCCGCACAAGTGGTGAAGGCTTTGTCGGCCCTGGCGCAACCCACGCGACTTGCGTTGTACAGGCTGTTGGTTACCTGCGGGCCGGACGGGATGGCAGCCGGACAGGTGTCCGGGAAACTCAAGGTGTCCCCTGCGACGCTGTCGTTCCACTTCAGGACGCTAAGCCATGCGGGGTTGATCGAGAGCAGGCAGGAAGGGCGCTTCATTTATTACGCCGCGAATTACACCGTGATGAATGACATGCTGGCCTACCTGACGGAAAACTGCTGCGGCGGCGATCCTGATGCCTGCAAACCTGCAAGGTAACTGTTCGGGAAATTATAAGGAATTCGCATGAATGCCATTTTGAACCGACAGCCGCGCTCATTCCTGATGATTGCTGCCGTCATCTGGTTCGGTATCTACATGATACTGGAGCCGCTTTCGCACATTCTGGTGAATGCGCTGCAGCTTGAGCCGGGCAGTCATGCCTATGATGCATTGCAATTCTTCCTGTATGACACGCCCAAGGTGCTGCTGCTGTTGACCGGTATAGTGATGGTGATGGGTATGGTCAATTCCTACTTCACCCCGGAGCGGACACGTGCCCTGCTTACTGGACGCAATGAAGGTGTCGGCAACATCATGGCTGCGCTGCTCGGCATAGTCACGCCGTTCTGTTCCTGTTCCGCGGTGCCGTTGTTCATCGGTTTCGTGCAGGCGGGTGTGCCGCTGGGCATAACCTTTTCCTTTCTGATTTCCGCACCCATGGTCAACGAAATCGCACTTGCACTGCTTTTCGCCCTGTTTGGCTGGAAGATCGCCGCCTTGTATCTGGTCCTGGGCCTGTCCATCGCTATCGTATCCGGATACATCATCGGCCGTCTCAGGATGGAAGCGCATCTGGAAGACTGGGTGCGCAACATGCCACAGGTCAGCGCAGCCGTAGCAGGGGATACGCTCAAGCTGACAGACCGTATAAATGCGGGATTCTCTTCCGTGCGCGAGATCGTCGGCAAGGTGTGGCCTTATGTGCTGGCAGGTATCGCCATCGGCGCCGTTATCCACGGTTATGTGCCGCAGGATTACATGGCGGGGCTGATGGGCAAAGATGCACCCTGGTGGTCGGTGCCGGCTTCGGTGTTAATGGGTGTACCAATGTACACCAATGCTGCGGGCATCATCCCCATCGTCGAAGCGCTGCTCGCCAAAGGTGCATCGCTGGGTACCGTGCTGGCCTTCATGATGAGCGTGATAGCGCTGTCCTTGCCGGAGATGGTGATACTGCGCAAGGTGCTCAAGCCCCGCTTGATCGCCACCTTCATCGCGGTGGTGGCGACCGGCATCATGCTGGTGGGTTATGTGTTCAATGCGGTGGTGTGAGCGTGTCATCCTGCACCCCACTGCCGGCGAATGCACAGGAGATCAGCATTGTGCTGGCGGGATCCGGGGAGCCGCTGTTGCGACTGGAAAAAAGAATGTCATGCGCGGCGGCGGGTCTGGGCATCCGGCTGGATATGGAGATACGCAAGGGCACAGATGCTTTGGGCATCCCGTATCTGCAAACCCCCGCCGTATTGCATGAAGGTGTGGTGATTTTCAATGGCCTGCCGCGCACGGAGGAAATTGAAGCGTGGTTGAAAAATCTGGTTTGAATATCCGTTTGCGCCGCCCGGAACCCGGTGGCGCGCAGTTGGAAAAAGGAGTGACAAAATGGAAGTGAATCGCATCGTCAGTATATTTGCGGGTTTCATGATCATGCTGAGTCTGGGACTGGCGCACTGGATGGGGCAGGTCGATCTGTCGCGTGTGAGTTGGCTGTGGCTGACCCTGTTCGTCGGCTTCAACCTGTTCCAGATGGGCTTCACCGGTTTCTGCCCGCTGGTGAAGATTCTGGGCCGGTTCGGCTATGACAAGAGCAAGTGCTGCACGCCGACCAGGGACGGCAAATCCTGCTGCTGATCAACAAGGAGAGAGCAAAATGAAAAACATCAAAGTCCTCGGCACGGGTTGTGCCAACTGCAAGACCACGCTGAAACTGATCGAAGAAGCCGCCAAGGCAAAGGGCATTGAAATCCAGCTGGAAAAGATCGAGGACATCCAGGCCATCATGGGCTACGGCGTGATGTCCACACCCGGTGTGGTGGTGGACGGCAAGGTGGTGCATGCGGGCGGTGTCCCCGGTCGCGACAAGATCGCGGGCTGGCTGTAACCGCAATGGATAGCTCGGCAGCAGACGCGTTTCATGCGCGCCTCAGGGGAACCTTCTCCGGCATCCTGCAATGGCAGCAGCTGGATGAGTTGTGGGTGCGCGTCAAATCCGGCCCATGGTTCTTCTACCAGGTGGGCGAGGAGCTGCCGGAAAGATCGCTGAGCGGTGACGAGCTCGCCGTGCGCATCGCTGCGCTGAACACGTTGCTGCGGCATGACCACGACTATCATTACTGCGGTATCGTCTATGTCGATAATGTGGAAGCACCCACGTTGATCAAGGTCTATGATCCCAACACCCTGGGCACTTCCTGCAGCCATAACGCCACACCCACTCCGCCCGGCTGGATACTCAGTATCACCCGGCCGGCAATCATAGCGAGTGACATCCCGACGCCCGGTAACCGCAGGCGCTGGTGGCAACTTCTTTCACATTGAGTTAAACGATGAACACACATCACTCGCATGTCCATGCCGCAAGCTATAACCGCGCTTTTGTTATCGGGATTGCGCTGAATGTTGCGTTCGTATTGGTCGAAGCCTTCTACGGTTGGCGTGCAGATTCGCTTGCGCTGCTCTCGGATGCAGGACACAACCTGAGCGATGTGCTGGGTTTACTGATGGCATGGGGCGGTTTTTATCTGGCGCGGCTACACCCGAATCAGAAACATACCTATGGCTGGGGTCGCGCGACGATACTGGCGGCGTTGTTTAATGCGCTGATCTTGCTCGTCGCGATGGGTGGCATCGTGTGGGAGGCCATCTTCCGCTTTTCGCACCCGGTTCCGATCCAGGGAACCACCGTCATGCTGGTTGCCGCCGTGGGTGTCGTCATCAATGGCGTCACCGCATGGTTGTTCATGTCGGGAAACAGGGATGACCTCAATCTGCGCGGCGCTTTCCTGCATATGGCGGCTGATGCGCTGGTTTCACTGGGCGTGGTCATCGCCGGCGCATTGTTTATATGGACCGGATGGACATGGCTGGACCCGTCCATCAGTCTGGTGATAGCTGTGGTGATCCTGTTCGGCACCTGGGATTTGCTGCGCCAGTCCGTGCATCTTTCAATGGATGGCGTGCCCGGGTCGGTCGATCTGCGCAGTGTTAAAAATTATCTCTCTGCGCTGCCCGGCGTCAGCGATATGCATGACCTGCATGTGTGGGCGATGAGCACGTCCGAAACTGCACTGACTGTGCATCTGGTTATGTCTAACGGGCATCCCGGAGATGATTTCCTTAACCTCGTGGCGGAGGAATTACACCGTGACTTCGCCATTGAGCATGTCACCATTCAGATTGAAATTTCCGCCCGAGAATGTGCCTTGTCCGACCATACGTAATTATCAACAGGAGAATGAAATGCAGCAGGGAAAAACCTACAAAGTGCTGGTGTTATGTACCGGCAATTCCGCCCGCAGCATATTGGGCGAAGTGCTATTTAATACACTGGGCAAGGGAAAATTCAAGGCCTACAGTGCGGGCAGCAAGCCTGCCGGAAAAGTGAATCCGGGCGCGCTGGAATGGTTGCAAGCGCAAGGGCACAGTGTCGCGGGGCTGCGCAGCAAGAGCTGGGACGAATTTGCCGTGCCCGGCGCTCCGGAATTCGATTTTATCTTCACCGTGTGCGACAACGCGGCCGGAGAAGCCTGTCCGCTTTGGTTGGGCAGGCCTGCCACGGCACATTGGGGTATCCCCGATCCGGCCCATGTGCAGGGCGACGAAACGCGGCGTGCGGCATTCAAGAAAACTGCCGAGCAATTGGCGCGGCGTATCCAGTTGTTCATGAGTTTGCCGATCGACAAACTGGACAAGCTCACCCTGAAAGAAAAACTCGCCGAGATCGGCCGTATCAAGGATTAGGCACATGAACCTGTTTGAGCGTTATCTGACCCTGTGGGTCGCGTTGTGCATCATCATCGGCGTGCTGCTGGGCCAATTTTTGCCGGACGTGTTCCATGCCATCGCCAGTCTGGAGATCGCCAGGGTCAATATGCCGGTCGGCGTGCTGGTATGGGTGATGATTATTCCGATGTTGCTGAAGGTCGACTTTGGTGCACTGCACCAGGTCAGGAAACACAGTCGCGGCATCGGTGTCACGCTGTTCATCAACTGGGGCGTTAAACCCTTCTCGATGGCATTCCTCGGCTGGCTGTTCATCCGCCATGTGTTTGCAGCCTATCTGCCGGCGGAGCAATTGGACAGCTATATTGCCGGGCTGATATTGCTGGCGGCCGCGCCCTGCACCGCGATGGTGTTCGTGTGGAGTAATCTGGTGAAAGGCGATCCGTATTTCACGCTGTCGCAGGTGGCGCTCAACGACACCATCATGATCTTTGCATTCGCTCCGCTGGTGGCATTGCTGCTTGGCATCGCCAGCATCACCGTGCCGTGGGATACGCTGTTCGTCTCGGTGGTGTTCTATATCGTGATCCCGGTCATCATCGCCCAATTGTTGCGTCGCCGGTTGTTGGCGAAAGGGGCGGCTGCGTTCAAGCGGGCGATGGAAATCATCGCTCCCTTGTCGATGGGCGCGCTGCTGCTGACCCTGGTGTTGCTGTTTGCGCTGCAGGGCAATGCCATCGTCAGGCAACCGCTGGTGATCGCGATGCTGGCCGTGCCGATCCTTATCCAGGTATTGTTCAATGCGGCGTTGGCCTATGGCCTGAACCGCAGGCTGGGTGTGGTGCACTGTGTCGCCGCGCCCTCGGCGCTGATCGGCGCGAGCAACTTCTTCGAACTGGCGGTGGCCACTGCCATCAGTCTGTACGGATTTCAGTCGGGCGCGGCACTTGCCACTGTGGTCGGGGTGCTGGTCGAGGTGCCGGTGATGTTGCTGGTGGTGAAGATTGCCAATGGCACGCAACACTGGTACGGGCTGGGCAAGCAGGGCACCTAGCAATTCCCCGGGCAGGGCAATATTTCAATTGCACAAAATTTTCAAAAAAGTTAGTCTGAACAGAACGCAAATTCAGATTTTTAAGACACGGGAGGAAATCAATAATGACGAAGTCAGACAAGCCGGACTATCTGGCCAGGATTAAAAAATTATCCAAGGAAGAGACTGAACGGTTGTTATCCAGGATGGGTAACAAACTGGACCGCAGGTTGGAGAAAGGCAAATTGAGCCAGCAGCAAGCCTTGGCAAAACAATTGGAATTGGAAGATGAGCAACTCCAGGAATGGCGCAAGGTCATGTACAGCCTGAAGTTAAAGGAAGAAGCCAAGAAAGCCAAAGAAGAAGCCAAGGAAACGAAAAAAGTTGCCAAGAAGGCAGGCAAGGTTACTGCGAAGGGCAAAGCGCCGGTCAAGGCCAAAGCTGCCGCCAAGGCAAAAGTAGCGAGCAAGGCCAAAGTAGCGACCAAGGCAAAAGCTCCGTCCAAGGCCAAGACTCCCGCAAAGCGGAAGACTGCCAAGGCCAAGACTCCCGCCAAGGCCCCCGCAGCGGCTAAAGTCGTAGCTGGTAAATAGCAGGCTCACCGCCTCCGCAGTTCAAGTGATGACTGCGGTTTTTCGCAACGCTTGCGTGACGAGAGCGGCTCAAATCGCCACTCGTTGAAAACCGTCACTATGTCAGCATCACCTATCCAGCCAATCCCGAACTTGTTGCGTTACCCATACGCCGTCGTCCAGTGGCAGATCGTGCCCGGCCGACGGATGTAATCTGATCGCGCAATGCCAGTGTTGCGCCAGCGTGAGCGAGCACGTTGCATTGATCAGCTCGTCCTGCTGAGCAGCCAATAACAATACCGGCACAGATGGCGCTTCGGCAGGTGCACGATAAGTGGACGCGGCCAGCAGCTGGCGCATGACATTGATGCGGGTGACGGGACATTCCTGTGCATAGCTTGTCCACTGATCCAATATCTCCTGTTTGTGTTCCGAATGGCTTTTCAATGCGCTGGTCAGTTGCAACAGCAGATTTTCGCGTTGGATAGCCGAGCCAAATAGCAGGCAGCGCAACAGTGCCGGATAATTGGTCGGCCGCAATCTTTGGTAAAACGGGCTGTAGGGCGCCAGGCTGGTGTTGGTCAATACCATTTTTTCGAGATCGGACGGATACAGCTCGTTCCACGATACCGCCACCATCGCGCCGAGTGACAAGGCCAGCACCCGGTAGGGCGGCGCATACCCGAGTTGCCAAAGTTGCGCATGACAGTAGCTTGCCATTTCCGCCACGCTGGTAAGGCTGGTCTGTGCATGCAGCCTGCCGTTGCCGGGGAAATCCAGGGTGACGATATTGGCAGCCCCAATACCATCCTTAAATAAGCGCGGAAACTCTCCCCAGTGGCGCGACTCGCGCATCAGGCCACGCAAAAGTACCCAAGTGGTCATGCCTTGTACCAGCGCGCTACGGCGCGTTCCTGCAAACGATTGCGGTTGGGGCCTTTGGCCAGCCAGTTGTCATGGCTACCGGCTGCATGCATCAGAAAATCCAGCCACACGGTATGCCTGCGGAGCACCCGGTGCAAACGATGTTCGACCGATGGGTTGAACAATCCCTGGCGCGAAAACAACTGGCGCGGGTTCTTCTTAACCCACAACCACGACCCCATTTCCAGCGTCAAAGGCAGAAATATCCTGTTCTTGTCCTGCTCCGCTTGCAGATAGAGGTGATCCCACAGGTCGCCATGGGTGCAATATTGCAGGCTCTGCGGTTCAAACAGGTAGCGGGTGTTGGGGTGTGTCTGATGAAACAATTCTTCCAGCGCCAGGATATCGGCCAAGTGTGCGATCGGATCGATGCTGTGCGCATGCGGAAACCAGACCCGGTCACGCATGCCGAAACCTGAATGACAATCCACCGCGATGCTGAACGGGTGTACCAGTAATTCGCCATGCACAGCGCGGCACAACGCCTGATTTTCCAACTCCATCTCACCCCCTGCCGGCCCGCGGTACCACGGCAGGTGCCGGCTGATCCGGTGACCGCCCAGCATATAGGGCACCCTGCCGGTCGCCTCTATCGGCGCGTTGCGCATCAGGTCCACACCATTCGGATTGCAGCGTGTCGATTGCCACATGCCGCCGGGATTGATCAGTGGCATGAAGACCAGCCTGACGTTCTGCAACAGGTGTTGCAGGTTGTTGTCCCACTTCAATCTGGAGAGCAGGCTACGCAAAAAGTACAACAGCACTTGCGTGCCGATACGCTCCAGGCCATGCACACCGCCAAAGAATCCGATGGCGGGCAGCTTCGGGTCGGGATTGCCGAGACTCAGTTGGTATACCGGGAAACGTGATTTCCCCGCGCTGACTTCACAGGCAACATGCACTTCAAGTTGGTCGCTGCCGAACTCGATGATCCGTTCCAGTTCGCTTAATTCGGGAAGGGTGGGGATGGCGGAGTTCAAGTGATGGATAGTTTGTTGATTATGGGGATTTTAAGGTTGCAATAAAACGGGTCTCCGCAGAGACCCGTCAGTTTATATGCCGCGAGTAGGCTTTTGCTTTTATATCCTGCCGATGCGGAATCCGAAACTCATCACGCTTTCAGGAAATGTTTGGCATAGCGGCTGCTCATTCGCGACATCGGCAGCAGGATGAACACGTCGGCGGTATTGAATTCCGGGTCCCAGGCGGGCTCGCCGCAGATATAGGCGCCCAGGCGCAGATAGCCTTTGAGCAACGGCGGAACCGGCGCGTCGAGATCCTGGTTCAGCGCATGCAGCGGCAGTGGGCACCGGGGGAACACACTGTATTCGGTCGGAGCCGAATACAAACGGTGCAATTTGCGGTATATGCTAGCCGCAACATGACCGCCGTCCGCCATGCTGATGCTGGCGCAGCCGATCAGGTATTCATGCCGGTGCTGCAACATGTATTGGGCCAGGCCGCTCCACAATTGGGTGATCGTCGCACCGTCGCGAAAATCCCGGTGCACGCATGAGCGCCCGACTTCCACCATGCGGTCACTGAGATGCAGTATCCGCGTCAAGTCGAATTCGCCCTGCGAGTAATAGCCGCCGATCTTTTCCGCCTGATTCGGTGAGAGTATGCGGTAAGTACCCACGACCTTGTTTTCTGCGCTTTCGCGCACCAGCAGATGTTCGCAGTATTTGTCGAAGATGTCGCGATCGATCCCTTCTTTTGCGCTGGGCAGGCTGGCACCCATTTCTTCGGCGAATACCTTGTAGCGCAGGCGTTGTGCTTCTGCGATTTCCGCATCGTTGCGCGCCATGGCGGATACAAGATGCCGGTGTGCGGTGGGTTGGGATTGTCGGTTGAGTTCCAACATGGCATCTACCTTTTATTGATTGCGATGCATGCAGCTTAGTGATGCTGCGTTTCAGGCAGATGACGGAAATGTGAACGAACGATGAAATCGTTACTTGGCAGGATGTTTCAGTAACGGATCGATCAGCAAGGCATAGGCCGACTGCGAAGAGATCAGGTCATGCGTAATGGTTCGTGCCGGCAATAGTGCTGCAACTGGCCTGATGGCCACCGCATCCTGCAATGCCCGGGCAATGGCGGTTTGCGCGGTCAATGCCAGCACGCGCCGATTCTCGCTGCCGGTCGGCAAGGCGGGGGTGAACATCACCAAAACGTTGAGTTGCTTGCAGCGCAGGACCTGCCAGATCGATTGCGCCAATGTGGTTTCCCCGATGAAGACGGCAGCGGAACTCAGTTTTCCATCGTTATCCTGATAACGCAGCGCGATCGGGCAGATCCTTGCGCCGGCATCGATCGCGGGCTGCAGCAATGAAGAGTGGAAATGGCCGACTTGATTGCCGTCGGTTGTCGTGCCTTCGGGGAATAGGCTGATGCACGCACCCTGTCCGAGCAACCGGCTGACCTCCCGGTTTATCTTCGACGTATCCGTGCGTGTGGCACGCGCGATAAAGATCGTCCCGCAGCGACTGGCTAACCATCCGATGATGGGCCAATCGCGCACTTCCGATTTGGCGATGAATTGTGCCGGATGGATCATGTTCAACACATAGATATCCAGCCATGAAATATGGTTGGCGACGAGCAGGCAACCGCCTTCCCGGTGTGCCGGTTGCTCCCCTTCGATCTGGAGGCCGATATTGAGGATGGCCAGTAGTTCCCTGCTCCAGCGTTTCAGGATGCGATGTTGCCTGTCCGGATCGAGATGCGGGTAGGTGACCGCCTGCAGCATCCCGTAAAGCAGGTGCAACACAAGCCGAAAAGCGCGGAACAGGCTTACCGTCATATGCGTCGATCGCTTATCCATAACTGGCTCCCGCATGCTCGGGTGATGGTTCCCGCATATCGTGCAATTGCATGCGCCGTCTTTCGATGAACAGGCTGTTGCCGGGTTTTTTCTTGGCCATGTTTTTTGCCGAAGTGGCGGCTTCGCAAACTTCGTGGTGTGAATTGAAAAATAACGGATTGATACGGATCGCGCCGATGGAGAGTGTGGGCAGCGGGTGGTGAACGACGCGTCCTTGTCTGTCTCCGGCCATATAACCCCCGATGGCGCGGTGCTCTTTGTCGAACATCACCGAAGAGGTGCGGGCATAAGCAGACAGCGCACGGTTGCAACGCTGCTCCCAGTCCGGACTTTGCAGGACAAGGATGAAATCGTCGCCGCCGATATGGCCGATGAAATCGCGTGTGGGGTCACAGATATTTTTGAGCAGGCTGGCAGTGAAGCGGATCAACTCGTCGCCCTTTCGATAGCCGCAGACATCGTTGAAGGGTTTGAAATTGTCCAGGTCGACATAACAAACCGAGAATGATTTGCCAGTTTGAAGCATATGTCCGAGGTGCTCAGTGATCGGGACGATACCGGGTAATGAAGTCAGCGGGTTTGCATAACGCGCGGTGTCGACCTGTGCCTTGGTGATTGCGCGCAACAAGTCCTGTCCGGTGCCGATCCCCATGTACCGTCCCTGTTCGGTGATGATGTAGCCATCGGTGAAATGACGGATGTCCGATTCGCTCAGGAATCCGCTCAATTCCTGCATCGGTGTGGATATCTCCACCAGTAAGGGCGCCGCATTCATTATCTTCGTGCAGGGATCTGTGCCGGACGATGCGGGATGATTGGATTGTGCAAGGCAGTCCACGAATTCGTACCGACTGATCAATCCTGCCGGGTAACCATCCTTTGCCACCGGGATGGCCCTTAGTTCGGGGTTTTCAGAAAATCGGGCATATATCATTTCGATGGTCGTTTCAGGTGGCACAGGCTCGACGTAACGGGACACTGATGCCACCGAGAAGGTGGCATCAGTGTCGTTTGCTTGCGTGATCATCGTCATCGTCATTTAACTGTCCTGAACCGGTTGGACGGGAAGGATAAACATCGAATGTTTCAATTGGATTAAGGTGGCGTCCCTAAATTATGCCGGGCTGTCAGCCTGCCCGGATTTAACGATTCTGCAACACAATATTCACGGAATCTTCGCATTCGCCGGGTAAGGTGCGCGGACATGAACAAGTCTCGTCATCCTAGGTTTGGGCATCTCAAGTTCGGTCATTTGGCATGGCTCATCCCGCTGCTGCTTTATAGCAATGATGCGCTGGCATGGGGTTTGTATACCCATGTGTATTTTGCCCAGCAACTGGTTTGGGCAATCCCGCTTGCAGATGCACGTTTCCGCCGTGCCGTGAGCGCTTTTCCGGGCTGGGTGATGGCCGGCGCATGCCTGCCCGATCTGTCCCTGACCGGGCAACACGCCGGAACAGATGATTTTCAGCAGACCCACCAATGGGATACCGCGCGCAGGTTGCTCGAACAGGCTGATAGTGATGAGGAACGCGCCATCGCGCTGGGTTTCGCCAGTCACCTGCTGGTGGACATCATCGCGCACAATCACTTCGTGCCGGCACATGAGAAATTGTGGCTGAACATCCCGCTGCTGACGCATGCGTCCAGCGAATGGGCGATGGACGCGCATGTAAAGAGTCATGCGTTCAGTTCGCCGTCAAAACTGCTCAAGCAGAACCGGGATGTACTGGCGGATTTTGCCGCTAAGCATTTTCAGTGTGATGTGGTCAATGCCAGGCGCGCGATCATGCTGCTGGCGCATGGAGATGGACTGTTGCGTGGCAGCCGCCTGGCCGAGGGTCTGTACCGCACCGGCAAGGTGCTGGACCGCAACCTGAAGCGCCGCTTCAATTACTATCTGCGCGAAACCTCACGCCGTCTGGTGCAGATCAACCAGGTGATCGGGGGCCGCGATCCGGCCTGGCATCCCGAGCCGCCGCTGCCGCAACTTGCACATGATCGTGTCAGGTCGCACACCCCGCAGCAGATCAATTACCACTTGCCGTTGCCGCAGGATTTATTTCTAGGTCCGGTATCTGAGCCAACCTGAAGAAACAACTTGTCCGCGAAGTGGAAATCGCAGCGCTGCATTTGGCTGGTACGGTACTGACAAATACCAACAGTTCGGATGATTGACATGTTGCGGAATAAGCATCGTTAGCGCTTGAGTCGCTGGGTTATGCGGAGCGAATAGGCAATACTTGACCAGCAGTTTCGTCAGCAGTTTTTAAAAGGCTGTCAGGGACAACCCCGAGATCGTCGCGCCGATCACGATCCCGGCCAGCACATCGCTGGGATAGTGCAAGCCCAGCACCAGGCGCGAAAGTGCCACCAGTGCGGTGAACGGCAGCAGCAGCCAGGCGAGGGCGGGGTAGTAGGCCAGCGCCACGACGCTGAAGGCCACGGCATGCAGTGTGTGTCCGGAAGGAAAGCTGAACTGGTCCAGCGGTGCGATGCCGCAACTGATGCCCTGGTTCCGGTTATACGGGCGCGGCCGGTGCGTCTTGTGCTTCAACCATTTGTAGATGACTGTGCAAACCAGTCCGGCGGCGGCCATGTGAAATACCGGCAACAATGCAGCTGCCTGATATTCGATCAGCAGCCACACCATCAGGCAGTACCAGAAGATGCCGTCGCCCAGCCGGCTGATCAGGCGGAAGCTGTGCCGGATCGACGGGTTGATGATTGCGCGGTTGAAGCGCAAGCACCATGCCTCATCCCAGGTTTGGATCCGTTGCAGGTTGTAGATTCGATGTGACATGGCTCACCTCCGGTTTGACCGCCAGCTGCGCAAGGGCTTGCTCGAATTCATCCACGATGTTCTGCCAATCCAGTTTCAGCATGGTCTGATGTGCCTGTCGGCGCATCCTGTCGACGCGCACTGCATCCATGGCCAGCTTGCTTGCCTGAACGATGAATTCTTCCTCGTTGCCGAACTCGGCATGCAGGCCATTCTGTTCATGTACGATGTGTTCTGCCGCTGCCGCGTAACGGTAGGCCACCACGGCCAGTCCGCTGGCCATCGCCTCGACCGTCACGTTGCCGTACGTTTCCGTCATGCTAGGGAACAGGAAGATGTCCCCGGATGCGTAATGTGCCGCCAGGTCTTCGCCGGTCCTCATCCCGGCGAAGATGTAGTCCGGATTCTCACGCTGTAGCTGCGCGCGAACCGGGCCGTCGCCGACCATGACCAGTTTCATCTTCGGATTGATGGCCTGCATCGCCTTGAAGGTGCGCAACACCAGCGGCAGGTTCTTCTCCGCCGAGATGCGCCCCACATAGATCACCGCCAGTTCGTCAGGGGCTAACAGGCCCCATTGCAGGCGCAATTTTTCGCTGCGCTTGCCCGGGTGGAACTGGGTGGTTTCCACCCCGCGCGCAACCACCTGCAGATTCAGGTACCCCTCTTTGGCCAGCGTGTCGTGCAACTCCTGGGTGGGCACCAGCGTGGTATCGGTGTGGTTGTGCAGGTTGCGCAGATAGGCCGCCACGGTTTTTTGCAGCCAGCCGAAGCCGTAATGCTGGCTGTAGCTGTGGAAGTTGGTATGGAAATCGCTGCTGACCGGGATGCTGAGTTTGCGTGCCGCTGAAAGTGCGGACGAACCCAACGGACCTTCGGTGACCAGATGCACCACATCGGGACGATGCTGGGTCCACAGCTTGATCAGCTGTTGCTTGGCCGGCAGTCCCAATTTCAGACCCTGATAGCGTGGGATGGGGAAGCCGCGTACCAACACTTCCTGCAGTGAAGATTCTGATTTCGCGCTGTCGTCCTTATTCTGGCGCGGCCGTATCAATTCAACCACATGATATTGGCGCAAGCCTTCCACCATGCGGCTGATGGTCATGGCCACGCCGTTTATCTCGGGCGGGTAGGTTTCGGTCACTACAGCGATACGCAACTTGCGACTTGCCATGCTTTCTCCTTGGTATTTTTGGATTGTCATGGCGCGCACTTTCTCATCCGGACAAGAAAGTTTGATGAAGGATTTATGAGGGTTTTGTTACGGCCCTCAGGCGAGCAGGATCAGCAGCCAGACCGAAACGACGTTGAGCAGGCTCAGCAGCACAGCCGCACTGCCGATGTCCTTGGCGCGTTTGGCCAGACTGTGTTGATCCAGAGAAGTATGGTCCACGGCGGCCTCCACGGCGGAATTGAGCAATTCGACGATCAGCACCAGCAACACGCTGGCGATCATCAGTGCCTTGCCGACAGCACTGAGCGGCATGAATAACGCGGTCGGGATGAGAATGAGCGCCAGCAGCACTTCCTGGCGGAAGGCATCCTCATGCCGGATCGCGGCGCGCAATCCGGCCAGCGAATAGAACAATGCATTCCAGACGCGCTTGATACCGGTCTTGCCTTTATAGGGGCTTTCCATCTTCAAATCCTTTTCCATCTGTAAAATCCCTAAGTACGCCCTGATGGGCCAAGCGCGGCAGGATAAGCCGTTGATGTTTCAGTTTTGTTAAGGGATTGGCGGATGGTTGAATTTCGCGGCCCATCGCCAGATACAGGGAAAATTCAGGTTGTACATTCCTGATTACTTAGGTAGAATCCGCGCTCTTTTGAAATCGGTTGGAGTAGAACCATGGCACGTGTCTGTCAAGTAACGGGTAAAGCCCCGATGAGCGGGAATAATATCTCCCATGCGAACAACAAAACCAGGCGTCGTTTTTTGCCTAACCTGCAACGCCGCCGCTTCTGGGTCGAGACTGAGAACCGCTGGGTCAGCCTGCGTCTGACCAATGCCGCGCTGCGTACCATCGACAAGAACGGTATCGACTCGGTGCTCGCCGACATGCGTGCCCGCGGCGATAAAATCTAAGGAATACGAAAATGCGCGAAAAAATCAAACTCGAATCCAGTGCCGGCACCGGTCATTTCTACACCACGAACAAGAACAAGAAGACCACGCCCGAGAAGATCGAAATGAAAAAATACGATCCCAAGGTACGCAAGCACGTCATGTACAAGGAAACCAAGCTGAAGTAATTCATGCTGGCTTCGTAGTGCAAAGAAAAACCCGCGAGAGCGGGTTTTTTGTTTTCGGGTAAATAGCCGGGCTAGAACTTGAATGTCTTGATCGTCTCTTCCCAGTTCTTTCCATCGAACGCCTTGATCTCAATGTTGGGCTTTTCCGTTTCGAAGTCGTCCAGGCAACGGACGTTGATGCTGTATTGATCGGGAGCCGCGCGGGGATTCCAGAACGGATGGATGCCGCAATGCTTGCAGAACCAATGCCTGGCGATCTTCAAACCGAACTGATAGAGCGTGAGCGCATCCTGGCCGGAGAGCAATCTGAAGTGCCCCGGTTGAACACGAAGATTCAACGATCCCTTTTTGATGCAGATCGAGCAGTTGCACTCCGTCACTCCGGTCAGGTCGATATCCGCTTCAAACCGGACCCGGCCGCAGTGACAACCCCCCTGGTACGTTCTCATGATTGACTCCCGGCTTGCTGGCGGGCTTGATCAACTTGTTAAGTGGTTGTCTCGGTAGCCGCGCCAAAAAATCAACTTCCTTATTACCTTGCCTTGAGGATTCCAATTACGATGCAAATAGCTCCACCGACCATGCCGGCCCAGGCATTAATAGGGGCATCACCGCTGAATGCCCTGCTAATATGAGAGCCGGCTGAATCATAAATGTTGTAACCCCACGCAGCCAAAGCAACGCCAATAATAATAAGTACAATTCCGATATATTTGTTATTCATATTCATTCCAAAATTTGGTTGAGTTTAAGGCTTTCTTTCGACTACTTTCATAACGTAAAGTAGACACCGATTGCGGTGTATATCTCGGAAAGTCGAGGTATATAACTTGGCTCATGTCGGCAATCAGTCCATTGTTTATTGGGTGATAATCGATCGGGAGGCTTTGCTTTAGTTAGTGCAAGTACACCTCTGTCCCAACCACGCCAAAATAGCTAAATTCCTTTCAAGACTGAGCCCAGGCCTTCGCTTCCTTATAGTCCGTAAAAACGCGTATATCCGCATCCATGAATGTTCGTGAGATCCAAGCCGTCCAGGTGAGCCACTGGTTATCGGTTAACACGGCGATCCTGGTGAAGTCATGATTATGTTCGCGGCGGAAGAATTTTACTTCTTCCCAGGCTACATCAAGGGTGTAGTTGACCATCGCACGCAGATCCAATAGCAAATCCAGTTCGCCGGGAGATTTCAGCTTGTACAGGACTTGTTCTTCAAAGGACTTGAAGTCGGCAATGGTAAATTCGCCGAGAACGGCGATGTTGACGAGGTTTTCGGTTTGTTCGATGGTGATCATTGCTCAGATCCTTGGTTATTGTTTTGGAGATGGGAATTGGGGTGTCAGGCGTAAGCTTAGCACACCGCCCGCGATGATGAATGCCATGCCCAGCCAGCTATAGAGCGACAGCACTTCATGCCACAGCAGCATGCCGAACAGGCTGGCGAACACGATGGTGCTGTAGGCCAGGCTGCCGACCACCAGCGTGTTGCCGGTGCGGTAGGCGTGGGTCATCGCGAGTTGCGCGAGGGTGGCGGTGCTGCCCATGCCCAGCAGGATGCCGACGTTATGGGAGGTGATGGCATGCACGGTGCCGAACAGCATCCATACGCCGCTGATGACCGAGGCGATCAGGGTGAAATAGAACACGGTGCGCACAGCCGGTTCGCCGAGGATGCCGAGTTGTTTGACATTGATATAAGCGACCCCGGCGAGGAAGCCGGAGGTCAGGCCGAGCAGGCCGGTCAGCAACTGGTCGCGTTGCATGGTCGGTTGCAACAACAGCACCACACCGCAAAAGCCCATCCCGATGGCGATGGTCATCGGCAGGTTGAATCTGTCCTTGTACACCAGCATCAGCAGCAGGGTGAGGAACAGTGGCGAGGTGTAGTTGAGCGTGACGGCGGTGGCGAGCGGCAGCACGGTGATGCAATAGAAGAACAGTGCCAGCGCGATCGTTCCGGAGATGCCGCGCCAGAAATGCGCGCGCCAGTGATGTGTGACCATGCTGACGCGTTGTGAGCGCATGATGGCCACGATCAGCAGCAGGCCGAAGAACGAACGGTAGAACACCATTTCGATATGCGAGAACCAGGGCGCGCCGAGTTTGACGAACACGCCCATGCTGCCGAACATGAGTCCGGCGACCAGCATCCACTTTGAGCCGGTGAGGCGCGCCACTATGAACCTGCTGAACCGTGCGATATGGCTTCCGGCGGCGCCATCAAGTTCGGGTTTGTATTAAAGATGCGAGGCAAGATTGCGGCGCAGATACTCGTGGAAGTGCAGCATGCCGTCTTCGGTGGGCGACTGATAAGGGCCGTGTTCCTCGATGCCGCGCTGGTACAGCGACTTGCGTCCCCGGTGCATACGCAGGCAGATGATGTCGTCTTCCACCGCCGTTTCGTTGTAGGCCTTTTGCTCGGCCTCCACGAATTCGCGTTCGAACAGCGCGATGTCCTCGAGGTAATAGAACTCGACGATGTTGGTGCATGCTTCCGGACCGCGCGGCACCAGGGTGCTGATCACCAGCGTGCCCGGATACCACTCGACCATGATGTTGGGGTAATAGGTCAGCCAGATCGCGCCGTACCTGGGCAGTTTGTCGCCGTGGTAGCGCAGTACCTGTTCCTGCCATTTGCTGTACACGTCGCTGCCGACCTTGCGCAGCCCATTGCGGATGCCGACGGTCTGCACGCTGTACTGTTCGCCGAACTCCCATTTGAGATCGTCGCAGTCCACGAAGTTGCCGAGGCCGGGATGGAACGGCACGACGTGGTAATCCTCCAGGTACACTTCGATGAAGGTCTTCCAGTTGAACGCATATTCGTCCACCTGTACGCGATCCAGCATGTAGCCGGAGAAATCCAGGTCCTGCATCACGCCGACTTTGGCCAGGTCTTTTGCGATATCGCGCTTGCCGGAAAACAGCAGGCCGTTCCAGTTTTGCAGCGGTGACTTGTTCAGGTTCAAGCAGGGACTTTGCGGGAAGTGCGGCGCGCCGAGCAGTTCGCCGTCGGTCTTGTAGGTCCAGCGGTGCAGCGGGCAGACGATGTGTTGCGCGTTGCCGCGTCCCTCCAGCATCATGGCCTGGCGATGGCGGCAGATATTGCTGAGCAGTTCCACGCCGTTCTGGTTGCGCACCAGTATCTGTGCGCCGTTTTCCACCACCTGGTAGTCGCCGCTATTCGGCACCATTAATTCATGGCCGACATAATTCGGTCCTTGTTCGAACAGCACGCGCTGCTCTACGGCCAGAGCGGCAGGGTCGAAGTACCAGCTGAGCGGGGGTTGCACCCGGGCTGGATTGAGCTGATCTATATTGGCGATTTCGGACATGCTCTGAAAGTGATTGCGAAGCGAGCGAGGACGGATTGTCCCCGAATTTAATTGGTGGGGCAACAAAAATTGGCCGTGTCGGATTGGGTTGGGTAAAATGGCTGCCTTGCAGAAGGATGCTTCTTTCAATAAAGACTCCGACACGGTGCGGCAATAAAGACTCCGACACGGTACGGAGTTGGTCCAACAATTTTATTTCATGCAAAAGAATCGAATGACGCGCAATAGTGATAACTCTTGCGCCCTGTCCGGATCAGGATTTTGCATGGGTGGCGTCGTTCACATTTAGAGGTCGATATGGCTGGTAAATCACAGAAAACCGCAAGTTTCGAGTCGGCAATGGCCGAGTTGGACAAGATCGTCGCAGACATGGAGGGGGGCAAGCTGTCGCTGGAAGATTCGCTGGCTGCCTACAAGCGTGGCGCGGAGTTGTTGTCGTTCTGCCGCACCCGCCTCGAAGACGCTCAACAGCAGGTGCGTGTGCTGGAAGATGGCGTACTGAAAGATTTTTCCGCTGCGGGTGGATCAGGACAATCTTGATGCGCGAGGATTTTCAGGGCTGGGTCGCCGCGCAGCAGACACGCTTCGAAGATGTGCTGCGCGAGTTGTTGCCGCGTGCCGATGTCGCACCACAGCGTCTGCACGAAGCGATGCGCTACGCGGTGCTGGATGGCGGAAAGCGCGTGCGGCCCCTGCTGGTGTTTGCCGCGGGCGAAATGGCCGGTGCGGATGCGCAGCGACTGAATATCGCGGCTGCCGCCGTGGAGTTGATCCACGCCTATTCGCTGGTGCATGACGATATGCCGTGCATGGACGATGATGTGTTGCGTCGCGGCAAGCCGACCTGTCATGTCCAATATGACGAGGCGACTGCGCTGCTGGTCGGCGACAGCCTGCAAACCCTGGCCTTTCAATTGCTCGCGGAACATAGTCTGAACGACGACGCACAGCGCCAGCTGGACATGATCAGGTTACTGGCGCAGGCCTCCGGTTCGCGCGGCATGGCGGGCGGGCAGGCGATAGATCTGGCCAGCGTGGGCAAGTCGCTCACACTCCCCGAACTGGAATTCATGCACATCCACAAGACCGGTGCGTTGATCCGCGCGGCGGTGCTGCTGGGTGCCCATTGCGGTTCGGATAAACAGCGCAGTTCGGTTTCATCGGAACAACTGGATAAACTTGATCGTTTCAGCAAGCTGATCGGGCTGGCTTTCCAGGTGGTGGATGATGTGCTGGATTGCGAAGCGGATACGGCTACGCTGGGCAAAACGGCGGGCAAGGATGCGGATAATGCCAAGCCGACTTATGTCAGCCTGCTCGGGATACAGGAAGCGCGCAACATGGCGCAACGCCTGCATCGGGAAGCCCTGGACGCATTGGCCGGTTTTGGCGGTGCGGCGCAGCGCTTGTGCGAGCTTGCCGATTTTATCGTACTGAGAAAGTTCTGATGTATAAGCTGCTCGACACCATTAACAACCCCGACGATCTGCGTACTTTGGATCGCGAGCAGTTGCCCGAGCTGGCCAAGGAGTTACGCGAGTTTCTGGTCGAGTCGGTCAGCAAGACCGGCGGGCATCTGTCCTCCAACCTGGGAACGGTGGAACTGACCATCGCGTTACACTATATATATGACACTCCGGAAGACAAGCTGGTCTGGGATGTGGGGCATCAGACCTATACGCACAAGATATTGACGGGGCGGCGCGGGGCGATGAGCAAACTGCGCATGGCGGGCGGCATCTCCGGTTTTCCCAAGCGCGAAGAAAGCCCTTATGACACATTCGGCACCGGGCACTCCAGCACGTCGATCTCCGCCGCACTTGGCATGGCGGTCGCCGCGCAACTGCAGGGCTCCGACCGGCGGGCCGTGGCCATCATCGGCGACGGCGCGATGAGCGGCGGCATGGCGTTCGAGGCGTTGAACAATGCCGGGGTGATGGATGCCAATCTGCTGGTCATTCTCAACGATAACGACATGTCCATCTCGCGCCCGGTCGGCGCCCTGAACAACTATCTGGCCAGGTTGTTGTCGGGACGATTCTATGCGGCGATGCGGCGCGGCAGCGAAAAGGTGTTGAAGGGCATGCCACCGGTGCTGGAATTCGCCAAGCGTGCCGAAGAGCACGTCAAGGGCATGGTGACACCGAGTACCCTGTTCGAGGAGTTCGGCTTCAATTACATCGGCCCGATCGACGGCCATGATCTGGATGTGCTGCTGGATACGCTGAAGAACATTCGCAAACTGGAAGGCCCGCAGTTTCTGCATATCGTCACGCAAAAAGGCAAGGGCTACGCGCTGGCCGAGGAAGATTGCCTGCTCTATCACGGGGTGAGCAAGTTCGACAGCACCCAGGGCATCGTGCCAAAACCCGTTGTGAGCGATGCCGCGGGACACATTGCCAAACCCACCTACACGCAGGTGTTCGGGGAGTGGTTGTGCGATATCGCCGCGCAGGATGAACGGGTGGTGGGTATCACGCCTGCGATGTGCGAAGGCTCGGGGATGACGGAATTTTCCGGGCGCTTCCCGGATCGCTATTTTGACGTGGGGATCGCCGAACAGCACGCGCTGACCTTTGCCGCGGGGCTGGCCTGTGATGGCTACAAGCCGGTGGTGGCGATCTACTCGACCTTCCTGCAGCGTGCTTACGATCAACTTATCCATGACATCGCGATACAGAATCTGCCGGTGGTGCTGGCAATCGATCGCGGCGGGCTGGTCGGCGCAGACGGCGCTACCCACGCGGGCAGCTTCGACCTGTCCTATCTGCGCTGTATTCCCAACATGACGGTGATGGCGCCGGCAGACGAGAATGAATGTCGCCAGATGTTGTACACCGCGATGCTGTTGGATACCCCGAGTGCGGTGCGCTATCCGCGCGGTACCGGGCCGGGTGTGGCGGTCAACCCTGAAATGATCGCATTGCCCGTCGGCAAGGGCGAGTTGCGTCGCGCAGGCAAGCGAGTCGCGATCCTGGCGTTCGGCAGCATGCTGGCGCCGGCGCTGGCAGCGGCCGAACAACTGGACGCGACGGTCGCCAACATGCGTTTCGTCAAGCCGCTGGATACAGAACTGGTGCTGCGGCTGGCACGTGAATATGAGCTGTTGGTCACGGTCGAAGAGAACACCGTACTGGGCGGTGCAGGTAGTGCGGTGGGGGAATGTCTGCAGCAGCATGGCGTCAATGTGCCATTGCTGCAACTCGGTTTGCCTGACCAGTTCGTCGAGCAGGGTGACCATACGAAAATGCTGGCATCTCACGGCCTGGATGCAAATGGCCTGATAGCGAAGGTCAGGAGCAGATTAACCTAGTAAATTTGTCGGGATTAGTTATAATATTCTGCCAACGCAACCCAAAAGGAAGCCAAACATAATGAATACGCCCAAGCCAGATTTCATTCCTGATGTGCAAAGTTCGGCCGATACACGACACCTTGCGATCGATCGGGTCGGAATCAAGGGTATCCGTCATCCGGTCAAGGTCAAGGACCAGAGCGTCGGCGTGCAACATACCATCGCTACATTCAACATGTATGTGCATCTGCCGCACAATTTCAAGGGCACGCACATGTCGCGCTTTGTCGAGATTCTCAACGAACATGAGCGCGAGATCTCGGTGGAATCGTTCGAGAAGATACTGCACGAGATGGTGTCGCGCCTGGAAGCGAAGTCGGGATACATCGAAATGAATTTTCCGTATTTCGTGAACAAGACCGCGCCGGTGTCCGGTGTGCAAAGCCTGCTGGATTACGAAGTCTCGCTGATCGGCGAAACGATCGACGGCAAGTCCAGCGTCACGATGAAAGTGCTGGTGCCGGTCACCAGCCTGTGCCCGTGTTCGAAGAAGATCTCCGATCGCGGCGCGCATAACCAGCGTTCGCACGTCACGATTTCCATCCGCACCAACGACTTCGTGTGGATCGAGGAAGTGATCCGTATCGCCGAACAGGAGGCTTCATGCGAACTGTATGGCCTGCTGAAACGCCCCGACGAAAAATACGTCACCGAACGCGCTTACGACAACCCGAAATTCGTCGAGGACATGGTGCGCGATGTGGCGGCTGCGCTGGGCAAGGACAAGCGTATTGATGCGTATATCGTGGAGTCGGAGAATTTCGAGTCGATCCATAATCATTCTGCTTACGCTTTGATTGAGCGAGACAAAACGAAAAAATAAGGATTAAAAAATCTCTCCACCCCGGTTTTCGCCTGATACTGGATCCTGATTCCTACCCATGAAACCCATCGCCATATTTCGTCATAACGGCACAGAAGGAGCCGGAAACTTTGCCAAATTCCTCGACGAGCGGCAGATTCTCTGGCAACTGATCGCAATCGATGCGGGTGATGAAGTGCCAAAGGATGCCGGCGCATATGCCGGTCTGGTTTTCATGGGCGGGCCGATGAGCGTCAATGACGACCTGCCGTGGATAACACCGGTGCTGGCCTTGATACGCGATGCAGTCGCGAAGGATATTGCGCTGCTGGGCCATTGCCTCGGTGGGCAACTGATCTCCAAGGCATTGGGCGGAGTCGTAACGCGCAATCCGGTCAAGGAGATCGGCTGGGGAGAAGTTCAGGTGGCCGACAACGACATCGCGCGTGGCTGGTTCGGGGATATCCGGAACTTCCAGGCTTTCCACTGGCACGGCGAGACTTTTACCCTGCCGACAGGCGCGACGCTTCTGCTTTCCAGTGCGTACTGCGCCAATCAAGCCTTTGCCATCGGCAAACACCTGGCGATGCAATGCCATGTCGAAATGACCGGGGAAATGATCGCGACCTGGTGTGTATCCGGTGCGGACGAGATCGCGGCAAGCAACAGCCCGACGGTGCAATCCCCGTTTCAGATGCAGCAACAAATTAAAGATAAGTTGCCGTACCTGAACGCAGTGGCAGCACAGTTGTATGATCACTGGATCAGGGGACTATCCGCATAGTGAATGTGTCACAGGAAACGTTTTCATCGGGGCCACCAAATTCCCGCAGTGTATAATCCGCGCTTCATAACAAGACTGCGACGCGTTCCATTCCCGGAAGTGCCCGATCTAATCATTGCATGATCAAAAAATTCCTCAAGCGAATATTCCATAAACCTGCCAAATCCAGATCGGTGGGAAATGCCCAGGTGATTCCATTTGAATTGCATGGAGTGCCACGCGAGCAGATCAGTTACGGCGCGCTGAAAGTCACCGACGGTTTGCAGGCTGCGGGATTTCAGGCCTATGTGGTGGGCGGCGCGGTGCGCGATCTGCTGCTGGACCGCATTCCCAAGGATTTCGATGTGGCGACCGATGCCACGCCCGAACAGGTGCGCCGTATCTTTCGCCGCGCACGCATCATTGGCCGGCGCTTCCAGTTGGTGCATGTGATGTTCGGCGAGGAAGTGGTGGAGGTCTCGACCTTCCGTCGCATGATCGAAGCCGAGGATGCGCAGACCGACGAGCATGGCCGATTGCTGCGCGACAACGAGTTCGGCGATCAGGAGCAGGATGCGGCACGGCGTGATTTTACCGCCAATGCGCTGTTCTACGATCCGTCCACACAGGAGATATACGATTATCACGGCGGCTATGCCGACACGCGCAATCATCTGCTGCGCATCATCGGTGATCCGCTGGTGCGTTACCGCGAAGACCCGGTGCGCATGCTGCGCGCGGTACGCTTGTCCGCCAAACTTGATATCAAGCTGGATGCTGCAACGGCCGCGCCGATCGCCAAAATGAAATCCCTGCTCGATAACGTCCCGAAAGCGCGCATGCTGGACGAGGTGCTGAAGATGTTGCTGTCCGGCCATTCGCAGGAATGCATCCAGAAATTACGCAAGATGAACCTGCACCACGGTCTGCTGCCGCTGTTGGATGTGATCCTGGAACAGCCTATGGGCGAGAAGTTCATCATGCTGGCATTGCGCAATACCGACGAGCGGCTCAGCCAGGGCAAGACCGTTTCGCCGGCCTTCCTGTTTGCCGCATTGTTATGGCATGAAGTGTTGGCGGCATGGAATCTGCGCGTTCAGCAAGGGTTGCGACCGGTAGGTGCGATGCACGAGGCGATGGACGAAGTGCTGGGCAGACAGAAGGAACAGCTCGCCATTCCCCATCGCCAGGATGCAGTCATGAAAGAGATCTGGCTGATGCAACAGCGTTTTGAGCAACGTGCCGGACAGCGACCGTTCCGCTTGCTGGAACAGCCGCGTTTCCGCGCCGGATTCGATTTTTTGCTGCTGCGCTGCGCCAGCGGGGAAGTGGGCGATGAACTCGGTTTGTGGTGGGACGAATTTCAGGATGCCAGTGCCGCGCGCCAGACCGAGATGTTGCAGCCGGAAGTTGCGGGTGAGAAAAAACGCCGCCGTCGCAAACCGCGCAAAAAGACGGAAGCAACCACTGCAGCAAACGAGCCGGCAGCGTAATGGTTCACACGGCCTTCATCGGACTCGGCAGCAATCTGGAAAACCCTGTCAGCCAGTTGCAGCGTGCCTTCGCCGCGCTTGAAGGGTTGCCGGACACGCGCCTGGTTGCCAGATCCTCGCTGTATCGCAGTGCGCCGCTGGATTGCCCGGAGCAGGCTGATGTTTCTTTGTTGTCTGGTCTTTCGGGGTCGCCCGCTTTTTCCGAACAATCCGGTCTTTCCGGCCAGCCGGACTACATCAACGCGGTAGCCGAGATCGCAACGGGGCTTGCGCCGCAAGCACTGCTGCAAACCCTGTTACATATCGAACACCGGCACGGCCGCGAGCGTAGCTTTCGCAATGCACCGCTCACGCTGGATCTGGATGTGTTGCTGTATGACGACATTCAACTGCACGAGGATGGCCTGACCATCCCCCATCCGCAAATGCACAGACGAGCTTTTGTATTGCGACCCCTGCTGGAGATAGCGCCCGGTATCAGCATACCCGGTGTGGGGAATGCAGCGCTGGCGCTTGCAGAATGTCATGACCAGGTACTGGCCAGGATGCCAGACGAGATGCCTGGCAGGATGCAAAATGCTGTTTGATAAATATCGCTACGTGGTCGTGGAGGGCCCGATAGGCGTCGGTAAGACCAGCCTTGCACATCGCATTGCGCAACATATCGGTGCGACCACCTTGCTGGAAAAGCCCGATGAAAACCCCTTTCTGGCACGGTTCTATCAGGATCCGCCGCGCTATGCGCTGGCGACCCAGCTGTTCTTCCTGTTTCAGCGCGGCAATGAGGTGCGCGACCTTGCACAGATGGACTTGTTTCGCGAGAGCACCGTGGCGGATTATCTGTTCGACAAGGACACACTGTTTGCCCGGCTCAATCTGAACGAGGAAGAATTCACGCTGTATCAGCAGATCTACCGTTCGCTGCAATTGCAGGCGCCGGTACCGGATCTGGTGATCTATTTGCAGGCCGCGCCCGAGACACTGGTATCACGCGTGCATCGACGCGCCCAGCCGTATGAAAGCGGGATCAGCGAAAGTTATTTGCAGCGCCTGTCACAAAGCTACAGCGATTTCTTCTATCATTACGACGCGGCGCCGGTGTTGATGGTCAACAGCGAGCATCTTAACTTCGTGGATGACGATGACGATTTCACTTTGCTGCTGAAACGTATCGAGGAAATGCGCGGGCCGCGCGAATTTTTCAGCAGAGGATAGGCAGCTTGATGAGAACGACCCTGAGCAAATTGCAAACCATGCGCAGCAAGGGCGAGAAGATCGCCGTGCTGACCTGCTATGACGCGAGCTTCGCCGCGCTGCTCGAGATGCAGGGCGTGGACGTGTTGCTGGTCGGAGATTCGCTCGGCATGGTGTTGCAGGGACACGAGACTACACTGCCGGTCACGCTGGACGATATGGTGTACCACACCCGATGTGTGGCGCGCGGCGCCAAGCAGGCATTCATTGTCGCCGACATGCCGTTCGGCACCTTCCAGGTCAGCCCGCAGGAGGCCTTTACCCATGCGGAGAAATTGATGGTGGCGGGCGCGCAGTTGGTCAAGATCGAAGGCGGCGCGGTGATGGTGGAAACGGTGCACTTCTTAACCTCGCGCGGTATTGCGGTGTGCGGCCACATCGGACTGACTCCGCAATCGGTGAACCAGTTGGGCGGCTACCGCGTGCAGGGCAAGGAGTCCGCCGCCGCGCAAAAAATATTGGAAGATGCCGTGGCGCTCGAACAGGCCGGTGCGGGCATGATCGTGCTGGAAGCGATGCCCGCGCTGCTGGCAGCAGAGATCACCGCAGCCCTTTCCATTCCCACCATCGGCATAGGCGCGGGCGCTGAGTGTACCGGCCAGGTGCTGGTGCTGCACGACATGCTGGACATCTATCCGGGCAAGAAGGCACGCTTCGTGAAGAACTACATGAAAGGCGCGGCATCCATCGCGGATGCGGTGGCGCGCTATGTACGGGAAGTGAAGGCTGGAGAGTTTCCTGGTGCGGAACACGGGTTCTGAATGTCCGCACCCAGTTGCAGGCATGCCAAAGTTATCGTCCGGATTTTCAGTTTCTCGCTGAAGCATTATTTATTACCAATCTTGGGTCAGAACAATACGGCCAATTAAGTGCCTGATCTGGCTCAATGCCTAAACTGCCTGCCTTTCACCCCTGCAAGCGAGCCTTGCCAGTGTGTGACGCAAACAATGTGTTGGTTAGCGCACAGAAGTACTTTCCTGTTGTTATTAATCTCTGCATATCGACACAACAATACGCTTGTGTGATACGGGCCGAATCTGGTTCCGACTTTGGATATATAAACCGATAAGCAAGGAGTTAAAAATGAACAAAGATCAAGTTAAAGGCGCAACACAGGATATCGTCGGCAAACTTCAGGAAGAAGCGGGTAAATTAGCTGGCAGCACAGATCAACAAGTAAAAGGCTTGAAGAACCAAGCCAAAGGCAAAGTGCAGGAACATATCGGCAACTTGAAAGAAGCCGTTAAGGACGCCACTAACAAACTCTAGAACGCTACGTTCTGGGCGTTATCGGTGATAACGCCCCCCGACTTGGAAGTTGAGAGGAACAGCTCATTCTGCGAATTTTTCGCAAAGCATGCCGTGCATGCGACTAAACAGGAGCAATCGAATGAATAAGAAAATTTCAAACAGAATTAAGTCCCCCGGTTCTTTGATTACCATTGGCCTAGTTTTCTTTATGGGTATTGGCACGGCTGTTGCCGTTATCGATGATGCACCCCAGCCGCAGCCACACAGTGATGGCGTAGCCGCGACGCTCTCCGATTCTGCTATCACCGCCAAAGTGAAAGCCAAGCTGATGGGGAATTACCGTCTCAAGAAATCCGATATCAGTGTGATGACCACCAACGGAGTCGTCACGCTCGATGGCACGGCAACCAGCGCAAAGGCAAAGTCCGAGGCCGGGCGGGTAGCCAAGTCGATCGAGGGGGTCAAGAGCGTTGATAACACTTTGAAAGTGCCTGGGGACAACAAGCGCGTCACAAAGGCAGAACGTGCCGTATCCGATAGTTGGATCACCACCAAGGTGAAATCCGAGATACTCGCTGACA
>JBBQNH010000014.1:0-41066 GCA_038329705.1 Burkholderiales bacterium | reverse complement strand
TCACGTTTGATCAGGCTCTCGCGGATGTTCTTACGCAATTCCGGGGTGTCTGCCTGACCTTGCTTGGCTTCAGCTTGTACTGCCAAATCGACTTGAGACTGTGGGATGGATACGCCATTCACTAATGCCGCTGACTTCTCTTCTGCAGATGCAGAACCACAGGCAAAAACGGACAACATCGCCAACACTACCAATTTTTTCTTGATTAACATGAACTATCCTCATTTAAAAATTATTCGACTTCTTTTGGGGTACGCGCATCTATGGTCAGTGCGTGTATATCCCGTTCCATCATTTCAGCCAGCGCGGAATATATCATACGGTGGCGCACCATCTTGCTCCTACCTTCGAATTCCGTCGAGGTGATTTGTAACAAATAATGACCCCCTCCCGAGCGTGCACCGGCATGTCCAGCATGCTTATGGCTCTCGTCCACGATGTCCAGACTGGCCGGCTGCAAAGCCGCCAATCGCTGCTTCATCAAGGCAATACGTTCACTCATTGGGGAAATGTCTTCTTGAAGGGTTTGACCTGCACTTCTTCGTACACGCCTGCCGCCACATAGGGATCGGCATTCGCCCAATCCTGTGCAGCCTGCAGGCTGGCAAATTCGGCCACAATCAGGCTGCCAGTAAAACCAGCTGTTCCTGGATCATTGGAGTCAACTGCAGGAAAGGGTCCGGCCAATATCAAGCGACCTGCAGCTTGCAAGGCAAGCAAACGCTCAACGTGCGCAGGGCGCGTCTCTAAGCGGCGCGCTAAGCTTGCGGGGACATCACGACCGACAATCGAATACAACATAGTTATCTCCTGTTAAAAATTCAGCGGGTATCAGGAGAGACTGACACCCAGTTCAGCACACAACTTGGCGAGCGTGGCACGCAACTCAGCCACTTCCCCCTCTAAATTGGCGACATTGGCCTTGAGTGCGGCAATCTCGCCCACGGTCACATCGGTATTCGCAGACATAGGCGTACTCGCTCCCATCTCCGGCACCCCGGACAAAAGATGCGACCAGCGATTCTCGCGTGAACCCGGCTGGCGCGGCAACTCAACGACCAATGCACCCGCCTCACGTTGCGCCATCTCTTCCAGAAAACTCTCTACCGACGAGATATCAGCGAACTTATGTAAACGGTCGCAATTGATACGCAACTCGCCTGCAGTCTGCGGCCCACGCAACATCAGTAACACTAAAAGCGCAACCGATTGGCTAGGGATGAGCAGCACGCGCTCAATGTTATGCCCATAGCGCATAGTACGGCCGCCACTGGTCTCGATGATAAGCGACAAGCTGCGCAGACTATCCAGTGCGGCTTGCACCTCGGACTCGCTCGCCTCTATTACGGGATCGCGGCTACTCTTCTGATTACAACCGGACAGCAGGCCGTTTAAGGTCATGGGATAACTATCCGGTACGGTACGTTGCTTCTCCGCGAGCACGCCCAGCACACGCGTCTCAAGCAAAGATAGTGCGGGTAAAGGATGGCTCATATTGGTTCCCTGTGATGCCTGGATGGGTGATTAGATATTGCGATGCTGTTTAATCAGGTCGTGCGCTAGTTGTATTTCCTTGGCCTGCTCGGTCGCCATCGCAATCATATCCTCAGGCATACCTTGTCCAATCAGCTTGTCTGGATGGTACTGGCTCATCAGCTTGCGGTAGGCGCGCTTGATCTCGGCATCGCTATTCTCTTTAGTCACACCCAATGCTTTGTAGGCATCTTCCAACTGATCCGCTGTAGAAGCCTGCCCCGCACCGAAATGTGACTGGTTGGTAACCATATCAACCATCTGGCGGAACACCTCCGGGCTGTAACCCATACGCGCCGAGATATCCAACAGCAATGCTTCTTCGGCCGAGTGAAAATGACCATCGGCCATCGCCATCACGATCAGATAAACCAGCAATACGTCCTTGAGATTCTTGGTATGACCACAGATCGACATGAAGCGCTGATAGGTAGGCGCAATATCGAAATCAGGCGTAGCGCCCTGCTTAAACAAGGCAATGGCACGCTGACGGTGATCTGCCGTCATGCCCAGTTTCTGCATCACAGCCTCGACGTGGTCGATCTCATCCTGAGACACATGGCCATCAGCCTTAGCCAATTTGCCCATGGAGATGAACACCGTCTCTAAGAACACCGTCTGGCGCAATGCCTGATGTAAAGGGTTGGCACCACCCGTGCCATAGATACGCACACGATCAAAAATAGAGCCTACGAAAAGCCCTAATATCGCCAACCAAAAGCCAGCAAAATAAAATCCAACAACAAAACCAATGAGCTTGAACAAAGCGACTCCAGAAAATTATTGACGCGGCACTTGTCCGCCAAGATAGGCGCGCATTACAAATGCGCGCCTTTTACATCATTGCAGTATTGCGTCTTCGATCAACACTTTATAGCTATAACCCGAGCCAAAATTCTTGTCGGTATGTACGACACCTTTGACGGTAATGACATCCCCAGCTTGAGCGGGGTTGCTGGTGGTGACCAAAATGTCGTCGCTACCATCCTTAGCACTACCCGAACCATCACGCAGATGTATCCAGTTCTTGTCCATGATGCCGCCGTTGTACTTGACCACCTTGCCACGCACCACCACGGTCTTATCCTTCAACGTAGCAGTTTTAGTGTTGATCTCCGCCACAGTGTAGGCATTCGCGCCGCTGGCTTTGGTGATGCGCTCACCCTTACCCAGTTCCGCAGTCTTGGATGACGCAGGGCTACCACCTGCATGCGGATTTGCCGCCGCTTCTGGCTTGCTCATCCCATTAGACATGGTCTTGCGCTCACCCAACAGCGAACCAAACACGATCATAGGAAAGGTTTTATTCATCGCCTTGCTGGTAAAGTTTTTCATCACTACGGGATTTTGCAGCTGCACCGTCGCTCCAACCTTGACGCTAGCACTCATCACCGCCGCCCAAACCTCACCGTCATCTGTTTTTAGACGCAAGTAAGTGAAGTCCGGCACATCTTTAACTTCCAACACCACCCCACTCAAGACGTTCTCGCTCGCGGCGGTATTCGCAACCGCAGTGCCAGCAAAAAGAAAGGAAGAGATAACGATCAAACAGACCGACAACAAGGATTTCATGGATAGCACTCCGAAAAGAATCAAGACCTGAAGTTTAACAGCATGCGGCCCCTACGCCGCATCAGGCCTATGCAATTTTGTGCATTGACACCCTTTCCTCACTCGCCTACATTTCATACGACTTTCAAGCACCGACCACACATCATGGAAATGAAGAAAATCAACTCGGGCAAGCTGCGCGCTATTGGCTATGACGCAAAAACACGCACCCTGCAAGTCCAACTCGATAACGGCGATATGCTGAAATACAGCGGTATCGGCTATGACCTATGGCGCAGACTCAGTAGTTCGGGTGCGGCATGGAGTTTCTATCGCGACAATATTGAAGAAGAATTCAGCGCGAAACGAGTTTCAGCGAGCGCAACTGCGGAGAAAAATCCGTTGAATGATTTGTTTGCAAAGTGATGAACCTTCGGTGCTAAGTTATCTGTCTTTAATGTCCCAAAAGAGACCTTCGATCGCAATAAATAATTAAGAAAAAGGATTGGGTTATGAAGGGTAGATTGCGATTTCTTATTTTTGGCACAAGTGAACTTTTCGTGCTACTTGCAGCTTCATTCTTAATGCTCAGTGCCTGTGGCGGTGGCGGGGCGAGCAATATCCCTGGAAGCTCCAGCGGAAATAACAATACTACTGTGATTCCAAGTCAAACCGGATCGGTTAGTGCCGTCTTTGCGGCGAATAGCATCGATCAGATGATGTTCATCCAGTCCTCGAATGGGAATTCGGCTGGAAATACCAAAAGTTTTGTACAAGTTGCCGGTGCACTGACCAGCCTGGACAAATATGCGCTTTCTGGCACGTCTGCTGTCACCCAAGATATCGCTGGAGATGCAAACTTTGCCCTGGGGCGATGGGTTTGGGGGACCGTCACCGATACTTCTAGCAATAATACAGTTGTTCAAACGATGGATGGCTCAATGGCCAATGCCGCTTGGCACTATATACTGCTTAATAAGCTCAGTACTTTGCCTACCTCTGGGGTCATGGTTTGCGATAACGGAACATTTACCCATCCAACGTATAACGATGGAACCAATCATGCCAATTCAGCGGTGACTTCTGGCAGTAATGCCTCATTGAGTTTTTCGGCTTCTGGCGCAAGTTACAGCTTCACTCTTTCTACGACCTTGGGGACTACGACTCATATATTAAACTTCAGCAATACCAATGTTGGATTAGGATTAGTTATGATTGGCAATGGTTTTGGAGCAGGGGTAGCTGGAGGATACGGATTCCTCAGTGATGGCGGTAACGGGACAATCCGAATCAGCGGTATATATTCCAATGAGAACTATCAAAATATCGGTGCCTCTTATTACGGAACTTACTCATTCCTGTGTCAATGATGCGCAATGATTGTGCCTTGCAATTTGAACGTGAACATCAGCTTTCAGGTTTTTCATCCGACTGCTTAGGGCACAGTGCGGAAGTGATCAAACTACAATGCAGACACTGAAATAATTTCCTTCTTGGTGCATTACTTACACCGCTTGCAATACTCCATCCACCAGATGCAGGCGGCGCTGCATCCTTCCTGCCAATTCCAGGTCGTGCGTCACCACGATGAAGCTGGTGTTGAATTTCTCATTGAGTTGTTGCATCAGGTCGAACAGCGCCTGGGCACTGTCGCGGTCAAGGTTGCCGGTTGGCTCATCGGCCAACACGCAGGCCGGTTCGGTGACCAGGGCACGTGCCACCGCAGTGCGCTGGCGTTCGCCGCCGGACAGTTCGGCGGGATGATGTTCCAGGCGCTGCGCCAGCCCCACCTGTTCCAGCATCGCTGCAGCGATCGGTGCGGCCTCGGCTCGCTTCATGCCGCGAATCAACAGCGGCATTGAAACGTTTTCCAGCGCGGTGAATTCTGGCAGCAGGTGATGGAATTGGTACACGAAGCCCAGCGAACGGTTGCGTATCTCGCCGCGCTGCGTCTCGTCCATGGTGTCCATGCTTTGGCCGAGTATCTGTACGCTGCCGCCGCTGCCCTGGTCGAGTCCGCCGAGCAGATGCAACAATGTGCTCTTGCCGGAACCCGATGCACCGACGATGGCGATTCGCTCGCCGCGCTGCACGTCCAAATTGATGCCTTTGAGTACCGGCACCGCAAGCTTGCCGAGGGCGAAGGTCTTGCTCAGATCGCGGCAGGAAATGACGCTTCCCGTATCTTTATTATTCATAGCGCAGCGCCTCCGCCGGTTGCGTTTGCGACGCGCGATAGCTCGGGTACAGTGTCGCCAGCAAGCTGATCAGGAAGGAGATGCCCGAGACCACCATCACTTCGTGGTAGCGCAGGTCGGACGGCAGTTCGCTGATGTAGTACACATCCTTGGCGAGGAACTGAACGCCGAACAGGTGCTCGATGAACGGCACCACCACATCCAGGTTCAGCGCCAGCACGACACCGCCGACGGTGCCGAGCAGCGTGCCGATCAGGCCGATCACCACACCCTGCACGATGAATATCTTCATGATGCTGCGCGGCGAGGCACCCAGCGTGCGCAGAATGGCGATATCGGCCTGCTTGTCGGTGACCGCCATCACCAGCGTCGAGACGATGTTGAACGCTGCCACCGCGACGATCAGCGACAGGATGATGAACATCATCTTCTTTTCCATCTGTACTGCGCGGAAGTAGTTGCTGTTCTGGTGTGTCCAGTCATTGGCGTACAGGTTGTCGGGCAATTGCTGTTGTATCTCTCGCGATACCTGGGGAGCCAGATCGACATTGCGCAACTTGGCACTGATGCCGGTTACCGCGTTGCCGAGCTGATAGAGTTTTTGTGCATCACCGATGTTGATCAGCGCCAGATTGTTGTCATACGGGGCCATGCCGATCTCGAAGATGCCCACCACGCGGAATTGCTTGAGCCTGGGCATCATCCCGGCCGGCGTGATCTGGCCTTGCGGGGTGATCAGCATGATCTTTTCCCCCAGTTGCGCGCCGAGTGCGCGCGCCAGGTCGATGCCGAGCACGATACCGAATTCGCCGCTGCGCAAATCATCCAGTGAGCCGACCTTGATCTTGTTGGACAGTTCGGTGATGGAGGTCTCCTTTGCCGGATCGATGCCGCGCACCATCACGCCCTGTACGCTCTGGCCGTATGACAGCATGCCTTGCCCACCCACATAAGGCGCGGCAGCGGCGACTTGTGGATTGTGTTCGACCTTGTCCAGTACCGGCTGCCAGTTATTCAGCCGTCCGCCATCCGCAACCACTTCCAGATGCGGTGTTGCGCCCATCATGCGCGCGCGGATCTCCTTCTGGAAACCGTTCATCACCGACAGCACCACGATCAGGGCCAGCACGCCCAATGCCATACCCAGCATCGAGATCAGCGAGATAAAGGAGATGAAGTGGTTGCGCCGCTTGGCACGGGTATAGCGCAGGCCGATGAATAATTCGTATGATTGCAAGGTCGGTAGAGGGTGGTATTAATGCGGACAGTAGTTTGCCACAAAGCCGCAGGACTTTGGCGATAATACTTATGGCAGCCGTCATTCCGTCGCAAACCGGAACGACTGGATCACCTGTTTTGTACACTGTCATTTAATTACGGGTGACATATCGTGCGCAACGTAATATCTTGCCAACCATGAACTTGTCATGAGGTGGAAAATGCAAATTGAGATATGGTCGGATGTGATCTGTCCGTGGTGTTATATCGGCAAGCGTAATTTTGAGACGGCCTTGTCCCGATCCGGACATAGCAAACAGATCGACATCATCTGGCGCAGCTATGAACTCGACCCGAATGCACCAATGCAGCAGCCCGGTTCGATCAGGGAATTGCTGGCGCAGAAATACCAGGTCAGTCTCCAGGAAGCCGACGAGATGATCGCACGGGTGACGGCGAAAGCCGCAGATGCCGGCCTGGAATATCACATGGATATCGCCAGGCGCGGCAATACTTTCGACGCGCACCGTCTGCTGCATTTTGCCGCCGGGAAGCAGGTGGGTGATCTGGCCATGGAAGCCATCATGCATGCGTATTTTTGCGAAGGATTGGCGGTCGGCGACCCCGCTGCGCTGGCCAGGCTTGCGCCCGGGTTCGGCATCGCCGAGAGCGAGGCAAAGGGGATGCTGGAAAGCGACCAATATTCGGACGCAGTGCGAGCCGATGAAGCGCGCGCGGCGGGATTTGGCATCTCGGGTGTGCCGTTTTTTGTATTCGATGAGAAATCGGGAATCTCCGGCGCACAGCCCGTCGAGGTGTTTGCCGAAGCGCTGCAACAGATGTGATGCGGGATGATCTGGCATGCCGATGACAACTTCTGAAACGACTGCATTCTTTACGCACACCTGGTCTGTGTATGACCTTATCACCGAGCACAACTACATGTCTCATCGCGAGATCTATGCAAAGGTTTGTGATCTCTTGCAGTTACGCAGAACGAGCGGGCAATATCGGCTGCTGGATCTGGGTTGTGGTAATGCCCGCTTTCTTGCGCCCTGTTTGGAGCGATTTACTCCTTCCTGCTATCAGGGTATCGATCTATCGGACTCTGCCCTCGATGAAGCCCGAACTTATCTTGCAAAGTTGCCTTGCCCGGTTGAATTGACGCATCGCGATCTGCTGGAAGCGATGGAAACGACAAATGGGGAATGGGATGTCATCTTTACCGGGTTTGCGTTACACCATCTGACCGCAGAAGAAAAGGCGTTTTTTTCAGGCTGCCGGGCATTGCCTGTCTGAAAACGGATGGTTGTTGATGGTCGATGTGGTACGGGAAGAACACCAGAACCGGGAAGATTTTCTGGCGCGATATTTGACAGACATGCGCGAACGCTGGACACGGATTCCACCGGATCAGCTGGAGACCGCCTGCGCGCATGTCGCAGCGTACGATCATCCCGAATGTCTTTCTGCTTTGCAGCAAATTGCCAAGGCATCCGGATTGAACAACAATCTGCTTGTCAGTCGATATGGACAGCATCATGTAATCCTGTTTTCGCGCAATGACCCCAGTGATATAAAGACGGCATGAACGAATCAAGCTACTGGCTGTTCCGCTGCGAAAACCAATTGCTGGTTAACATCGGCAAGACTGGTATCGGCCAGCCCGGTGTCGACCAGACAGGCGAAAATATTTTCCCGTTCGGCCGGGCAGCGGATTTTGGCAGTCCGGGGGATGTACTGCTGGTAGGGGAGTTTCAGGGAAGGGCTTGCTACGCCGCCGACCTGGACAAACTTCCTGAAAACATTGCCGGTGAACTGATGCCGGTGCGCAGTTTCTTGAGTTTGGCCGGCGCGGAAGCGATCGCTTTGGCGGGACGTGCCACCCAACTTCTGGATTGGCGGAAGAACCACCGCTATTGCGGCCGGTGTGGTGCATCGACAGTCGTCAAAACAGGGCAGTTCGCTATGTTATGCCCAGCGTGTGATCTTGTCGCATACCCGAGGATTGCACCCGCCGTGATGGTGCTGATCAGTCGCGGCGATGAGTTGCTGTTGGCGCGCAGTCATCGTTTCAGACCCGGTGTGTTCAGTGCGCTGGCCGGGTTTGTCGAAGCCGGCGAAACTTTGGAGCAATGCGCAAGCCGCGAAGTGCTGGAGGAGGTGGGGATATCCATCGCCAACCTCCGATATTTCGGCAGCCAGTCCTGGCCGTTTCCCAACTCCCTGATGGTGGCATTCTTCGCCGGCTATGCAGGCGGTGACATCAAACCCGATCCGTCGGAGATCGAAGATGCAAGATGGTTCCCGGGCAACGCATTGCCGGCGTTGCCTGAGCCGGTGAGCATTGCACGCCAACTGATCGATGCAGCGTGCCGACAGCAATGAACAAGAATCCGATTTCCTATCTGCGCATCATCATTCTGACATCACTGACAATGATCGCCTTCGCGGGCAATTCGTTGTTGTGCCGGGCTGCACTCAGGGACACCGGCATCGATGCAGCCAGTTTCACCACGATACGGCTGATCTCCGGGGCGATGATGTTGTGGCTGATCGTGCGTATCAGGAGCGGCGAATCGATCGGCCGGGGCAACTGGCTTTCGGCTTTTACGCTGTTCGTCTATGCGGCCTTTCTTTCCTATTCCTATGGCAGCCTGACCACGGCGATGGGTGCGCTACTGCTGTTCGGCGCGGTCCAGGCAACCATGATCGGTCATGGTGTCTGGGCGGGGGAACGGCTGCATAAACTGCAACTGGTCGGACTGGTGATCGCGCTGTCCGGGTTGGTCGGCTTGCTGCTGCCGGGGCTTTCCGCTCCGCCGTTGTTCAGTTCAAGTTTGATGCTGGCTTCAGGGGTTGCGTGGGGCATCTATTCCTTGCGTGGCAAAGGTGCTGGTGATCCCCTCAGGGTAACGGCGGGCAATTTCCTGCGCGCAGTGCCCATCTCGTTGGCCTTGAGTTTATTGATGTATCGGCACACTGCTTTGGACAACACCGGTATCGGTTTTGCGGTTGCTTCCGGCGCATTGACTTCGGGCATCGGCTACGCCATCTGGTACACGGTATTACCGGTGTTGAAAGCCACCAAGGCCGCGACTGTGCAACTCAGCTCCCCGGTCATTGCCGCACTGGGTGGCGTCGTATTCCTCGGTGAGCCGTTAACGCTCCGTCTGGTGTTGGCATCCATGGCCATTCTCGGCGGGATCGCGATGGTGATCCTGGAGAAACAACATACCAAAAATGCCCGGTAAATCTCTGCGCAGAATCGCTCATGACCGGTTACGCGGCATCCTTTGCGGATGGTTTGTTGCCTTCAGTGTGTTCCTGGTTTACATTTTCATCGGAAGAAACATCAGCAGCCCCGGATGCTTTGATCGAATTCAACCCGGTAAATAATGTTCTGTAAATGAGGACGACGATCGATATCGGGACGGCCAGTACCAAAACCAGGATGACCACTTTCATTAATCCGGCAAATTCCATGACGGGATCCTCATTGAGATTAAGGATGTTGAAGCAGTTGCCTTATTGCATACGGAGCGCCAGCCGGGCCGGGCAATTGCTTCCAACGCAACAAGCATAACAAAATTCACCCCGCTGGAACCGGATGATAATATTTTGATACAAATAAATTTTTATGAAAGATATTGCGCCTGTATTCTTAACATTCAAAGCATTCGTATGGATCCTGGAAACAATACCAGCGAACCATCGTTTGTAGTGTTGCCTGTTTAAGGACAAGCATTTTATTTGCCGTTCCACCACAGTGAGTCATGTATCCAGCTGAAGAAACTCAAAGGAGATAAACAATGAGTGCGACTGCCCAAGCATTTGGAATCGGGATGGTTCTGGGAATAGTCCTGTTTTTCGTCATGGTCTGGCTCGGCTGGATAGACAAATTCCTTCATTCGATAGAAAAGCGATTCAAATAGCAGTTCAGTCTGACCCTTTGAATCAGTAAAAAACTTTACCCCGTGAATCAGCCCGGCGCATCAAGTCGCGATGTCAGTGCCCGAATCGCGCGCCTGTTTGTGTATCCCGTCAAATCCTGTGCCGGGGTCGAGGTGCAGCAGATATTGCTGACCGCTACTGGGCCGGAGCTCGACCGAGCCTGGATGGTGGTGGATGCGCAGGGCGCATTTGTCACGCAGCGCGAACAGCCGCGCCTGGCACTGGTCAATCCGCAATTGACGTCCGATGAACTGGTGTTGAGTACACCCGGAATGCCCGATTTGTACCTTGTACTTGACCTGCTGAAGCAGCCTGTTTCAGTGAAACTTTGGGATGAAGAGGTTGCCGCCTTCGATATGGGTGACGAGGCTGCGCAATGGTTCACTGACTTCCTCACGAATCCCGAATATCCGAATCTGAACGCCAGTCAGAATACCTATCGGCTGGTTCGCTTCGATCCGGCATGCCGGCGTGTCTCCAATTTGAAGTGGACTGACGGTGTCCGGGCACTCAACCAGTTCAATGACGGATTTCCGCTGCTGCTGCTTGGTGAAGTCTCACATGCGCAATTGAATGAACGACTGCTGGCTGCCGGTCATGCGGGTGTAGGCATCGAACGCTTCAGGCCCAATGTGGTGCTGTCGGAACTTCAGCCGCACGATGAAGATCTGCTGGATGTGATACACGTTGACGCAGACGGCGAAGAAATCTTGCTGAAACCGGTCAAGCCGTGCCCACGCTGTCCCATTCCCAATGTTGATCCGCTGACCGCCAGGAGTAGCCCGGAAGTTGGCGATACCCTGCAAAGTTACCGGCAGGATGCCCGCCTGGATGGCGCGGTGACTTTCGGTATGAACGCCATCATACTTCGCGGAATCGGGAACACTTTGCGTGTGGGACAAGCGGTGTCGGTGGATTTTGATTTCGAGTAAGTGCTGCGAATACGAATTTCAAGATTGACTATTGAACTCAGCCAGCTTTCCACTTGATTTCAGGTAATTCACCTAGGGAGCCGAGCTTGGCCAGTGGACTTGAACGCAACCAGTCTGGAAGCTTGCTGATCAGTTTAGAGTTGCCTGTTACTTTGATTTCACCCTTTTTTACTGCATCGCTAAATTGTTGTTGGCAAATCCAGATCCCGGACATCGTTTTAAGCGAGCACTTGATCACGATATCCACATCATGGCCGGGATTGCTCAAGCATAAGTCTATTTCGCCGTTTTCACTGACCATCCACCAGTCTCGTTCTCCCTTGGTTGCATCCGGATATTCGAATTGAACAACGATGCGATGATCTGGAAAAACTGCAGGGTCAACGGTCCGACGCATATCCCACATCATCAGGCCGGCATCAAGATCGCCCTTGTTCAGATTTGAGGGCGCCCAGCGATGACCCCATGCGCCAAGCAGCTCCACGACCGGGCGTAATTCGTGTCCGGCAGGCGTCAAGCTGTAGGTGTATTTCCCCTTTTTGCCAATGATCCGGATCACGCCGGCTTCTGCCAACTGCTTAAGTCGCGCGGACAATAAGGTTGGCGACATCAGGGGGACGCCTCTTTTCAATTGATTGAATCTGGTGCTTCCCGCAATCAATTCACGCACGACTATCAGGGTCCAGCGCTCGCACAATAATTGGGTTGCTTGCGCCAAAGGGCAGAACTGTCCGTAAGAATTCATTCAGATTTCCCCCGTAAAGATTCAGAAACCGGTGACGGCCTTGAACACTACAGATATTGTACTTCTATATCTCCGGGCTAAATGCTAATTTGTACCTGCTTCAATCACCAAGAGAGATTCCAGAAGAAAATATTTTTAACCTAGGAGAGTAATGATGAGCCAATCACTTTTTGAAAGACTGGGCGGTGTCGCGGGAATAACCAGCATAGCGAATGATCTAATAGATAATCATCTGGCAAATAAAAAAATTGTCACGCGATTTGCCAATAGCGATGTTCAAAAAATTAAAAATGCCGCCGCCACATTTTTTATCTCTGGAACTGGTGGTCCCGATGTCTACAAAGGAAAGGATTTATTGTCAGCTCATAAAGGAATGAATATTTCCGCCATGGAGTTCATGGCAGTATTGGACGATGCTTTATCTGCTTTGAAGAAGAACAACATCAATCAGCGAGAGCAAGAAGAGGTTTTGTTTGTGCTTTACAGCATGCAATCTCAAATTGTGCTTGTTTAGATTAAGCCGGGTTTTAAAATTTACTTCGGCGGAATTTGAACTTCCGGCCTGTGTCGTTAGCTGCCATACGCTCAAGGCGATTTGCCTAATACCAACAAATAAGCCGAATACGGGCAGGCGCCCACCATATCAATCACATGACCCCGGGAAAATTCGGGATCACGAACGACAGCGACGCACCGCAAGCTGGAACGCGCCGCTGCAGGACAAGGTGGTGTCCGTTAATCTGGTGGTTCGATTCCTTCCGTTTTTTATGGTGTAAGATGAAAGCATCTGTACCAATTCAACTCTCCTGAAAAAACAAGGAATCAATTATGGGCACCACACTGATCGTCATTCTGGTTATTGCCGCGCTGGTCGTTTTTTATGTGATCGGGATATTCAACAAGCTGGTCATGCTGAAGAACCGTTACAAGAACGCGTTTGCGCAGATCGAGGTGCAACTGAAACGGCGTTATGACCTGATACCCAATCTGGTCGAGACCGCCAAGGGTTATATCAAGCATGAACGTGAAACTCTGGAGGCAGTAGTTCAGGCGCGAAATACGGCGCAAAAGATGTTGTCTGCCGCCGCATCCGATCCGGGCAATGCCGAGGCGATGAAAGGCCTGAGTGGTGCGGAAGGGAAACTTGCCGGCGCGATGATGAACATGAATATGGTGATGGAGGCCTATCCGGATCTCAAGGCCAACCAGAACATGATGCAGTTGAGCGAAGAGCTTATCTCCACCGAAAACAAGGTCTCTTTCTCCCGGCAGGCCTTTAACGACACTGTGATGGCCTACAATATCTACAAGCAGACATTTCCCCCGGTATTTTTTGCGGCAATGTTTGGCCATGCGCAGGATGCGAGCCTGCTGGAATTCGAAGACACGGCTGCGATACAGGCCCCACCGAAGATCTCATTCTAATCGCTGCTTTGTTGTGTTCCGCCGCTTGAAATGAATTTCTTCGAATCACAGGATCGTGCCCGCAAAAACACCTCTCAGCTTGTCTTCCTGTTTGCCCTGGCAGTGATCACACTGATCATCATGACCAATCTCCTGGTCATGGTGGTGTTCGGGTTTATCAATAGCCAACAAATGCAAAGCAGCAGCACGTTGGTCCAGACTATGGATTGGCAAATGTTTGCCCTGGTCAGCGCCGGTGTCGCTGCCGTGGTGCTGGGGGGCAGCTTCTACAAGATCATGGCCTTATCGTCCGGTGGCAGGACGGTTGCGGATGCGCTGGGCGGACAATTGATTCCGCAAAATACGGCTGACCTGAAGCAACGCAGGTTGTTGAACGTGGTGGAAGAGATGGCGATCGCCTCCGGCATACCGGCGCCGCCGGTCTACATACTCACGGGTGAGCCCGGCATCAATGCCTTTGCGGCCGGCTTCACTCCACGCGATGCCGTCATCGGGGTCACCCGGGGGCTGATCGATCATTTAAGTCGCGAACAGTTGCAGGGTGTCATCGCTCATGAGTTCAGCCATATCTTTAATGGCGATATGCGGCTCAACATCCGCTTGATGGGCGTGCTGAATGGCATTCTGATCCTCGGCCTGGCCGGTTACTTTATTTTGCGCTCCACTGCTTTTTCGGGTCGCGGGAGGAATAGCAAAAATTCCGGCGGGATATTGGCGCTGGGTATCGGGCTGATGGTCATCGGCTTTGCCGGCACCTTTTTCGGCGGCCTGATCAAGGCCGCGGTGAGCAGGCAACGGGAATATCTGGCGGATGCCTCGTCGGTTCAATTCACCCGAAATCCGGGCGGGATCGCAGGTGCATTGAAGCGGATCGGCGGGCTCGAGTATGGTTCGATAGTGGAAAACCCCGGTGCACCCGAAATCAGTCATGCCTTTTTTGCCCAGGGAGTTTCGGGTTTCATGCAGGGATTATCCGCCACGCACCCACCGCTGGCCAAACGCATCCTGGCCATCGATCCTCATTGGGACGGCAAATTTGATGTTGCCGACGAGATCGATCCGCTACGGAATGATGAACAGGCCGAAAAGAAACAAACCATGTCGCGCGAAGAGTTGGCTCAAAAAGCAGCCACCGTTGCCGTCGGTGCCACAATGGCCACGGTCGCGACTGCGATCGATCAGATCGGCAACCCCAAACAGGAAACGATAGCTCACGCACGCTCGCTGATCGCGGGGTTGCCCGAGGTCGTTGCCGAGGCAGCACGTGAACCTTATGGTGCGCGCGCGGTAATTTATTTGCTGGTGCTTGATGCGGGGCAGGAAGTTCGCGGCAGGCAATTGGCGCATTTGCAAAATCACGCCGATCCGGAAGTCTATTCATTAACGAATAAACTCATGCCGGAGATGGGCGGGCTGGATATCAAATATCGGCTGCCACTGATCGACATGGCTATCCCGGCGCTAAAACAGTTGTCTCTTGATCAGTACCAGTCTTTCAAGAAAAACCTGACAGCGTTGATCGAAATGGATTCCAGGATCGACCTGCTGGAATGGTCGCTGCAGAAAATCCTGATCACCAATCTGGAAGGGCATTTTTTCACACCTGCACCACCTAAAGTTCGCTATTCCAATGTCAGGGAGCTCAGGCAGGAAGCCAGGGTGATCCTTTCGGTAATGGCTTATGCGGGTCAACAAGAGCAAGAAGATGTCGAAACCGCATTTCATGCCGCAGCTATAGCGCTGGAATTCGGCGAACTGCAATTGCGGGAAAAAAGCAGGATCAGTGTTACCGATCTGGATATGGCCATGGAAAAACTGGAAATGCTGGCACCCCTGGCCAAGCCGAAATTATTGCAGGCCTGTGCCGTCAGTGTCATGCATGACCAGAAGATATCTGCGGTCGAAGCAGAATTGTTGCGCGCGATCGCGAGTGTGCTCGGTTGCCCGATGCCACCGATAATTCCATAGGTCGAGTTGGACGAGTTCGCAAACTCAAGGTGCCAGTCTGGCACCACAAATTTATTAAACCGTGGCCTGTTCCCAATTAATTGTCCCAACCATTTCGAATATTTGTGAACAGAGGAAATTGACGTATCATGGACGTGCTGGCTATCCGCCAACATTTTGTGCATTGATGGGGCGACCCTCAATTACCGAAAGCTCTCATTGGTCAGACTGAAATTCTCGATTGAACTGAATTACGAAATCGACCAACCCGGCTGCGATTTCATATTCAGCGTGCATGCCGCACAAACCCGGCATCAATCCGTGGTGAACGAATCGCTGGCTATCAGTCAGAACCTGCCATTAAATCTGAATACCGATGCCGTCACGCACACGCGTTTTCTGAGGCTCAAGGCCTCTCCCGGCCCGCTGCTGTTGCGCTACGAGGCGACGGTGGACATCGAACACTACTCCGCTCCGCCGGAGCAGATCCACGAGGTGCCCGTGGCCAGCCTGCCAGGGACCGTACTACCCTACATTTATCCCAGCCGCTATTGCCAGTCAGATCGTCTTCATAAACTGGCAGTCAAGGAGTTTGGCCATTTGTGGCAGGGTTACGGTCGCGTGCAGGCGATACGTGACTGGGTGATGAATCGAGTCACTTTCCGTTCCAATTCATCCACCGGAACCACGACCGCGGTCGACACGCTGGTGGAAGAGGTGGGGGTGTGCCGTGACTTTGCTCATTTGATGATTGCCTTGTGCCGTGCGGTCAACATACCTGCACGCTTTGTAACCGGCATCGATTACGGTGCCGACCCGATTCTGGGGCCGACGGATTTTCATGCCTATGTTGAAGTCTATCTGGACGATCGCTGGTATATCTTTGACCCCTCGGGTGTCGCCATTCCCATGGGTTTTGTGCGCATCGGCACCGGACGCGACGCGGCCGACTCGGCTTTTGCCACCATATTCGGCGGGGTGCGCGGGGCAGCTCCGGTGATAAACATAGAAGCGATCCCCAATGCGCAGGGGATATTGACGGTGCCGCAGTTGGTCCCATATGCGCTGTCTACCGACGGGCGGTTCGAACCGAATTGAAGCCAGCCGAATTGTTGCGCGCGATCGCGAGTGTGCTCGGTTGCCCGATGCCACTGATAATCCCTTGGTCAGCATTTATGCAAAGGCAACACCGGGCAGTTTTATTTACACGGCAAGCACCGTTGACGAAGCAGGAATCTATATAATGCAGCAGATATTTTTAACCCGCCCACCCTGTAATTTTTCTAATTTTCCTTAAGGATTTGCAAATAATGTCTATCAAATTTCGCATCTTGCTGGTTAGCGCAATTGCCCTGTTGGTCTTGAGCGCCTGTAACAGTAAAACCGGAAACACTCCCGCAGCGGGAGATATCGCCGCCACAGTAAACGGCACCCCCATCAGCAATAGCACTATCGACCAGATCATCGGGCAGCGCTCGGCGATGGGCCAGCCAGATAGCCCCGAAACTCGCAAAGCCGTCATCAATCAACTTGCCATGCAGACGTTGCTATCCCAGGAAGCGATCAAGAAAAATCTGGACAAGTCGCCGGAAGTGGCCGACCAGATGAAGCTGATCCAGCAGTCCATCCTGGCCAATGCCTTTGTTCAGGACTACACCAAGAATAATCCGGTCAGTGACGACATGTTGAAAGCCGAGTACGACAAGGTCAAGGCGCAGATGGCCAGTACCGAATACAAGGCACGCCACATCCTGGTGGATAAGGAAGCGTTAGCCAAGGACATCATCGCCAAACTGAAAAAGAATCCCAAGCTGTTCGGTAGCCTTGCCAAGCAATATTCAAAAGATCCGGGTTCCAAAGGTGAGGGTGGTGAACTGGGCTGGTTCGACCCGCGCGGCATGGTGAAGGAATTCAGTGCTGCCGTTGCCAAACTTGCAAAAGGCAAATTCACGCTTGAGCCGGTCAAGACGCAGTTTGGCTATCATGTGATCCTGCTGGAAGATACCCGCACCAAGGAGGCCCCCACCTTCGAGCAAGTCAAACCACAACTGGCCAAGCAAGTGCAAGATGAAAACCTGAAGAAACTGGTCGACGACATGATGGCAAAAGCCAAGATCGAAATCTCCGCTTCACCGGCAGCAGAGCCGGCCAAGAAACCGAAATAAGCCGGCGCGTTGCAAAGAGTGATGAGGAGCTGGGATCTAATTTATACAGAATAAAAATTCGAACCTGGCCCGTTTTATTTCCCATGGTACGACCCTTTCAAAAAACCGGGGATTCAAATGACAATCCAATCTGAATTTATAAAGGATGTGTACACGCGCAAGGTGGGCGGCGAAACATACCAGTATGAGGCTCAGTATACCGTTGGAAAACGCGTCACATGGAGCGCGCGAATCTACAGGGATGGTGATCTTAAAGGTACGCCTGGTGGTGTTTTGAGCGACAATGATTTGACGGGCGCCGTCTTGCGACAAAGTGTCATTACTCTAGTTGAGTGTGTTATTGAAGCGGCGCTGGGCATAGATGATTAATCTCATGGCTTTACTCTCTAATATAGAAAATTGATTGGATAGACTCGGTCTTTCCGGCAGATTTTATTTGTCTCAAGCCGTCATTCGCTGATACATGCCGGTGAAGCCCTGATATTTGTTTTGGCTCACGGTACGATTTGTAAATGATGATAGTTTTTCTTCAGCTGCGTTAGGCTGCATCATCTTGTTGCTTTACTTTACTAGCGTTATGCTTTTCGCGATGTGCACGACAAAATCGGTGGTGAGAATGAATATCCACATAAAACGCGTCTACGAACTGTCGTCATCCGGATGACGGCATGCGGGTTTTGATTGATCGGTTGTGGCCCCGCGGCCTGACCAAGGAGAAAGCCCACGTCGACCTGTGGCTCAAGGAAGTTGCGCCCAGCACGGAGCTTCGCAAATGGTTCAATCACGATCCGGAGAAATGGCCGGAATTCAAGCGGCGCTACCTGAAGGAGCTGCGCCAGCAGCCGGAAGCCCTGGAACACCTGATTGAGGTGATCGGCACCGGGCGGGTAACACTGCTGTTCGGGGCAAAGGAGGAGCGTTTCAACGATGCTGTGGCCCTGCAGGAATTCATCCAGGCCCGTGGGAAATAGAAACCGCTCTGTAACGAGAGTAACGAGAAAAGACCAAAGAGTTCAAGATATGGGCTTCCTGCCCGCCAGCTGTATAGCTTTGTCAGGCTCCACAAGCCATTATTCCCCAAGAAAAACACCATGAACTTTGCGCAAGCGGTGGGCTCGAATGTTTGGAAACTGTACTGACACACCCGCACGTGCAGCGGTTTTCGACGGAGCTCGAAGACAACCACCCGATATCAATCATTTTTTAGAGGAGCCTGAAAATGAAACAACGCATCGACTACAAGACGGCGGCACCCGGCGCATTCAAGGCCATGCTGGGGCTCGAAACCTACGTGCGAAGCTCCGGGCTGGAACACTCGCTGCTCGAGCTGGTGAAGACACGGGTCTCGCAAATCAATGGTTGCGCGCATTGCCTCGACATGCACACCAAGGATGCCCGGGCCGCCGGAGAAACGGAGCAACGGTTATACGTGCTGCCGGCGTGGCGGGAGGCGCCGTTCTATTCGGAGCGTGAGCGGGCTGCGCTGGCTTGGGCCGAGGCGGTCACGCAGATCTCGGCCAATGATGTGCCGGACGAACTGTACGCCGAAATCAGGCGACATTTCGATGAGAAGGCCCTCGTCGATCTGACACTTGCTATCATCGCGATCAATGGCTGGAACCGCCTTGCAGTCCCGTTCCGTGCGGAGACGGGAAGCTATCAGCCCGCTGGGCATGCGCCATAACACCTCGTCTGTTGATGTGACTTTATTTTCCGTGGCTTACCCAGCTACTTGGCTGCTTTGAATCTAAGCGAGCGTCGCCACACCTCTATGGGACATTATGCGAAAAACGGAATATTCCACCCTTGTTGAGTTGTTGACGGCGGTGCGCAAATGCCGCGCTTGCGAGAAGCAGTTGCCATTTGGACCTCGCCCGGTGCTGCAAGCCGGCAAAACGGCTCGCATTCTCGTCGTGGGTCAAGCACCCGGCAAACGCGTGCACGCTACTGGAATCCCGTGGGATGACCCAAGCGGAGAGCGTCTACGCATGTGGATGGACTTGGACGCCGACAGGTTCTACGATGAGTCACAGATTGCCATAATCCCGATGGGTTATTGTTATCCGGGACGGGGAGACGGCGGCGATTTGCCACCACGCCGGGAATGTGCGACTTTGTGGCTCGACCAGTTGCTGACCAAGCTGCCGCAGATAGAATTGACTTTGCTGATCGGACTGCATGCACAACGCCATTTTCTGAGCAACCGCCGCAAGCATTCATTGACAGACACGGTAAAGGCCTGGCGCGAGTTTGCCCCGGAATATGTTCCATTGCCGCACCCCTCGGCGCGCAACACTCCGTGGTTCAAACGCAACCCATGGTTTGAACACGAGCTCTTGCCCATGCTGCGCGAGCGGGTCAAATCGCTTCACTCACGGTGATCATGCTGCGCAATATACTCAAGCACCCATCAACGCGCGGTGCAATACATACTGAAGGGCGTCTGTGCCCCGATATTCCACACACCGATTTGGAACTTGAAATACTGGGAACAAGCGTACTTGACGACATCACGAATATATCCGAGCTGGTGAATGCCGGCCTGAAATTTTGGGTCACCTTTGCATTGGGTGACTTCGGCGCCGATTATTCTTCGTTCACCTATCTCAAGCGACTGCCTGCCGGAGTATTGGAAATCGACAAGGGCTTTGTGATCGATGTGCTGAACGATCCGGATGATCTGGCCATCGTTCAAGAGCATGTTCGGTCTGGCTGTTGCCTTCAATCGACAGATGATGGCAGAGGGAGTGGAAACGACAGAGCACTTAGCGCTGTTGCTGTCGCTGGGTTGTGAACTGGTGCAGGGTTGTTGCCAAGCCGATGCCTGCTGCTGACTTCATCAACTGGATGACATTAGGGAAAGTAAATCGTAATATCCAAGTGGCCTATTGAACTACAAATGTGGTGGGCGGTCCAGAGCATTTTTAAGATATAAGAATCGGGTCTGCAATAAATGCGCTTTTTCGTTATTTTGATCATGATATGCCAGATACCTGCTGCGGCTGCAGCGGGTGATATCGGTTGTCCCAAAGGCACCGTTCAAAACGGAGAGTCAATGCCGGGCGTGACCGAAGCCTGGTGCGAACTTGAAACAGACAGAACGCAATTTCACGGGCCTTATCGTTCCTGGTATGGGAACGGTGTGCTGGGGACGATGGAAAATTTTAACCACGGGAAACGGGACGGCAAGGCAGAATATCACTGGGGCAACGGAAACTTGCAGGCGTCCGGACAATACAAGCATGGCGTTAGGGACGGTGACTGGCTATTCAGCGAAGTGAACGGCGCCAGCGCAATCCATGTAAGGTATCGGCGTGGGAAATTGATCTCCGGTCATGAGCCGGGATGGGTAACGGAGCGGAATGCTTCTTCCGAATGACGATGCCGTGCTTGAGCAGGGCGGCACAATCGTTTACGGCATCATGAATCATTACCTGGCACGTCAATCCCCTGTCAACGTTTCTGGGTATCCGGATTCTGGGCATCCGGCTCTCAATATTTAGGTACACTGCCCGGTTATGAAAAGCGTCCATCTAGTCATTCCCGATCTGCTCCTGCCGGTGACTCTTGCCGGTGAGTCGAGCACCGGATTATCTTTGCCTGCATTGGAAAAGATGCTGGGACGCGGACACAGCGAGCTGATCGGGCCTGTCGCGCTTGAAAGCCTCCTTTGCGTATCGTTTGGCATCCCGGGAGCAACAGTTGGAGCTTTGGATGATGCGCCTGTCGCGCCGATCTCTGCCGCTTTTGACGGCCTCGCCGAAGGGTGCTGGTTGCGCGCCGATCCGATCAATCTGACGCTGCAGCGCGATCGCCTGGTCCTCTCCGGAGTCGACGTTTCCCCTGATGAAGCGGCGGTGTTGTGTGCCAGCCTGAACGAATATTATGCCGGGCAGGGCCTGGAATTCTTTGCGCCGCACCCGCAACGCTGGTATGTCCGGCTGGATACGCTGCCGCGCATGCGCACCACGCCGCTCTCTGAAGTGATCGGTGGCGATGTGCGCAGGGTTTTGCCGACAGGCGAGGATGCGGCGCGCTGGCATCAGTTGTTCAACGAGATTCAGATGTTGTTGTTCTCTCATCAGCTAAACGAGGCCCGCGAAGCGCGTGGCGAGTTAATGATAAATAGCCTGTGGTTTTGGGGAGGCGGCTGTGACAGAGCGAACGGGTCGATGCGCAGCAGCGGGACACCCGTCGGCCTGCCCCTTGCGGGTGCGTTACTGCAAAAAAATTACGACCGCGCAAGTTCGGATGATGTGCTGGTCGAGATGTTCGCCGCAGTTGCCGGAATTCCGTTCTCGCCCTGGCAGAAACAATTTGATATCGGCGGCGAAGAAAAGCAGTTGCTGGTGTGGACGGAATTGCATACGGCTTTGCAACGCGGCGACCTGGCTGGCTGGCGCACGGCTCTGCAGGGATTTGAAACTGGCGTTGCGCGCCCTGTATGGCAGGCGTTGCGCTCCGGCAAGCTCACGGAGCTGCAACTGGATATACCGGGTGCGGACAGTATGCGCCGGGTGCGCCTGACATCCCGTGATACATGGGCTTTTTGGAGACGGAACAAGCGCTTGGCAGAATATTTGCCGGTGTAGAATGCGCCATCAGGGCGGTTAGCAAGACTAGGGGGAAGGCGAACGTGGCATTTTGGGATACAGCGTTTCAATATTTCTGGCGCGAAGAGTCACTGCTGGTGCTGGTGATGATGCTGGGTTTGGCATTCCTGCTCCTGCACTTTCACAAGGCCGAGCGCAACAGCATCATCAACACGCTGGGATTTTTCCTGGCCTGCCTGCTCGGACAATTTTTAAGCGGCCTGATCCATGCCATGCAGTTCGAGATGGCCGCCAACGTGCTGCACGAGGCCTTTGTCATCGGCGGCGGAATCGCGCTTATCCGGCTATGGGGCCTGCTGGTATTCCGTATCGTTTTGCCGTTGCTGCGCATGACCCCGCCGCGCATCACCGAGGATATCTTCGTCATCATCGCCTACATCGCCTGGGGTCTGGTGAGGCTGCGTTATGCCGGACTCGATCTGGGCAGTATCGTGGCGACTTCGGCGATGATCACCGCAGTGGTGGCCTTTGCGATGCAGGATACGCTGGGCAACATCCTCGGCGGTCTGGCACTGCAGCTGGATAACTCGATACAGATCGGCGACTGGATTAAAGTGGATGACATCACCGGCAGGGTGGTGGACATCCGCTGGCGCTCCACTCTGGTCGAGACGCGCAACTGGGAAACGGTGGTGTTTCCCAACAGCCAGTTGATGAAGAACAAATTCATGGTGTTGGGTCGGCGCACCGACCAACCGGTGCAGCTGCGCCGCTGGGTGTGGTTCAACGTCAGTCTCGAGATCGCGCCACCCAGAGTGATCGGTCTGGTCGAGGAGGCTGTCCAGCACACCGATATCGCCAATGTGGCAAAGTTCCCGTTACCCAATTGCGTGCTGATGGACATGGACGAAAAGGGCTACGGTCGTTATGCATTGCGCTATTGGTTGACCGATCTGGCGCCCGATGACCCTACGGATGCCTCGATGCGTTGGCATGTCATGACCGCGCTGCAACGCGAGGGAATCAAACTTGCCATTGAGGAAAAGGACATTCACCTTACCAAGGAAAATGAGAAGCATGAGGAAGCATTGCACCAGCGCGAAGTGCAACAGCGCATCAAGACGCTGGGTAAAGTTGAGTTGTTTTCGCAACTGGCCGAAGGAGAGCTCAAGACGCTGGCTGAGCGCCTCAGATACGTGCAGTTTGCCAAGGGCACAGTGGTCACCAAACAAGGCGTAACCGGACAGCACTGGTTGTTCATCATCATAAATGGTGAGGTGGAAGTGTATGTTGGCGGGTCAGACAGCGAAAGGCGCAGGCTCAATGTATTGTCCAAGGGCAATTTTTTTGGCGAGATGAGCCTGATGACCGGTTCGCCGCGCGTGGCTTCGGTTATCGCTAAAACGGACCTGGCCTGCTATCGCCTCGACAAGGATGCATTCGAGGAGATATTGAGGGAGCGGCCCGGCATCGCCGAAGAAGTATCGCATGTCCTTGTTGAACGGCGCGCGCAGCTGGACAGTGCGTTGCAGAATCTGGATGAGGACTCCCTGCACAAGGAAATGAACAGCCGCCACAGCGAAGTGTTGGCGACCATCAAACGCTTCTTCGGTTTGTAGTATCATTGCGCCGCATCAAATTGCCGTTTTCAAGCGGAGAAAGAATCATGAAAATATCATTTTTGGATTTTGAAAGTTCCATCGCGGAACTGGAAGAGAAGATCGAGCAATTGCGCTATATGCAGGATGATTCGGCGCTGGACATCGCCGACGAGATTTCCCGCCTGTCAAAGAAGAGCGAAGCGCTGACCAAGGAAGTGTATTCCAAACTGTCATCATGGCAGATCTCGCAGGTGTCGCGACATCCGCAGCGGCCCTATACCCTGGATTATATCGAGGCGCTGTTCACCGATTTTGAGGAGCTGCACGGAGACCGCACATTTGCCGACGACAAGGCGATCGTTGGCGGCCTGGCGCGCTTCAACGGACAGAGCGTGATGGTGATCGGGCACCAGAAAGGCCGCGACACCAAAGAAAAAATCATACGCAATTTCGGGATGCCGCGTCCGGAAGGTTATCGCAAGGCGATGCGTTTGATGCGGCTTGCCGAAAAATTCGCTATACCCATCATGACCTTCATCGACACACCCGGGGCTTATCCCGGAGTGAATGCCGAGGAACGAGGCCAGTCTGAAGCGATCGGGCGTAACCTGTATGAAATGAGTGAACTTCGCGTGCCTATCATCTGCACGGTGATCGGCGAGGGTGGTTCCGGAGGCGCGCTGGCGATTGCGGTGGGTGATGTGTTGCTGATGCTGCAATACAGCACCTACTCGGTGATCTCGCCGGAGGGTTGCGCTTCGATCTTGTGGAAAAGTGCCGAAAAAGCCTCCGAAGCCGCAGAGACCCTGGGTATCACCGCGACACGCTTGAAGGCCCTGGGTCTGGTGGACAAGATCATCAGTGAACCGTTGGGCGGTGCCCATCGCGATTATGCGGCGACCATGCAGTCCGTAAAGAAGGCTTTGCAGGATGCACTCAAGACCGCGCAAAACAAGCCGACGGTGAGCCTAATGCAGGATCGCTTCAATCGGCTGATGGGCTATGGCAAGTTCAAGGAAGTCGAACTCCAGTAAGCTCCTTTCAATCCGTCGTTCCGGATACCGTCCGGAATGACGCTTTTGTGGCTTGATCGTGACTACCAATAATATTCTCGCCGAGCGGGTCAGGGCGCAGCTTGAGCAGTTGATTCCGGCGCATAGTTCGATCATGGTTGGATTGAGCGGCGGTGTCGATTCGATGGTGTTGCTGCATCTCCTGCACGCTCTGGCCCCGCGTTTTGCCTGGCAGCTCTCCGCATTGCATGTCCATCATGGCATCAGTATGAATGCCGATGCGTGGGCCGCATTCTGTGCCGATCAGTGTGCGGAACTTGCTGTTCCCCTGCACATCGAGCACGTGGACATCGCGCCGCTACGGTCACACGGCATTGAAGCAGCAGCGCGCCTGTTGCGTCATGCGGCATTTGCCATGCAACATTGCGAATATGTGGCACTGGCACAACATGCTGAAGATCAGGCAGAAGCCCTGTTGTTGCAATTACTGCGCGGAGCCGGAGTACGCGGAGCCAGCGTGATGCCTGTCCTGAGCCCGTCGAAGCGGTCAATCCTGGCTGCACAAACGGCGTCGCCCAGGTTCTTGCGCCCCCTGCTGCACTGTTCCCGACAGGAGATCGTCGATTACGCCACCGCGCACCGGTTGCGCTGGGTAGAGGACGAGAGCAATGCCGACGACAGTTTTCCGCGCAATTTTTTACGTCATCGCGTGCTGCCCATGCTTGGAGAAAAATTCCCTGCCTATCGCGATACATTGGCACGCAGTGCTCAACATTTCGCCGAAGCCGGGGTTCTGCTTGATGAACTGGCAGAGCAGGATGCCGCACAGACGATCGTACAGGGAACGCTTGCCGTTGCGGCATTACGGGTCTTGAGTCATGCCAGGGCAAAGAACCTGATGCGATATTTTCTGCACGGCATCGGTGCGCCGATGCCGCAAGTCGCACTGTTGGATGACATGTTGCTTCAACTGTGCCATGCCCGGGAAGATGCCGCGGTATGCATTCCCTGCGGAGAATGGCAGATCCGCCGTTATCAGGATAAGGTATATGCACTGCATGAACCCGAAGCATTCGATCAGGACGTTGTGTTGCGATGGCGAGACGAAGCGGAACTGGATTGGTCCGCACTGAACGCGCGTTTGAAGTTCGATCGTGCGCAGGGAGTTGGTATCAGTCTGGCAAAAATGCGGGAAGAGCCAGTGACGCTAAGATTGCGGCAAGGCGGAGAAACCCTGCGCCCCCACGCCAAAAGTTCAACTCGCACCGTCAAGAACCTGCTCCGGGAACACCGCATCCCGCCCTGGCAGCGGGATCGGTTGCCGCTACTTTACTGTGGTGACAAGCTGGTTTGTGTAGTGGGCGTGGCTATAGAAGCAGAGTATCAGGCTTCGCAGAATGAAGAAGGGTTGTTGGTGTCCGGCAGTTAAATGGGCTATCATGTTTGCTACAAAAGGTTGTTGTACCAGCACCGCCAATCCAACTAGGGAGAAAATCATGAAGCTAGTAATTGCGTTATGCAGTGCCTTGTTGTTGAGTCTGTCTGTCGCGGCATTCGCCGATCCCATCGTCATCAAATACAGCCACGTGGTCGCAGTAGATACCCCCAAAGGGCAGGCAGCCGTGAAGTTCAAGGAACTTGCCGAGAAGTACTTACCCGGCAAGGTGGAAGTAGAAGTCTTCCCGAACAGCCAGTTGTACGGCGACGGCAAGGAAATGGAAGCGTTGCTGCTGGGAGACGTGCAGATCGTGGCTCCTTCATTGGCAAAATTCGGAAAATACACCAAAAAACTGCAGATATTCGACCTGCCGTTCCTGTTTGACGACATCGAAGCGGTCGGTCGTTTCCAGAACAGTGCGAAAGGTCAGGAACTGCTGAATTCCATGGAAGACAAGGGTCTCATCGGATTGGGCTTTCTTCACAACGGCATGAAACAATTGTCTGCCAATGTGCCCTTGCGTACGCCTGCCGATGCCAAAGGGCTGAAGTTCCGTATCATGTCGTCTGATGTGCTGGAAGCACAGTTCAAGGATATTGGCGCCAATCCACAAAAGCTGGCCTTTGCCGAGGTCTATCAGGCATTGCAATCGGGAGTGGTGGACGGGGCTGAAAATCCATGGTCCAACATCTACACCAAGAAATTCTATGAAGTGCAGAAATACATCACCGAAAGCGACCATGGCGTGCTTGATTATATGGTTGTCACCAACGCGAAGTGGTGGAACGGCTTGCCTGCGGATGTCAAGGCCGGCTTGGCCAAAGCGATGACTGAGTCGATCGCCTACGGTAACAAGATTGCGCTGACCGAGGACCAGAATTACCGTGCCAAAGTGATCGATGCAAAAAAAGCCGAGGTGATCAAGCTTACCAAGGCCGAAAAAGCAGAATGGCGCAAGGCCATGAAGCCGGTCTGGGCGAAATTCGAGGATGAGATTGGCAAGGATCTGATCGACGCGGCACAAGAGGCCAATAGCAAATAACGATCGGCAAGTTAGATTAAAGTCGGCAAGAATTACTGACTGCATACGTCATCTGACCCCGGCAAGCCGGGGTCTTTTCTGGGGGTGCCATGAAATATCTCAAGAGGCTGGATGAATGGCTGATCGCGCTGATGCTGGCAGCGATGACGTTTCTGACTTTCATTCAAGTCGTCTTGCGTTATGTATTCAACTCCGGGTTTACCTGGTCTCTGCAACTCAACACGGTGATGTTCGCCGGCATGATATTCATCGGCATCTCCTACGGGGTGAGGGTGGGCGCGCATATCGGTGTGGATGCGGTTGTCAAACTGATGAAGCCCAGGCTGCGCCGCGCCACTTCCATTTTGGCGGTACTGCTCTGTCTGCTTTATGCGGGCTTGGTGATCTACGGTTCCATGATCTACGTGATGAAGATGAAATCTGCGGGTATCGAGATGGATGATTTGCCGGTCCAAATCTGGATCGCGCGCAGCATTCTTCCCGTTGGCTTTATTTTGCTGGGTATGCGATTCCTGCCGATTCTGGTGAATCTGGTGCGCGGCAAGTCAGACCGGCTGCATCTTGCCGACGAGGTGCAAGAGGCGCTGAAACTGAAGGCGACCGAGGAGAACAAATGAATACGCTTTTCCTGTTCACCACCCTGTTTTTTTGCATGTTGATCGGCGTACCGGTAGCCATCAGCCTGGGGTTGTCGAGTTTGCTGACCATCGTGTTCTTTGCCCAGGATTCGCTGGCATCGCTATCCATCAAGCTCTATGAAACCAGCGAGCATTACACCCTGCTGGCGATCCCGTTCTTCATACTGGCCGGTGCGTTAATGTCGACGGGTGGTGTCGCCAAGCGCATGGTGGATTTTGCGATCGCGGCGGTCGGTCATTTGCGCGGCGGGCTGGCCATCGCTTCCATCCTGGCCTGCATGTTGTTCGCCGCGGTATCCGGATCGAGTCCCGCCACAGTGGTTGCTGTCGGATCCATCGTCATTGCAGGCATGATGCGCAACGGTTATCCACAGGATTTCGCCGCCGGTGTGATCTGCAATGCCGGCACACTGGGTATATTGATCCCGCCTTCCATCGTGATGGTGGTGTATGCGGCAGTGACCGATGTGTCGGTCGGCCGCATGTTCATGGCGGGTGTGATACCCGGAATATTGCTGAGTTTGATGCTGATGTTTGCGGTGCATTGGCGCGTCAAGAAACTGAATATTCCAACTAACCCGCGTGCCAGTCTGGGCGAGGTATTTGTCAAATTCAGGAAGTCGATGTGGGGGCTGGCGCTGCTGGTCATCATCATGGGCGGCATCTATGGCGGCATATTCACGCCCACCGAGGCGGCGGCGGTATCGGCGGTATACGCGCTGTTCGTGGTCGTTTTCATCTACCGAGATCTGAAATTTCACCAGTTGCCCCAGGTTTTTGTCGAGGCGAGCCGGACCACGGTGATGCTGATGTTCATCGTCGCAAACGCGATGCTGTTCGCCCACGTGCTGACCACCGAGCGCATCCCGCAAACCATCGCCGAGCATATCGTCGCTTTCGGCATGGCGCCGTGGATGTTCCTGCTGGTGGTCAACATCATCCTGCTGATCGCCGGCAACTTCATGGAACCGACCGGCATCATCCTGATTCTGGCGCCGATCTTTTTTCCGATCGCCAACCATTTGGGCATCGACCCCATCCATCTCGGTATCATCATGGTGGTCAACATGGAGATCGGTATGGTCACACCGCCGGTGGGACTCAATCTGTTCGTGACCAGCGGTATCACCGGCATGAGTATAGTAGAGGTCACTCGTGCTGCTTTGCCGTGGCTGATGGTGCTGCTGGTTTTTCTCGCTGTCATCACCTACATACCCCAGATCACCCTGTTCCTGCCCGATCTGCTGTTCAATTAATTCTGTTTCCCGGATTTCATGATCTTCTGGCATGGATTTGCCATGAATCCGGCCGTAAACCTCAATACTATGGCTGCAAAATCGGCTCTGCAGGCCCTGCGACAGGGTGTGCAAAGCCTGATAGAATGGCGCCCTTGTAAATTTGATCAACTTTAATATTATCTGGAGAAAGAAGCATGGCTGTTGAACGTACCCTGTCAATCATCAAACCCGATGCAGTTGCCAAGAATGTCATCGGGAAAATCTATACCCGCTTCGAGAATGCCGGTCTGAAGATCATCGCTGCGCAAATGCGCCACCTGACCCGTACAGAGGCGGAAGGATTTTATGCCGTGCATAGTGCTCGCCCTTTTTTCAAGGATCTGGTGAGTTTCATGATCTCTGGCCCGGTGATGATACAAGCACTGGAAGGTGAGGGCGCAGTATCGAAGAACCGCGACCTGATGGGCGCAACCGACCCGAAGAAGGCCGACAAGGGCACCATCCGTGCCGACTTCGCCGACAGTATCGACGCTAATGCCGTGCACGGCTCTGACTCTGCGGAAAACGCGGCTAACGAGATCGCTTACTTCTTCCCGAAGAAGAATATTCATTCACGTTAAGACTTAAACATGCAGCAAAACCTCCTCGACTTCGATGCGCACGCATTGACAGGCTATCTCACGGAAATCGGCGAGAAGCCGTTCCGTGCGCGCCAGTTGATGCGCTGGATATACAAAGCCGGGGAGCCTGATTTCTCGGCAATGACCGACATCGCGGCGACTTTGCGCGACAAGCTCTCGCAAAGCGCCTGTATTGCCGTGCCGAATGTGATGCGCGAAGAACTGTCCGACGACGGTACGCGCAAGTGGCTGCTGAACGTCGGTACCGGAAATGCCGTGGAAGCGGTATACATTCCGGAACAAACACGCGGCACCCTGTGCATATCAAGCCAGGCCGGCTGCGCGTTGAACTGTTCTTTCTGCTCGACCGGAAAACAGGGTTTCAACCGAAATCTCAGCGTGGCCGAGATCATCGGCCAGTTGTGGTGGGCGAACCATCAACTCGGCAAGGATGCCGATGGCAACTGGAAGATCAGCAATGTGGTGATGATGGGCATGGGCGAGCCGTTGCTGAATTTCGACAACACCGTGAGCGCATTGCGTCTGATGCTGGACGATCATGCATATGGCCTGTCGCGCCGGCGCGTGACGGTATCAACGTCCGGCATCGTTCCGGCGATGGACAGGTTGCGCGATGAATGTCCGGTGGCCCTGGCGGTATCGCTGCATGCTCCGAACGACAAATTGCGCGACGAGTTGGTGCCGATCAACCAGAAATACCCGCTCAAAATGCTGCTGGCTGCTTGTCAGCGCTATCTGGAGCGCGCGCCGCGCGATTTCATCACTTTCGAATACGTGATGCTGGAAGGGGTGAATGATTCGGTACAGCAAGCCCGTGAATTGGCCGATCTGGTGAGTGACGTGCCATGCAAATTCAACCTTATCCCCTTTAATCCGTTCCCGCAAACGCATTACCGGCGCTCGCGCCCTGATGCGATTCAGCGGTTCCGCGATGTGCTGATGCAGGCCGGTGTCGTAACGACCACGCGCAAGACTCGCGGCGATGACATCGCAGCGGCATGCGGACAGTTGGCCGGCCAGGTGCAGGACAAGACAAAACGGAACATACAACGCGCGAACGAAGCAAGCGCAGACGCGGTTATATAGTCAATGCGAGGTTCATTATGATCAGATTGATAGTCGTATGGATTTCATTTTCCCTGCTGGCGGGTTGCGCTACCGGTGGAGACTCTCATGCAGAAAAGAGTGCCAAAGTGCATACCGAGTTGGCCGGCTTGTACTATCAGCGCGCGCAACTTGGGATCGCGCTGGACGAGCTATCGCATGCATTGGAAGCCGATAAGAATTATGCGCCTGCCTACAACGTGCGTGGTCTGATCCATATGGCGCTGCGCGAGGATAAGGATGCCGAGGTAGATTTCAAGCGCAGCCTGAGCCTCGACGACACGAACTCAGACGCACACAACAACTACGGCTGGTTCCTGTGCCAGCACGACAGGTCGAATGAAGCGATCCCGCAGTTCATGGCGGCAATAAAAAATCCATTGTATACGACCCCGGGTCTGGCATACCTGAATGCAGGTCTGTGCTCCAGAAAAGCCGGTAACAATAAGGATGCTCTGGATTTTTTGCAAAAGGCGCTGCTGGTCCAGCCTGAATCGACGCAGGTGCTGTTTGCGCTGGCAGATCTGAACTTCGCCACCGGCGATTACTATTCAGCCAAGAAATACTTTGCTGAGCTGTCGCAAAAATCCGACGGTCAGGGCGCGGAGCAGCTTTGGCTGGGAGTCAGGATCAATCGTAAAGTTGGCGATCGCAACTCTGAAGCCAGCTATGCCACTCAATTACGCAATCGATATCCAGAAGCGCGTGAAACTCAAATGCTGATACACGGGGAATAATGGAACAACTTCCTGAAAATACTGAAGATCAAGCCAAGCCTTCCGTAACTACTAACCAGACAACGCCGGGCCAGGTAACGCTCGGAATGATGTTGCGCGAAGCACGCGAACAACTGGGCTTGAGCATTGCGGATGTCGCCGCCCAGATCAAGTTCGCACCGCGGCAAATCGAAGCGCTGGAAGCGGACGATTTCAAGCAACTGCCCGAAATGGCGTTTCTGCGCGGCTTTGTGCGCAGTTACGCCAAGATTTTGAATCTGGATGCGCAGGTGTTGCTGGACACCATACCGCAAACGAAAACACCCGAGCCTGAACTGGTGCCGCCTTCGGTCGATGTCCCGTTTCCTGTCGAGTTTTCATGGCAAAAACAAAATCTGCTGTTGCTCGGCGCCGCGCTGTTGCTGGCTGTGATCGCGGCGGGTTTTGCTGTTTGGCATTTTTCGACGCCGCTCACGCAGGCTACGATAGCAAAGGTTGAAACGCCGATTTCATTGCCCGCCGAGACGCAAGTCATCCCTGAAAAAATAATTCCCGAGAAAGACATTCCGGAAAAAAACAAATCGCAGCCAGCTGTTCAACAGCACAGCAAGGAAACACCCGTTCCAACCCAGCCTAAACAAAGTCCGCCGGAGTCAGCGAAGAAATCGGTAACCACAGAGCCGGAACAGAAATCTGCGGATTCAGCAACCGGACAGAGCTCCGGAGGCACAGAAACTGCACAAAAATCATCTGTTCGGGTAGTCAAGACCAAAGCCGTTTCCGGTGTACCTGCTATCCAGTCGGTTGCATCGGCACCCCTTCACGTCGGCACGATGAAGACCGCCTCGGTTCGTCTGGTGTTCGGTGAGGAATCCTGGACTGAGATCATGGACGGGGACGGCAAAATGATTTCATCCCAGATCAATCCGGCCGGCAGTGAATTGAATCTGGAGGGTCTGCTGCCCTTGTCGCTGGTGATCGGCCATGCTTTGGCGACGCAACTCTATGTGGATGGCAAGCCGGTGAACCTGGTCCCCTATTCCAACTCGACCAGCGAAGTGGCGAGGATCACGTTGCAGTGAACATGAGTGTCATCAAGCGTCGCCCGTCGCAACGGGTTTTGGTCGGCAAGATCATGCTGGGAGGAGGCGCACCCGTTGTGGTGCAGTCGATGACCAATACCGATACTGCCGATGCCGAAGCGACCACCCAACAGGTCTTCGAACTTGCCAAGGCCGGGTCGGAACTCGTGCGCATCACGGTGAACACGCCGGAAGCCGCTGCTCAGGTGGCGAATATACGTTCACGGTTGGACAGCATGGGTTGCGATGTGCCGCTGGTGGGCGACTTTCATTACAACGGCCACCGCCTGCTCACCGACTATCCGGATTGCGCGCAGGCGCTGGCCAAATACCGCATCAACCCCGGTAATGTCGGGCGCAGCCGCAAGTCCGGAAAACTTTTGGCCGGGCACCCGGAAGACGATCCATTCACGATGATGATAGAGACCGCGATCCGTTACGACAAGCCGGTGCGCATCGGGGTGAACTGGGGCAGCCTCGACCAGAATCTGGTGGTGCGCATGATGGATGAGAATTCGCGTCTCGCCCAACCCAGGGAAGCCAATGAAGTGACCCGTGCCGCATTGATCAGGTCGGCGCTGGAAAGTGCGGCCCGCGCCGAACAACTCGGTATGGCGCGTAACCGCATCGTGCTGTCCTGCAAGGTCAGCGATGTGCAGGATCTGATCGCGGTATATCGCTCGTTGTCATCGCAGGGCGACTACGCGCTGCATCTCGGCTTGACCGAAGCCGGAATGGGCTCCAAGGGTATCGTCGCTTCCACCGCCGCGTTGGCTATCCTGTTGCAGGAAGGTATCGGTGACACCATACGTATTTCGCTGACCCCTGATCCGGGGGGTGACCGCACCCAGGAGGTGCTGGTCGGACAAGAGATATTGCAGACCATGGGATCACGCGCATTTGCGCCGATGGTGACGGCATGCCCGGGCTGCGGACGCACCACCAGCAGTTTTTTCCAGGAATTGGCACAAGGTATCCAGACGCATCTGCGCACCCAGATGCCGCTGTGGCGCGAAAAGTATGAGGGTGTGGAGAACATGACCGTGGCGGTGATGGGTTGCGTGGTGAACGGGCCGGGAGAGAGCAAGCTGGCAAACATCGGCATCAGCCTGCCGGGCACCGGCGAGAATCCCGCCGCGCCGGTGTATATCGACGGTGAAAAAGCCATGACTCTGCGCGGTGACAACATCGCTGTGGATTTCAAGCGTATCGTGGACGAGTATGTGACAAACAAATATGTGAAGAGGGAAGGACAAAGAAGGGAAGGGTGAAGTGAGCAGAGGGAAGGGCGGATAGTTTGCCGTTTTCTCTTATCCTTCCCCCTTATCCCTTCTCCGGAAACAAATGAGCAACGAAACCCTGCAAGCCGTGCGCGGCATGAACGACATCCTGCCGGACGAGGCGGAATTGTGGCTATGGTTCGAGGAAGTGGTGCGCGATTGGCTGCACAGCTACGGCTATCGCAACATCCGTATGCCGTTGGTCGAACCGACCGATCTGTTCAAGCGCGCCATCGGCGAAGTGACCGATATCGTCGAAAAGGAGATGTACAGCTTTGCCGATGCGCTGAACGGTGATCAATTGACCTTGCGCCCCGAAGGAACCGCATCCTGCGTGCGTGCCGTGCTGCAGCACAATTTGCTGTATAACGCGCCGCAGCGCCTGTATTACAGCGGGCAGATGTTCCGCCATGAGCGCCCGCAGAAAGGGCGCTATCGCCAGTTCCATCAATTTGGCGTGGAAGCGCTGGGTTTTGCGGGACCGGACATCGATGCCGAACAGATATTGATGTGCGCGCGGCTGTGGAACAAGCTCGGTCTGCGCGATGTCGCGTTGCAACTGAATACGCTGGGCGACGTCGCCTCACGTCACCGTCATCGTGCCAAGCTGATCGCTTATTTTGAGCAGCACAAAGATGTAATGGATGCCGATGCCACGCGCCGCTTGTACAGCAATCCGTTGCGCATCCTGGACAGCAAGAATCCCGCGATGCAGGATTTGATCGCAGGCGCGCCCGGACTGATGGATGAGCTGGAGGAAGACGCATTGCGGCACTTTGAAGAAGTCCAAGCGATACTCAAGCGCCACGAAGTGCCGTTCGAGATAAATACCCGGCTGGTACGCGGGCTGGACTATTACAACCGCACCGTGTTCGAGTGGGTGACTACACGGCTTGGTGCGCAGGGCACCATCTGCGCGGGCGGCCGCTATGACGGGCTGGTGGAGCAGATCGGCGGAAAGCCGGCACCGGCAACCGGTTTTGCGATGGGCGTGGAGCGTTTGCTGGCGTTGTTGCAGGAAGATGGCATGACATTGCCGAAGCAGGAAGTGGATGTCTATGTGGTCCATCAGGGCGAACAGGCCGGCCAACTGGCCAGCCGTATCGCGGAGCAACTGCGCGACGATGCTTTGAAAGTGCTGCTGCATTGCGGCGGTGGCAGCTTCAAATCGCAGATGAAAAAGGCAGATGCCAGCGGGGCACAAGTGGCTGTGGTGATCGGTGATGATGAAGCACAGGCAAACGAGTTGTGTGTAAAGCCGATGCAGGGCGGTGAACAGGAGCGGGTGAGCGTGCAAAATCTCATCGCGACAGTCAATAAATTTATCAAGTAGGAGCGGACGACATGGCAGTACTGGATTTGCAGGAACAGGAACAACTGGAAGCGCTCAAGGCGTGGTGGAAGGACAATCGCAACCAGATACTCGGCGGTCTGTTGATCGTGGTTGTGGGGATGGGTGGCTGGCGCGGATGGCAGTATTACCAGCACAATCAGTCTGACGGCGCTGCCACCTTGTATCAGCAATTCATCGAGCAACTTCCCAGCAACGATGCCAAGCGCATCAATGATGCCGCAACCGCAGTGATGGATAAATTCTCTTCCACCGCCTATGCCCCTCGTGCCGCGCTGGTGGCGGCCCAGGTGAACAAGCAAGACCATGATCTTGCGCGAGCCAAGACCCAATTGCAATGGGTCATCGACAATTCCGCAGAAGCAACGCTCAAGGACGTGGCCCGGTTGCGCCTTGCCGCCCTGTTGCTGGATGAAAAGAATTATGCGGATGCGTTCGCGCTGCTTGATGCCAAGCACACGCCGTCGTTTGACGGCTTGTATGCCGATCTGCGTGGTGATGTGCTGAGTGCGCAGGGTAAGATCGATGAAGCCAGAAGTTCATACAAGATCGCATATGAAAAATTCGATGCGCAGAGCATGTATCGAAATCTGATCCAGATGAAGCTGGATGCCCTTGGCTCTGCCAAGTAAAGGGAACGGCCAAATGAAATGCGTCAGTTTGCTGTGGGTGCTGGCTATGCTTGCGCTGGGCGGTTGTGCGTCTACGGATGAATCCATCCCTGACTGGGCCGGTGTGAAAGGCGATGCTGAGCCCGCCAAACTGATTGATTTTACCGAAACCGCAAAATTCGACGAGCGCTGGCATGCCAGCATTGATGACCAGGGCTCGAATCTGTTGCAGCCTGCGCTGAGCAAGGATGCGATATACACTGCCACCGGAAAAGGCAGTTTGATTCGCCTTAACCGCACTACCGGCAAGCAGGTATGGCGCATCCGGACTGGTATTATCATCAGCGGTGGCGTGGCCAACGGTGACGGTCTTGTGCTCATCGGGGGTGACAAGGGTGATGTGCTGGCATACGACGAAGATGGCAAGTTGAGATGGAAGAGTCTGGTATCCAGCGAAGTGTTGAGTGTGTCGCAAGTTGCGGACGGCATGGTGCTGGTGCGCAGCGGGGACGGGCGCATCGCCGGGTTGAGCGCGGCAGACGGCAAGCGCGTGTGGATGTTTGAGCGCAGCACCCCGGCTCTGGTGGTGCGCAGTCACGCGGGCGTCGCCATCAATCGCGGTGTGGCCTTTGCGGGATTTGCCGGCGGAAAATTGGCCGCGATCAGGATCAAGGATGGTGAAGTGATTTGGGAAGCGCAGGTGTCCCAGCCGAGCGGCAATACCGAACTGGAGCGCATCAGCGACATCACCAGCGACCCGATCGTGGACGATGAGCAAGTTTGCGCGATCTCTTTCCAGGGCCGCATCGCCTGTTTTGACAAAACACAGGGCAGCCCGTTATGGAATCGTGACATTTCCAGCGACAAAGGCATCATGGTGTTGGGCAGATACCTATACCTGACCGATTCGGCCGGATCCGTCCATTCGGTGGACAAAACCACCGGTAGCACGTCGTGGAAGAACAGTGAATTGTTGCTGCGCAAAACAACCGCGCCACTCGCCCTGGGAAATTTTGTGGTGGTTGGCGACTTCGAGGGATATTTACATGCCATGAAGCGCGACGATGGAAAATTTGCCGCGCGCATCAAGCTGGAGGATGGCGCTATCATGGACGCGCCGATCGAAATGGATGACGGGGTGCTGGTTCAGACTCGCGGCGGCGATATGTATTCGCTGTCCATCAAATAAGGAAAGCTACATCTAATGTTGCCCACAGTCGTTCTGGTCGGCCGTCCGAATGTGGGCAAGTCCACCCTGTTCAATCGCCTTACACGCAGTCGTGATGCGCTGGTCGCAGACCAGCCCGGTCTCACTCGCGACCGCCATTATGGAAAGGGCAGGGTAGGCGAACGACCCTATCTGGTCGTGGACACCGGCGGACTGGAACCGGTCGCCAAGGATGGCATCATGTTCGAAATGGCCAAGCAAAGCCGCCAGGCCGTGGACGAAGCCGATGTGGTGTTGTTCCTGGTCGATGGCCGTGCCGGATGCACGCCGCAGGACGCCATCATCGCCGATCAATTGCGCAAGACCGGCAAGCCCATCTTCCTGCTGGTCAACAAGGCCGAGGGTATGGCACGCGCCAGGGTGACGGCGGAATTCTTTGAGCTGGGCCTGGGCGAACCGTTGCCGATCTCCTCAGCACACGGCGACAATGTCACGGAAGTCATCGAGATCGCACTGGAGAATTTTCCATTGGATGAAGAAGAACAACCCGACGCAGAGCATCCACCCAAGCTCGCCATCGTGGGACGCCCCAATGTTGGAAAATCCACGCTGGTGAATGCCATTCTCGGCGAGCAGCGCGTGATCGCGTTCGACCAGCCGGGCACCACGCGCGACAGCATCTATATCGACTTCGAGCGCGATGGCAAGCAATACACCATCATCGACACCGCCGGTGTGCGCAGGCGCGGCAAGGTTGACGAGGCGGTGGAGAAATTCTCCGTGATCAAGACCATGCAGGCGATCGAAGATGCCAACGTGGTGGTGCTGGTGGTGGATGCCCGCGACCAGATCACCGAACAGGATGCGCACGTTGCCGACTATGTGCTGCAGGCGGGCCGTGCGCTGGTACTGGCGGTCAACAAATGGGACGGACTGGACCAGTATCAACGCGACCAGGTCAAGAACGACATCGAGCGCAAGCTGCATTTTCTGAGCTTCGCCAAGCTGCATTTCATCTCCGCGCTGCATGCCAACGGCATACCGGGTTTATTGAAATCGGTGGATGAGGCTTATGCGGCGGCGATGGCGAAACTGTCCACACCCAAACTCACCCGCGCCCTGATCGGCGCGCTTGAAAAACAACTCCCGCCCAAAGGAGGGCGCTTCATACCGAAGATGCGCTATGCCCATCAGGGTGGCAGCAATCCTCCGCTGATCGTAATCCACGGCAGCGGCCTGGATGATGTTCCGGCAGGCTATACCCGTTATCTGGAACGCACCTTCTGCGAGATATTCAAGCTGAAGGGCACTCCGTTGAGGATCCAGTACAACTCCAGTAAAAACCCGTTCGAAGGATCCAAACCAAAACCGCTCACCGAGAGCGAACAACGTCGGGCTCATCGCGCCCGAATACGCGGCCGCAAGCTTTACGGATGATCATTCATTGGTTGGGAGTCCTCAAACTGCATGGGAACTTTTGCCAATTTCAATTGCCAATAAGCAACGATAAGATTTTGCGCTTTGCAATCCAACTGAAAAGTTGGATTGGAATGTTCGGCAAATAGCGGGTTGTGCTCAAGTAAGCGTGCATAAAAGGCCATAATCAGTGATATTCAGGTACCAGTCAGGTACCTGAATTTGCATATAATTGTTATAATCCGGTCATTAAATTAGAAATTGCATAGCGCAGATAGGGAAACAAAACTAAAAGTTGGACTGCGGTGCATTTGAGAGTGGGCATAATGAATCTGTTTATTAACCATTTTTGTTGATCAAGACATTGAGCTCATCAGTCTTTGCAATGAGGGCAAATGGACGTCGCGAAGCCGTGTCGCGGATGGTATTTTCCCCAAAACTTTCGTTCTTGCTCATCGCGGCGGCGTTTATGACGCCTGCGTTCGCGCAACCAGTTGGCGGGCAAGTTAGCGCGGGCGCTGGCACCATCGACCAAACCGTCGCGAATACCACCACGATCAATCAGTCCACCCAGAATCTTGCCATCAACTGGCAAAGTTTCGACATTGGCAGCAGCGAAGCAGTACATTTCAGTCAGCCCAATGCATCGGCATTTGTCCTCAATCGTATCCTCGGCCAGAATCCCACTTCCATTCTCGGCAGCCTGACGGCCAACGGACAGGTCTTCGTGTTGAATCCCAATGGCGTATTGTTTGGCTCAGGCTCACAGGTGAATGTCGGCGGTCTGGTCGCTTCCACACTGAGCCTGAACGATGCGGATTTCATGGCGGGCAACTACAGTTTCAGCAACTCGGGTACTGCGGGCAGCGTCGTCAACCAGGGAACCCTCTCTGCCGCCAATGGAGGGTACATCGCGTTGCTTGCCCCCGAAGTGCGCAACGAAGGCATCATTAGCGCCACGCTCGGTACGGCATTGCTCGGCGCGGGTGACAAAGTAACCCTCAATCTCAACAACGGTTCGCTACTTTCATACACCACGGATCAAGGCTCCCTCAATGCGCTTGCCGAGAACAGACAGCTGATCCAGGCGGATGGTGGTCAGATATACATGTCAGCCAAGGCGGCTGACGCACTGAGCAGCGCGGTGGTCAACAATTCCGGCATCATCGAAGCGCGTACCATTCAGAACGTCGGCGGCACCATCAAGTTGATGGGCGACATGCAAGTGGGTACCGTCAATGTCGGTGGTACGCTGGATGCGTCCGCGCCGAATGGCGGTAATGGGGGTTTCATCGAAACCAGTGCCGCGCATGTCAAAATTACGGACGGTACACAAGTCACTACTTTCGCCTCACAAGGACAGGCAGGGAACTGGCTGATCGACCCGATTGATTTCACGATAGCTGCATCGGGAGGAGATATTACAGGCGCTCTTCTTAGTTCGAACTTGGGCGGAGGAAATGTTCAAATTCTAAGCAGCGCAGGTGTTGTTGGTGGAACGCTTGGTGACATCAATGTCAACGATAGCGTGTCCTGGACCGCAAACACCACGCTGACATTGAGTGCTTTCCACGACGTGAACGTCAACCAGTTGATAGATGCCAGTGTGGGAGCAACCGGAGCCGGCAGCGTCGACCTGCGTGCCGATAACATAGGGAATGGCCCAGGCGCAACTGCCGGTACCGTGACTTTTGCCGGTGCTGGCGCAGTGTCCTTGAATACGGGCACGGCAAATATCTTCTACAACCCGGTTTCATATGCCGCACCCAATAATTACACCGCTAACGTTACCGGCGGCACACTGAATTCCTACATGTTGGTATTCGTCAACAATGCATCTGCAACTGCACAATCCAAGGTTTACGACGGAAATACCTCTGCAACGCTGAATACCCCATTCACGTTTCTGACCGGTCCCGACGGAATTTCCGCCGGACAACTCGTGAGTTTGTCTGCAGGTACTGCAGCCTTTAACAGCAAGGATGTGGCGACGGCGACCACTGTCAATTTTTCAGGTTATGGTCTTGCTGGCACAGATGTCGGATTGTATTCCCTGTTCGGGCAGCCATTGAGTCAATCGGCCAACATCACTGCTGCCAGCCTGGCGATCACCGGCGTGAGTGCAACGAACAAAGTCTATGACACCACCGTTGCGGCGACGCTGGGCGGCAGTGCAGCGATCACCGCACTGGGCAGTGACGTGGTCACCCTGGGCGGTACCGGCAGCGGCGTATTCGGCGACAAAAACGTTGCCATCGGCAAAGCTGTGACCGTCACCGGCTACACCATCAGCGGAACCGACGCGGGCAACTACACTCTGGTGCAACCGACCGGCGTGACGGCCAACATCACTGTGGCGAATCTTGCCGTCACCGGCGTGAGTGCGGCGAACAAGACATATGACGCCACGACCGCCGCAACCCTGGTTGGCACCGCAACCATTTCTCCGCTGCTTAGCGATGTGGTCACCCTGGGCGGTACCGGTGTCGGGACTTTTGCCGACCCG
>JBBQNH010000013.1:0-41605 GCA_038329705.1 Burkholderiales bacterium | reverse complement strand
GGTCGAGTGCCGCACCGCATTCAGGTAAAATGCGCGCCTTGTTGAGTCCGAGTTAAGCCAAAGAAAATAATGACCGCACGTTTACGCGAGATCCCCTACAACTACACTTCGTTTTCCGACCGTGAGATCGTGTTGCGCATCCTCGGCAGCGAGGCGTGGGACATCATCAACACGCTGCGCGAAGAACGCCGCACCGGTCGGTCCGCGCAGATGCTCTACGAGGTGTTGGGCGATATCTGGGTGGTGTCGCGCAACCCTTATCTGCAGGACGACCTGCTGGGCAATCGCAAGCGGCGCAAGGCCCTGATCGACGCGCTGCATCATCGCCTGAATACCATTGATGCGCGCCGCAAAGACAATGAAATTGTCATACGCCTGCTGGAACTGGCCAGATCGGCGGTTGACGGATTTGCCGCCGAATTCGAGCAAACCCTGCAACTGCGCAAACGTGCCTTGCGCGAATTGAGCCGTATCACCCGCCGCGACAATATCCAGTTCGATGGTCTGGCGCGCGTCTCGCACGTCACGGACGCGACCGACTGGCGCGTGGAATACCCGTTCGTTGTGCTGCATCCCGATACCGAGCAAGAGATCGCCGCACTGGTGCGCGCCTGTATCAAACTGAAGCTCACCATCATCCCGCGCGGCGGCGGCACCGGCTACACCGGCGGCGCCGTGCCGCTGGATAAATTCTCCGCGGTGATCAACACCGAAAAACTCGAGACGCTGTCGAAGGTTGAACACCTGGTACTGCCCGGACTAAGCGAGCCGTATGCAACCATCCATTGCGGTGCCGGAGTGGTCACGCGGCGCGTGATGGAAGCCGCCGAGAATAGCGAACTTGTGTTCGCGGTGGATCCGACCTCGGCGGACGCCTCATGCATCGGTGGCAACGTCGCGATGAACGCCGGCGGCAAGAAGGCCGTGTTGTGGGGAACTGCGCTGGACAACCTGGCGTCGTGGCGCATGGTCACGCCGGATGGCTTATGGATGAACATTGAGCGTCTTAACCACAACTTCGGCAAGATCCACGACGTGGAAAACGCGACATTCCGTGTCAGCCGCTTCGAAGCCGACGGCAACACCGCGCTCGGCGGGCCTGAGATACTCACCATCCCCGGCAGCTCATTCCGCAAGGCCGGACTGGGTAAGGATGTCACCGATAAATTCCTGTCCGGCCTGCCCGGCATCCAGAAGGAAGGCTGCGACGGCATTATCACTTCGGCGCGCTTCATCCTGCACCGCGCGCACAAGCACACGCGCACCGTATGCCTGGAATTCTTCGGCCAGGTTCGCGAAGCAGTACCGGCGATCGTGGAAATAAAATCCTACATGGATGCCCATCCCAAGGCCTTGCTGGCCGGGCTGGAACATCTGGATGAACGCTATCTCAAGGCGGTGGGCTACGCCACCAAATCAAAGCGCGGCACGCGCCCGAAGATGGTACTGGTCGCCGACGTGGTCAGCGATGACGCGGATGCGGCGGCACTGGCCGCTTCGGAGATCGTGCGCCTGGCCAATCTGCGCAGCGGCGAGGGATTCATCGCCGTGTCCGCCGAGGCACGCAAGAAGTTCTGGCTGGACCGCGCGCGCACCGCCGCGATCGCCAAACACACCAACGCGTTCAAGATCAACGAGGACGTGGTGATCCCGCTGCCACGCATGGGCGATTATTGCGACGGCATCGAGCGCATCAACATCGAGCTGTCGCTGCACAACAAACTCAAACTGCTCGACGCGCTGGACGGGTTCTTCGCCGGCGAACTGCCGCTGTATTATCAGGACGACAAACAGCTCGGCGATGCCGAACTGCTCGGAAACCGTGTGCACGAAACCACGCAAATGCTGGCCGATGTGCGTATCCGCTGGCAGTGGCTGCTGGACAACCTGGATGCGCCGCTGTCGGAGTGCCCGTTTGCACCCGCTGACGCGCAAGATGCCAGGAATGTGTTCGACTCGGTTCAGCGTCACCAACTTCGCGCCTCATGGAAACAGGAGATACGCGAGCCGTTGCGCCAGATATTTTCCGGTAGCACTTATCAGTTGATACTCGACCAGTGCAATACCTTGCACCAGAGCGTGCTGAAAAGCCGCGTGTTCATCGCGCTGCACATGCACGCCGGCGATGGCAACGTGCATACCAACATTCCGGTGAACTCGGACAACTATGAAATGCTGCAGCAGGCCAATGCCTCGGTAGAGCGCATCATGCGGTTGGCGAAGGACCTGGGCGGGGTGATCTCCGGCGAGCACGGCATCGGCATCACCAAGTTCGATTTTCTCGAAGCGGATGAGATCACCGCGTTCACCGACTACAAGCTGCGGGTGGATCCGGAAGGACGCTTCAACAAAGGCAAGCTGCTGACCGGCGGCAACCTGGAGCGCGCCTATACACCGAGCTTCAACCTGATGGAACTGGAAAGTCTGATACTCGAGAAGAGCGAACTGGGCGAGATATCCGATTCGATCAAGGACTGTTTGCGCTGCGGCAAGTGCAAGCCGGTGTGCGCCACCCACGTGCCGCGTGCCAATCTGCTCTATTCGCCGCGCAACAAGATCCTCGGCACCTCGCTGCTGATCGAGGCCTTCCTGTACGAAGAACAGACCCGGCGCGGCATCTCGATCCGGCACTTCGACGAATTCAGCGATGTCGCCGACCATTGCACGGTATGCCACAAATGCCTGAACCCCTGTCCGGTCGACATCGATTTCGGCGAAGTGTCGATCGCGATGCGCAATTTCCTGCGCAAGCAGGGCAAGAAAAAATTCAACCCGGTCACGACGATGTCGATGCTGTTCCTCAACACCACCGACCCGACCACCATCAAGCTGGTGCGCAAGGTGATGATAGAGTGGGGGTACAAAGCGCAGCGCATCGGTTATCAATTCGCCAGACGTTTCGGCTTGCTGAAAGGCCAGGTCAGGCATCCGCCCGCCACGGTGGGCGGCGCGCCGCTCAAATCGCAGGTGATCCACTTCATCAACAAACCGATGCCGGGCAATCTGCCGAAGAAGACCTCGCGTGCGCTGCTCGACATCGAGGACAACAGCGTCGTGCCCATCATCCGTAACCCGAGCAAGTCCGGCGAGGACAGTGAAGCGGTGTTCTATTTTCCGGGTTGCGGCTCGGAACGTCTTTTCGGCCAGGTGGGTTTGGCGACACAGGCGATGCTGTACGAGACCGGCGCGATCACCGTGCTGCCACCGGGCTATCTGTGCTGCGGCTATCCGCAGAATGCTTCCGGACAGGCTGACAAGGCCAACCAGATCACCACCGACAACCGCGTGCTGTTCCATCGCGTCGCCAATACGCTGAACTATCTCGACATCAAGACAGTGATCGTGTCGTGCGGGACCTGCATGGACCAGCTGCTGAAATACCAGTTCGACAAGATATTCCCCGGCTGCCGCTTGCTCGACATCCACGAATATCTACTGGAGAAGAACGTCAGGCTGCAGGGCGTGGAAGGAGTGCGCTACATGTATCACGACCCGTGCCATTCGCCGATGAAGACCTATCAGCCGCTCAAGGTGGTCAACGAACTGATGGGCACCGATGTGCCGCTCAACGAGCGCTGCTGCGGCGAATCGGGTACGTTCGGCGTGACCCTGCCGCAGATCGCGACCCAGGTGCGTTTTCGCAAGGAAGAAGAGATGCGCAAGGGTGCTGATGCAATGCGCGCCGACGGTTTCCAGGGTGAGGTAAAAATACTGACCTCCTGCCCCTCCTGCCAGCAGGGCCTGTCGCGTTACAACGACGACAGTGGCACGAGCGCCGATTACATCGTGGTGGAAATGGCCAAACATTTACTCGGCCCGAACTGGCTGGCGGATTATGTCAGCAAGGCCAACAACGGCGGGATCGAACGGGTATTGTTGTGATGTTTGGCCGTTGATCGCTTTCCCAATGTAAAGTACGGCCACTGCTAAGTACAGCAAGAGGAATCGAATGACTTGTGAGTTATGCAACCAGATCGGCGGCACACTACTCTGGCAGGATGAAGCCTGCCGGGTAGTGCAGGTTGCGGATGTTGACTATCCGGGTTTCTGCCGTGTCATCTGGACGCGGCATATCAAGGAGATGACCGACCTCTCGGTTGCCGAACGGGAACACCTCATGGCGATCGTATTTGCCGTCGAAGCGGCGATACGCAAGACGCTGCATCCCGACAAGATCAATCTGGCCTGTCTCGGCAACATGACACCTCATTTACATTGGCATGTCATTCCGCGCTTCAAACACGACAAACATTTTCCGCAACCGGTCTGGGGTGAAGCGCAACGCGAAACAACGGCATCCCTGCCGCCCGACTGGTCAACACGACTCATCGATAGCATATGCTCGACACTGGATAACAAATGCCGCTGACGCTTCTGCTCGAACCGACCGACGACCTTGCCGACCCGCTATTCAGGGATGCCCTCAGTTGCGCGGAATGGCTCAAAAAACTGCAACTGACCAACCTGCACCTGGCGCACAGCCTGTTGCTCACCCAGATCAATGAACTCAACCGCTTCCCGATGCGCGGCCTGGAGCGGCTGAACACGCTGGAGGTGCTGCGCGATACGGTTCATTACGTGCAAAATGATTACGCCAAAAAGATCATCTCCAAGCCGCTGCCGCTGCACGAAAGCGAACTGATCACTTTCCTTTCCATGGTTCAACTCTGGCAGGCGATGACACATGGTTACCAGCGTTGTCTGCAAGCATACATCGCCCTGGACAAGCAGTTGGCCAAGCATGGCGCGCTGCTCTGCCAGCGCAGCCTGATGTACAGCGGGCTGGCAATTTCGGAGCATCTGCGCACGGGCTATGAATTCGATGCCAGGTTATGGCGGCAGTTGCACGAACAGTATGCCTTTGCCGAGGAACATGGACTGCAATTCAAGGATATTGCCGACCCGCTGCCTGGCAAAGCACCGTCCGGCAGTTGCCATGACATCTATGTCAAAATCCTGCTTTTCTGTTATGTCCGCGCCGCCGAACTCACCCGTTCACAACTATTGCTGCTCGACACATGGCTGACGGAGTGGAAAGGCACGGTACAGTTGGAGCGGGGCTTTGCCATCAGCAAGCGCGACGCGCAGCCACTCGCGGTCGACCTTGGCAGCTCGCAGGGACTGCAACCGGTAAAATTCGTCACGCATAACGACAGCATGCATTATCTGGCTATGGTCCCGCTGAGCAAATTGCTGCGCGTCAAGACCATCCTGTTGCAGCAAGGTCAGACTCCCCGGCAGCTTAAGCTCGGCGACCACCACAGCGGAGCGGAATGTACCGAGTTGCTCACTTTTTTGCATCAGTGCTGGTGCGAAGACAGCAACACGCGTTTTGGCGAGCGCCAACCCGGTTCGCAACACGCGCAACTTTGCTCTACGTCCGAAAATATTTACCGCTGCCTGACCGAAACAATCCCGAAGCAAGCAACCGCAAACATCACACAGCCCGATTCAGGATTTCCGCTGGAAACCTGGAGTCTGGATAATCAGAGCATCCTGGGCGCAAGGCTCAGCCGCGTGGACGCAAGCGGCGGAAGGCTGAACCACAATCAACTGATTGCCTTGCGTATCCGCGACGAGGAAGACTTCACCCTGGGCGTGACCACGTGGGTAAGCGTCGCACGCACCGGACAATTGTCCATCGGGGTGCGATATCTGCCCGGAACCGCCCAGCCAGTCCGCCTCAACAATCCTGATGCAAGCCCGGACGCGCATGCCATATCCACCCCCGGCTTTTTATTGCAGGCAGTCCCGGCGTTAAAGTCCCCCGCCAGCCTGATCGTTCCGAGCAACTGGTTCAAAGCAGACCTGGTACTGGAGTTACAGCACCGGGACGGCGAAAAGCTGAATGCCAAACTGGGTTTTAGCGTAGAGCGCGGCATCGATTACGAACGGGTCAGCTTCACGCTAGTTTAGCAACCGCTTGACCGGAAACACCAGCAAAAAGGTACTGCCTTTCCCTTCTTCGCTCAGCACTTCAAGTTTGGCCTGATGGCGCATCGCAATATGCTTGACGATCGCGAGACCCAGACCTGTCCCGCCGGTTTCGCGCGAGCGGCTGCGATCGACCCGGTAGAAACGCTCGGTCAGGCGGGGAATATGCTGGGCGGCGATTCCGATACCGCTGTCCTGTACCGAGAACACCGGCTGGCCGTCGAGTTCGTACCAGCGCAACCATATCTCGCCTCCCTGCGGGGTATAACGGATGGCGTTACTGAGCAGATTGCCGAATGCGCTATGCAGCTCATCGCGGTTGGCCATCAAGTTTGCAGGGCTTGCGATGTCGAGATGGATAGGATGCTGTTTCCCACTCAACAATTCTCCATCCTGAAAAATCTCCTCGAGCAACCCTGTGATATCGACAGGCTCTTCACGCAGCGGACTTTGCTCGTTCTCCAGCCGCGACAGGGTCAGCAGATCAGCCACCAGGTTATCCATACGCCGGGTCTGTTCGGCCATCAGGTGCAAAGCACGGCGGATAGCGTCCCGGTTGAGGTCGGGCATATCCTCGAGATTTTCGACGAACCCCCTCACCACCGTCAGCGGGGTGCGCAACTCGTGCGAGACATTGGCAACGAAATCGCGGCGCATCGCCTCGATGCGCTCGAACTGCGTGATGTCGCGACTGATCAGCAGACGCTTGTCGCCGCCGTAGGGAATGAGGTTGATGGACAGCACCATATCGTCATGTCGCGCCGGCACCATGATCAGCGGTTCATTGAAATTTGACTCCTGGAGATAGGTGATGAATTCCGGCTGGCGCACCAGATAGGTGATGTCCTGCATGGTGTCACGTTCGGCATCAAGAAAGAAATGCTGTTGCGCAAGCGGATTGAACCATTCGAGGCGATTTTGCTCATTCAGAATCGCCACGCCCTCCGGCAATGCCGCAGTGGCCTGTTCGATGTGTTGCAGTTCGTCCGCCAGATCCTGCTTGGTCTGGTTGTGCTGTTTGACCATCTTGTACAACTGGGTAAATACCTCATCCCATATCCCGCCCGCTTCGGGGATGGTCTCAATGCGCGCATCACCCAGCCATAGGCCAAGCTTGAACAATTGACGCGCGCGATACGCCATCACCAGCAGCAGCACGACCAGCATGAACAATAGCGCGACAGTGGTCGAGAACATGCCCCACAGCATCAATGCCGCCAGTGCGGTGAACAGCACGGGCATGCTTACTCGTAACCAGAAATCGTGCAAAATTTATTTCCCAGTTAAAACGCCAATTGAAACGCCAGATGAAACGCCAATTGAAGCCGCAGTTGAAACGCGAGGAGACTATCGGCCGGTCGCTCAAGCATCCGTTGGCCAACTATCGAATGGCCGGCCGCGTCACTGGCTGCAATGATACTTCAGCCGGCCCGCTGGCTTTAGATTATCGAAAAGCGGTAACCGCTGCCGCGCACAGTCTGGATCACATTGTCCATCGCAACAGGCTCCAGAGCGGCGCGCAATCTGCGGATGTGCACGTCCACCGTGCGTTCCTCGACGAACACCTGCGTGCCCCATACCTGATCCAGCAATTGTGTGCGGCTGTATACGCGCTCCGCATGGGTCATGAAAAAATGCAGCAGACGAAATTCGGTCGGCCCCAATTCGATCGACATGCCGTTTGCCGTTACGCGGTGCGACGAGGGCGATAATTCCAGTCCGTTCGCGGCCACCGTCTCGTCCGGCATGGCCGGGATATGACGGCGCAAAACCGCGCGGATCCGCGCCATCAATTCGCGCGGCGAGAACGGTTTTGTAATGTAATCGTCCGCGCCGGACTCCAGGCCCAGTATCTTGTCGCGCTCGTCACCCCGGGCAGTTAGCATGATGATAGGGATGTCCCGGGTTCGCGCATCCGCGCGGAATTGTTTCGCCAGGATCACACCGCTGGTATTGGGCAGCATCCAATCCAGCAAAATCATGTCCGGCACCGCCTCGCGTATCTGTTGCCACGCGCTTTCCGCGTCTTCGGCGCGCAAAGCCTGGAAGCCGGCCTGCATCACATTGAACGCCAGCAACTCCTGAATCGCGGGCTCATCTTCAACAATCAAAATCTTCGCATTCATCTTTTATTCCTCATCTTCATATCCCTTATTGCATCAGAGATGGCGAGAGTATGAACAAATTATGACAGGAAGATGACAGCCGTCAGATTTTTGCATGCTCGTGATGCCGGCCACGAATCATGCTGGGCAACATCGAACCTGCCAGCATCCCGGCGATGCTGAACATCAGACCGATCAGCTGCGGCGGCCAGTAGGTTTCCGGCTTGAGATACTCCATTGTCAGCCATGAACCGATCCCCAGCGCGATCGACAATAGCGCGCCCTGATTACTGGCGCGCTTCCAGTAGAGTCCGAATGCCAGCGGCACAAAAGCGCCGACCAGTGTGACTTTGTATGCATCTTCCACCATACCGAAAATGGTCGATTCCGAATTGAGCGCAAACCACAGCACACAGCCGCCAAAAGTTACGAGAATGACGCGCATGGTGCGCAGCATTTGCTGGTCGCTCATGTGCTTGAGTGCGATGTGCTTGAGGATGTTCTCGGTGAACATCGCCGAAGGTGCGAGCAGTGTGGCCGAAGCCGTGCTCATGATCGCGGACAGCAGCGCGCCGAAGAACAGTACCTGGGCGACCAGCGGTGTGTGCTTCAAGATCAGGCTGGGCAACACCATCTGCGAATCGCTGCTGATCAGCCCGTTGAAGAATGCCGGATCGATCAGGGTCGCGGAATACGCCAGAAACATCGGGATAAATGCAAAGCAGAAATACAACACGCCTCCCAGTATCGTGCCGCGCACTGCGGTATCCTCGTCCTTGGCCGAGGTCATGCGCTGGAACACATCCTGTTGCGGAATGGAACCGAGCATCATGGTGACACCCGCCCCGATGAAAGGTATCCATACTTCCATCCCGCCGCTGGGAAACAGTTGCAGTTTGCCGGCCGCATGCGCCTGACTGACCACATTGGACACGCCGCCCGCGTCACCGCTGACCAGTACGGCGATCAGCAGCAAGGCTGCCATGATCACGGTCATCTGCACGAAATCGAGCAGGGCCACCGACCACATCCCGCCGAACATCGTATAGGTGAGCACGATTGAAAGGCCCAGTATCATGCCGGCATCATTGCTGATCGCGCCGCCGCTGACCACATTGAACACCAGGCCCAGCGCCACCACCTGCGCGGACACCCAACCCAGATAGGAAAGCATGATGCACACCGTCATGATCAACTCCACGGCGCGGTTGTAGCGGTTGCGGTAAAAGTCGCCGATGGTGAGCAGATTCATGCGGTATAACAGCCTGGCAAAGAACACCCCGGCGAGTATCAAACACATGCTGGCACCGAACGGATCGGCGACCACGCCGCCCAGTCCGTCCGTGACAAACGTCGCGGAAATGCCCAGGACGGTCTCCGCGCCGAACCAGGTGGCAAACACCGTGGCGGTGACGATCGGCAAAGGCAGATTGCGCCCGGCCACGACGAAGTCCCTGGAATTGTGCACCCGTCTGGACGCGTACAACCCAACGCCCACGGAAAACAGCAGATAAAGAATGACGAACCAGATCAGCACGATACCCCCTCAAAATCATGTTGCGGCGGATTTTAGCAGCCTTGCAGAAAATCTGGACAAACAATAAAGCCACCTCAGAGGTGGCTTTATATTAAAGATATTGCTCTATGCAATTCATGAAGCCTAACCAGTCACTGGTTTGCCAATTATTCCGGCAAACCAGTTGCATGGCACAATACCCTTCAGCTGTGATGAAGCGGAGTAAGCTGACAAGCCGCGAGAAGCCCGCAAATCCGGACTTTTTTAAAGTTCCTGCGCGTGGTTCGCCAGGTATGTGGCCACCCCTTCGGTTGAAGCGCCCATACCCGCTTTCCCTTTACTCCATCCTGCCGGGCATACTTCACCGTGTTCTTCGGTGAACTGCAGTGCGTCCACCATGCGCAGCATCTCGTCGATATTGCGCCCCAGCGGCAGATCATTCACCACCTGATGACGCACCACACCGGCCCGGTCGATCAGGAACGAACCGCGGTAAGCCACGCCGCCTTCGGCTTCCACATCGTAAGCCTTGCAGATCTCATGTTTGATGTCGGCCACCATCGGGTAACGCACCTGCCCGATGCCGCCCTTGTTGATCGGGGTGTTCTTCCAGGCAAAATGCGAGAATTGTGAATCAATGGAAACGCCGATGATCTCCACATTGCGTTTCTTGAATTCATCCAGCCGGTGATCGAATGCGATCAATTCGGACGGGCAGACGAAAGTAAAGTCGAGCGGGTAAAAAAATATAACCGCATACTTTCCGCTGATGTGTTTTTTCAGGTTGAACGTTTCGTTGAAATCGTTGTTGCCCATCACGGCAACAGCGTTGAAATCGGGTGCGGCTTTGCCGACGAGTACAGACATGTATTTCTCCTTGAAAGGTTGAATATTATTGAGCCACGCAATCCGGATTGCGTGTCATTCGAGCGACTATTTTTTGTGTAAAGCAAAGGCTACTGCAGATGAGCGGGCAAAGCCCGCTCGAGACTTGGCAAACGGGAATTATCTGCTAGTGTGTTGCGCCCGTTGCCGTCCGATGATGTCGACAACCATATGCACGGCCACCGCACAGGCAATGTACAGCATCGCCATCGAAACATAAGAGACATAATACTGGGCAACTCGCGACGCGTATTCCGCCGCGCTCATTTCCGCATAACGACCGGAGAACAGATAAAAGGTCGCGTTGGAAAAAATAAAGGCGAAGGTGCTGGCTACCCATGCCGCCAGGCCAAGTCTGATCAGATTTCCCCCCGCCGGAATGCGCGCACTCATTGCATTTCGCGATACCAGCTTGCCGGCCAGCCACAAGCCCGCATAGGTCGGGATGAGGAACCAATAAGCCGGGCTCATGCACCAGTCGCTGACGCCCTGGACGGAAGTCGCGTAGTAATCGATCCAGCCCGCTTCCAGGATCAATGCGGCAAAAACCGCAACGGACACACGTGCAGTTCCGGCCAGATACATTCCGCCGAGGAAGAACACCGCATAGGAAGCGTCCGGCAACGAGACTGCCGAGCCGAAATGGTTGAACCTGGTAGCTGCCATCAATGCGGCCAAGGCTACAAAAATGGCGATGGTTCTGGTTTGAATATTGTTCATTACTTCTCCTGAATTAATCTCGTATCAATGGTTACAACAGTACATGAATGCAAACAAAATGCAAAGACGGCCTATTGGCTTGTTATCTGCAAGTCACCCGGTGACGTTTAAAAATTATAAGTTGCATCCAGGGAAAAATTGCGCTCCTTCATCGGGTAGGCATTATAACGCCCTGATGTGGAAGTGCTAGCAACTGCGTACGTAAAATATCGCTTGTTGAACAGGTTATTCACCGCTGCGGCCAGTAACCATGGACCTGCCTTGCGGGAAAACTTCATATCAACCGTTGTGTAGGCAGGCATGTTCGCGCCGAATGTGTTGGCTTGGTCGTTGTCGAAGGTCTGTTTTCCCACGTAAGCTGCATTGGCATCAAGCGTATCGTTTTCGGTGATTTTCCAAGCCGATGTAACGACAAGACGTTGCCGAGGCACCAGCGGGATATTGTTACCCGACACGTTAATGCCGCCATAAACACCCTCACGGAATTTCGCCACCGTATAACTATAGGCCGCAGTGACTTCTAGCGCATCGCTGTAGTCATGCGATCCAGAGAATTCCAACCCGTAACGACGCGTTGGTGCAAGGTTCATATTGGTGAATGTAATCGCGTTGTACTGGATCTCATTGTTCAGATCCATCCTGAAGAATGCCGCCCGTACTGTATTTTCTTCGCGCTTGTAATCGAAGCCGACTTCGCTATCTTGGGAAGTCTGCGGTTCCAGAATTGTTACTTTTGAATCAAAAGAAGGACCGCCGTACCGGTCGAATATTTCATCCACGGTCGCGATCCTGAAGCTGCGACCGACCCGGACAAACAATGACAAGTCCTGAACAAGGTCGTGTCGCAAGCCAAGTTCATAAGCATTCACGGTACGTCCCTGATCACCGGATGCATATTGTGCGGGGTTAGTAATATCCCCGGCATGGTAATCAACCCGTTGCGTACGGGCACCCAACGTCAACTTGGTCTGTTCGTCAAGCCGGGTGGTGTTCTGGGCATACAGGGACCGATTCGACTGTGTCGCCACAATATGTGCGGACGGGGTAGCCAGGGTAGCTGGATCGGTAGAACGCATGGAATCGTAATGCCAATCGGCCAAATCCACACCGAAGACCGTTTCATTGCCGTATCCGCCAAACCAAAATGGAATCTTTGCACGGGGTGTGAAGGAAAGCAGGCTGAGGTCCGTTTCCAGATAGTTGCCCCCGTAAGCTGCATAAAACGCCTTTTGTTTTGTATCCCGATACGAAACCTCCCCGGCCAATTGACCAAAATCAAACTTCTGGCTTGTTCCCAGACTGGCATGCCCACCCTCGTGCTTGCCATAATCCAACGGTGACGAAGTACCGCGCGGGTCGGACACTAATTCATTCAAGCCAATAGTGGGGTCGACCGTACGCGGGCCCGGATATCGCAAATTTTGATTATCCGCGCCGAATTTCAGGATGGCCTCGCCATGCCCCATATCGCTACGCAAATCCGCTTCCAGATTAGTCTGTGAAACATTATTGTTGGCGCGATAGTTAGATGAATCCAGAGCGCTGGCTGCGACGCGCATGCCGACACGACCCGATTTACCAGACAGTGAGAACTGTCCCTGCCGAGTACTGTAACTTCCGAATCCCACGCTCGCATCGCCTTGCGTTTCTGTTTCGGGATGTTTGGTGATGATATTTATCGTACCGCCGGTTGCGCCACCGCCGTAAAGCACTGCACCACTTCCGTTCATGATCTCGATACGCGCTATCGAATCCAGCGGGATCGACGACCAGCGTATCGAGGTCAGCTGGATCTCATTCAGGGGTTGTCCGTCCAGCAATACCAGTGTGTTCTGGTTTCCGGTCATGCCAAATCCGCGCAGGTCGATTGCCATATCGGATGTCCCGTCATTGCTACGCACCTGGATTCCGGCATGCATCGCCAGTAATTCCGGCAATGTTTTGGCCGCACTCTTTTCGATATCACTGGCGGTGATCACACTAATATCCACTGCAGCGTTATCAGGTGCTGCCGAAAATCGCGTGGGCGTCACGATCAGCAGCTGCATCGGTGTGTCGGCATATGCCGCATATGAAAATGAGATCGCACCGAATAGTGCGATCGCTGCTAGTTTTTGTTTCATGATAATTCCCTGAGTAAATTCCAGGCGTCCCCGCTGGAATATTGAATAATCAGGAAATACTGCTGATGGAATGATTTCTGAAAGATCGCTGCACAATACGGAAGGTGAAACTGTTGTGCGGCAGGCTTTCCGATGCGCCACCCGCAGCATCTCCTGTACTGGTGCTCTCAGGCCGGTATCCGGGCTCACAAGTCTTGATTTGCCGCCTTCCCATGATCGCTCACAGTGGCATACTGGCTAATCCACACTTGCTTACCGTTGCGGGGGCAGCACAGGCATTAGGAATTCTCATTCCCGCACCTGCTTCCCGTTTAACTCGCATGCTACTAGGCGAGCACCTCAAAGCGGCGCGAACTTTATCACAATCATGTAGCAGCTTGCAGAAACAAAATTTTTCCAAGCCTACAAACTGCTTGCATATATCCTGCTTACCATTTGACTTATCAGCACTTTTCAATCTATAGTCAACTCATGGAAAACGATTTGAACGCGCTGGAAGTCAAACTCGCCCAGTTGATAAAAGTCAACGGCGCGTTGCGTGGCGAAAATAATGAATTACGTCAGGAGTTAGCGCACGCTCTCAGCAGCAATCGGCAATACAGCGACAAGATGGACAATGCTAAAGCGCGCCTCAACAAATTGTTGGTTAACCTGCCCGAAGACCAGACATGAGCAAACCCACCAAAACGCTTGAGATCAAGCTGCTCGACCGGGAATTGCGCGTCGCCTGCCCCGAGGAAGAACGCACTGAACTGCTTGAGGCCGTGTCTTTTCTGGACAAGCGCATGCGCGAGATACGCGATGCCGGCAAGATTGTCAGTGTCGAACGTATCGCGCTGATGGCGGCACTCAACATCACTCACGAGTTGCTCGGAACAAAAGTCGGACGCGGCATTGACCTCGGCGACTTTAGGCGTAGAATAAGTTCCATGGAAGCAGCGATCGATGAAGCATTAGCCGATCAGGATTCGCTGTTTTAGTTTTCCCTGCGGTGTCCGACAGGCCTATAATTCTTTGAACCAATAAGCTTTGCTTGCGGCCGCGACCTTTGATGTTACTGTTGTGCGCATCCCTCGCGGATGTACCTGATGTAACTTGGAAGCAGCCCACTTGAACCCAGGTTCAAGATGCTGGGCCAACGGCACAGGCGGGGATCTTTTCCAGTGCGGCCAGATCAGATCGGGCCGCACTTTTTATTTCCGATACGAACAATGCGCTATTGGTTGATGAAATCCGAGCCCGGCGACGTCAGTATTGACGATCTTGCCAAATTCCCCGAGCAGACCGTGGCCTGGTACGGCGTGCGTAACTACCAGGCGCGCAATTTCATGCGCGACCAGATGAAGGTCGGAGACGGTGTGCTGTTCTATCATTCCAATTGTGCGGAACCGGGTATCGCCGGCATCGCCAGAGTCAGCAGCACCGCTTATCCGGATGCCACCCAATTCAAACATACCGGCAAGTATTTCGACGCCAAAGCCACCCAGGAACAGCCGCGCTGGTTCAATGTGGATGTGCAACTGGTGAAAAAGATCGCGCTCATCAGCATCGCCGAACTCCGCCTGCATCCTGAGCTGGAAAGGATGCGCACCCTGCAACGCGGTAATCGCCTGTCCATCACGCCGCTTGATCCGGCCGAATGGAAATTCATCACCACCAAACTGGCACACGAATAGTATGGAGTGGTACTTTGCTTATCTGGTGCTTGGGGCGGTTGCGGGATTCCTGGCCGGCCTGTTTGGGGTCGGCGGCGGATTGATCCTGGTGCCGGTGCTGTTATTCCTGTTCGACGCGCAGCATTTCGCCACCGGACATGTCATGCTGCTCGCCCTCGGCACCTCGATGGCCGCGATCCTATTCACCTCGTTCTCCAGCCTGCGCGCGCACCATAGCCACGGCGCGGTAAACTGGCGCGTGGTGCGCAACATCACCCCGGGCATCCTGATCGGCACCGGCATCGGCGCATCGGTCGCCGCATCAATCCCGACCCACGGTCTGGCCATTTTCTTCGCACTATTCGTGTATTTCGTCGCCGCGCAAATTCTGGTCGACATTCGCCCGACAGCTGCGCGCGAATTGCCCGGAGCAGCCGGCATGACGCTGATGGGCATAATCACCGGGTGTTTGAGCAGCCTGGTCTCGATCGGCGGCGGATCCATCGTCGTCCCGTTCCTGGTCTGGTGCAACATATCGCTCAGGAACGCGATCGGCACCTCGGCCGCGATCGGCTTTCCTGTGGCAGTCGGCGGCACCATCGGTTATGTGGTCACCGGCATGAACATCTCCTGGTTGCCGCCCTACAGCCTCGGCTACGTCTATCTGCCCGCGCTGATCTGGATCGCGCTCGCCAGCATGATCACGGCCCCGCTTGGCGCAAAAGCCACCCACCGGATGAAGACCGGACTGCTGCGCAAACTGTTCGCCCTGCTGTTGCTGATACTGGCCACCAAGCTGCTGCTCAAGGTGATCGCGTGACTACCCAGGACAACAACATCGATATTTACTGCCCAACAATAACGTCACATTGACAACTGCGAGAATATCCCTGTATAAACTATTCAACGTCCAACATATTTATTGAACGTTGATCAAGCGCTGTTTTCCATCAACTTTGCGGGAGGTTCACATGAAAAAGCTAATAACGATCGTGTCTCTGGTTTCAGCAGTCGCAGCATTTCCAACCCTGGCACTGGCCGCCGACAACGTTGGCGGGTGCGGTGTGGGTTCAATGATCTTCAAGGGTCAGAAGGGTATTGCCCCTCAGGTTTTGGCGGTCACTACCAATGGCACCTTAGGTAACCAGACCTTCGGTATCACTACCGGCACTTTGGGTTGCACACAGGATGGCATGGTCACTTCCAACATGAAGACCGCAATGTTCATCGAAAGCAACAAAGAACAACTGGCGCGCGACATGTCGGTCGGCAGCGGCGAAACTCTGGCTTCCCTTTCACACCTGATGGGTATCGAAGCCAAGGATCAGACTGCGTTCAACCAGCTCACCAAGGATAACGTGACGCGCATCTTCGCCAATGACAGCGTCGCAACAGATCAGGTTGTTTCCTCGTTGCGCGAAGTTCTGGCTTCGAATACAACGCTTTCCCATTATCAGACCGCACTGTAATTTCAACGCGGCACTCAGACACCCAGTGGATACCCCACTGGGTTTTTTCTTACCTGCAATCCAATCGATGCGCCGCATAGGGCTACCCATCTTCTGCTGGCTATTGTGCCTTTCGCAAACACCCGCGCTCGCCGCGACAGACAGCGAATATCTCGCGCTTCTGGTTGCGAAGTCAAAGCAACTCCGGCTGGCGGAACGTCCGGAATGGCAAAAGCTGCTGCATTACGTCCCCAACCTGATATCCCCGGGCGTCCATGGATTGGTCGATAGCCCGCAGTTCTACAATGCCCCAAATGGAAAGAACGATCCGCAGGCAGAACTGGAAGCCACACTGGCAAGCTTCTACTCGGATATCGAGGAAAGCAACGAGCACCAAAATCCCCAGTGCCTGTTCATCGCGCGTTATACCTGGTTGGACGAGCAACTGGGATTCGACTCCCGGCATCTTCCCCCGCATGAATGCAAACGCTACCAGGCCTGGCATGCCGCACTGGATCCTGCCGGGCTGACACTCATCTTCGCCTCGGCCTATCTCAACAGCCCGTCATCGATGTACGGTCACACCCTGATGCGGGTCGATGCCAAAGACCAGGATGAGCATACCCGGCTGCTCGCCTATGCGGTCAATTTCGCCGCCAACACCGATGAATCGAATGGCCTGATGTTTGCGGTGAACGGCTTGAGCGGCGGCTATCCCGGCACTTTTTCGATTTTGCCTTACTACGTCAAAGTGCGCGAATACAGTGACCTTGAGAATCGCGACCTGTGGGAATACCAGTTAAACTTTACCCCGGCAGAAATCGACCGTGTGCTGATGCACGCATGGGAACTGGGCTCCGTGTACTTCCAGTACTATTTTTTCGACGAGAACTGCTCTTACCAATTATTGAGCTTGCTCCAGGTAGCGAAACCCGAACTTGATCTCACCGGCCAGTTTCGCTGGTGGGCGATTCCCGCCGATACAGTAAGTGTCATCACCCGGCGCCCCAAACTGGTAAGGAAAGTCGTGTATCGGCCTTCCAATGCAACCCGTCTGCGCTACAGTCTGGGTTTGCTGAATCGGCAGGAACGCAAGCTGGTCAAGGAATTGAGCATGCGGCGTATTTCGGCAGTTGATCCCGACTTGACCGAACTGCCCCGCAAGCGCGTGGCAGCGGTGCTTGAAGCCGGTCAGGATTACATCCACTATCGGCGCGCCATAGGTAAAGATGATGTGTCCGATCCCGCCGCGCTCACACGGGAATTATTCACCGCGCGCAGCAACCTGGATGTCGCTGCCCAAACATCAGCGGTTCCGGTGCCGAAAATCCGGCCGGATCAGGGGCACGACTCTTCCCGCATCGCGTTCGGAGCCGGGCGGAACGAAGGAAGGAACTTTCAGGAAATGCAGGCGCGCGCCACTTACCATGACATCATGGATGACGATGGCGGATATGCCCGCGGCGCGGAGATCGAATTCTTCAGCTTGAACCTGCGCCATTACGATGCTGCATCAACACGGGTAGAACGCTTCACGCCGGTCAATATCCTGTCGCTGACTCCGCGCGATGAATTTTTTCAACCCCTGTCATGGAAGATCAGGGCCGGGTGGCAGCGGGTCCGTGCAGCCCATGGTAGCGAACCACTGGCATTTGCGCTGGATGGCGGTGCGGGCGGATCATGGTCGAACCAGAGTGACACGGCGCTCTGGTACGCCCTGTTGGATGGCAGCTCTCATGCAAGCGGTAATCTGGCAGATGGATACGCGCTCGGGGCCGGCGCGAGCATGGGCGGATTGTTCGATCTGAGCCCGCGCTGGCGCATACATGGCTACGTGCGAAGCGTGCGGTATTTTCTGGGGCAGCAAGACACCACCGTGACAGCAGGTTTGGAACAGCGATATACATTGGGCAGGAATAGCGCATTGCGCGCCGATTTTTCGCGTAATCGCGAATTGCACAGGTCTTACAATAGCGGCTCTGTTTCTGTGTTGTATTACTTCTGATATGCCTAATTCAGATATGCGTGTTTCCGGTTTGATCCTGCTCACGGTGTTGTTGTCCGGTTGCACCCAATTATTTTTCCAGCCGCACAGCTTTCTGATCGATACGCCGGAACGGCACGGGATCGAATACCGGGTCGAGAATTTTCAGGCGACCGATGGCACATCGCTGAATGCGTGGTTCCTGCCGGCCAAGCCTGCGGACGGTGCACAGGCAAAAGCGACGATCCTGTTCCTGCACGGCAATGCCGAAAATATCAGCACGCACTTCCGCAACGTCATGTGGTTACCGGCCGAAGGATACAGCGTGCTCGCTCTCGATTACCGCGGTTACGGCGCCTCGGATGGCACGCCGTCATTGGCTGGGATTCAACTCGACATCGATGCGGCCATGCGCCACCTGCTGACGCACAAGGATGTCGATCCGAACAAGATCGTCATCTTCGGGCAAAGTCTGGGCGGCGCACTTGCCATCTATTACGCGGCGCACAACGCATATCGCGCCAACATCCGTGCGGTCGTCATCGACAGTGCGTTTTATGATTATCGCCAGATCGCCAGGGAAAAACTGGCCGGATTTTTTCTTACCTGGCCGTTCCAATGGTTGCCCTGGTTAGCGGTGAATGATGATTACTCCCCCAAAGATTCGATCGCCGTCATCAGCCCTTTACCGTTGATGCTGATCCACGGTGACCGCGATGAAGTGGTTCCGCCGGGCCATTCGCGGAGACTCTTCAAACTGGCCCGGGAACCGAAAGAGTTGTTGATCGTCCCGGGCGCTGGGCATACCCAATCGCTGAACGAAGAAACCGCGCGGAAACGATTGATCGAGTTTTTGCAACGCAATACCCAATAACGGCGCAAATCGATACGCTCGCCCGACTCCCTCATACCCGCCGTCGCGACCGAAATTGATATCTATCTTTAACGTTTCGCTATAATATTTGCCCGCGTCTCCACAAGGTCTTTTTTCTGTGTCAACACTGGTTTCTGTGTCGACACTGGAAAATGACTAAAATCCATATCCTCTTTCAACCAATTTTTAACCAAACCTTAGGAGAAATACGATGACACAGCAATATTCTTCCTTCATGCGCTGGACCAGCCGCATGGTTATTGTCACTATGCTGACCATGGGCCTGCCGTTGCAATCTGCTTTTGCCGGCATGGTGGATACAGGCCAGGCCGTTTCCCACGAATTGGCGGGTCAGGACCGCGCCAAGATCAGCGCATTCCTCGATCGTGCGGATGTACTCTCCCAGCTGCAAAAACAGGGTGTGACAGCCAGCGAAGCGAAAGCACGCGTCTATGCACTGACCGACAATGAAGCACACAATATCGCCGGAAAATTGGATACCTTGCCTGCCGGTGGCGATGGCATCATAGGCGCGCTGGTTTTCATCTTCATCGTGCTGCTGATAACCGACATACTCGGTCTCACCAAGGTATTCCCGTTCACCCATTCAATCAGCAGACGATAATTCATGTCGATTCGGAACGCCCGCTCGTTAGTGGGCGTTTTTCTTTTATGCTTGGGCGCTTGCGCAACTCCGCCGCAAACGCGCTTGATGCTGGCTTCCCCGCCCGCCTCTTTGTCCAGGCACGCCGAACTCACCAATGTTCCCTATTTTGCGCAGGACGCTTATCAATGCGGACCGGCATCGCTGGCGATGGTTTTGAATGCGACCGGGTTTGCAGTGACACCGGACACACTCAAACCCGAACTATATTTGCCTGACCGGCACGGCAGCCTCCAGGTCGAAATGCTGGCCGCCACGCGTCGCAATGGCGCTGTAGCCTATCAATTGGCACCCGACTTGAACGATGTGCTGCGCGAGGTCGCATCCGGAACGCCGGTTGTGGTTTTGCAGAATCTGGCATTTTCCTGGTATCCGGTCTGGCATTACGCGGTGGTGATCGGCTACGATCTTGATCGTGCCGAAATGATTCTGCGTTCGGGTCCCGAGCAACGGCAAAGATTGCCGATGAGGACTTTCGAATACACCTGGGCACGCAGCGGCTACTGGGCAATGGTCGCTTTGCCGCCGGGGCAAATCCCCGCAACCGCCGAGGCGACTTCATATGTCGCGGCAGTCAGCGCACTTGAGAAGATCAGTGGTCCCGAACGGGTACAACGCACCTATATCGCCGCATTGAATCGCTGGCCTGAAAATCTTTCAGCGCAAATCGCCGTCGGTAATAACGCCTATCAATTGCATGACCTGGACCGGGCAGAAACCGCGTTTCGTCAAGCCGCACACGATCATCCCGATTCGGTGGCTGCACTTAATAATCTGGCGCAAACGCTGTCAGATTTGGGTGGTTATAAGGAGGCGCTGGATGTCGCACGCCGCGCAGTCAGTCTGGGCGGTCCGCTCTCGGAGACTGCGCAACAAACACTGGCAGATATTGAAAATAAATTGGCGAAGTAGTTGATAGCGAACCCCGCTATCCGGTTCCGCTCTCCAGTTTCAGGCGACTTTATGCCTCCCGTGCATCAATGCAATAATGTCCCATGATTTCGAACACTCACAAATCGTCCGCACCCACTGAAACCATCCAGTCCCTGCTTGGCAGCGTATCGCAGACTTTTGCGCCTGCAGAAGTCGACCTGATACGCGATGCGTGCGAATTTGCCGGGAGGCTTTACGCGGGAAAAGTCGAACTGACCGGTGCGCCGCTGTTGCATCACGCATTGGGTGCGGCAGGCATCCTGGCCGGCATGAACATGGATTACGAGACCCTTGCCGCCACCGTGCTGCATGCGGTGCCGGATTACCTGGATGACTGGAAGAAAAAGGTCGAACAACAATTCGGCACGAACGTGAAAGTTCTGGTAGAGGGCATTTCGCGGATGGAGCAGATCGAGCAATTCAGCGAGATCCCCAAGCAGGGGAAAAAGCACCACGAGCAGGCCACCCACCAGATCGAGAGCTTGCGCAAGATGTTGCTGGCAATGGTGGAAGATATCCGCGTGGTGTTGATCAAACTGGCCGAACGCACCCAGACCCTGCGTCATCTCTCCGGCGCAAGCCCGGGGCAACAGAAGCTGATCGCGCAGCAGACGCGCAGCCTGTTTGCGCCTTTGGCCAACCGGCTCGGCGTGTGGCAGATCAAATGGGAATTGGAAGATCTGTCGGTGCGCTATCTCGAACCGGAGCTGTACAAAAAAGTCGCCAGGCTGCTGGATGAACGCAGGGTCGACCGTGAACAATACATCGCTGCCGTGGTAGCGCAACTCAAACTAGTATTGGGCAAGGCCGGCGTGCACGCCGAAGTGACGGGCCGCCCCAAACATATCTATAGCATCATCAACAAGATGAAGCGCAAGGGGGTGGACTTCAGCGAGCTCTACGACGTTCGTGCCGTGCGCATCCTTGTCGATGACAGCCGGCCCGACTCCATCCCGCTTGACGGCAACGCTGTCGATGGAATCGGGGCATGTTACACCGCACTCGGACTGGTGCATGGGCTGTGGACACCGATCGAGAGTGAATTCGACGATTACATCGCACATCCCAAGAGCAATAACTACCGCTCCCTGCATACCGCAGTGATCGGACCGCGCGGGCTTGCGCTCGAGGTGCAGATACGCACCCTTGAGATGCACCGGCATTCCGAACTCGGTGTTGCCGCACATTGGCGCTACAAGGAAGGCGTGAAATCGGATTCGAGGTTTGACGAAAAGATCGTTTGGCTGCGCCAGATACTGGAATGGAAGGAAGAACTCGCCGACAAGGGAGACCTGCAGGAACAGTTCAAGAATGAACTGTTTCACGACCGGGTTTACGTGCTCACGCCACTGGGAAGAGTGATCGACTTGCCCAGGGGCGCGACCCCTGTGGAATTTGCCTATACGCTGCACACCGACCTGGGTCACCGCACCCGCGGCGCCAAAGTGGATGGCAGCATCGTTTCGCTCAACTACAAGCTGCACAACGGACAGCGAGTTGAGATACTCACCGTCAAACAGGGCGGACCGAGCCGCGACTGGATCAACCCGTCACTCGGATTCCTGCAAAGCGCGCGTATCCGCGCCAAAGTGCGCGCCTGGTTCAAAAGCCAGAACCTTGAAGAAAGCATTGCACAAGGCAGAACGCAACTGGATCGCGAACTGCACCGGCTCGGTATCACCTCGATCAATCAGGAAAAACTCGCACAGCGATTGCGCTTCAACAAACTGGAAGATTTTCTGGCCGCCATCGGACGCAACGAAGTCACGCAGCGGCGGATCGCCGTTGCGATACAGGAAGAATTACCCACCAAGGTGATCGCGCCGGCCAAACCCAAAGTCTTCAGGCCCGCAATCGAACGGTCTTCCCAGGCGGATATCACTGTCGGCGGCGTGAACAACCTGATGACCCGAATCGCAAAATGCTGCACCCCGTCACCGGGCGATGCCATTGTCGGCTATGTGACCCGCGACCGCGGAATCACCATACATCGAGAAGATTGTGCCTTCATGTTGCGCCTGACCGAGGACAGACGCGACCGCAAACTGACCGCACAGTGGGGCGATCAATAAGTCCGGCGTAGCGCCCAGGCTCCTGAATGCGAACCGATTATGTTTACGCCGGATCTTGTTTACGCTGGACAAAAAAATGGCTTGCGGGGGAGGCAAGCCAAGGGCTTGCAGGGGAACAAGCCGAGGAGGTGCTGCTGTATATATGCATATAACTATACTCTAATATATTTGCATGTCAAAATTATCTTATTCAGGAATGAACAGTACCTTCCCTGCACAGTCACATGGCTATATTCCAGTTCTCCGAAAAGCAGGAAAATCACCGGGGTGATGAATCAAAATGCAACAGTTCATTCCACTGTTGAACTGCCCTGACCTATCAATCTAACCAAGGAGCCCAAGAATGAAAAATGATGAAACCAGGAAGATACTGTCGGATGACATCGCCCATTTTCGGACGAAAGCAAAATATTACGAGTCGCTGCATTTGTTCGAGGCGGCAAAATATGCCGGCAACCTTGCCGCGAACATTGAACTAGCGCTTACCACGATGCCCTCGGATGATGATCCCCAGATTTCTTGAATGGGATATCCTGAAACGGCCTGACAATGTACGGCGTGCGAAGAAAGCCTGCCATACATCCAGTGAAGTTCATCACCATGAAAGTCCGGCGACAACAGACTGCTAATAAAGCGGGCAGACAGTCATTGGTTTGTCGCTGCGATACGGGGAAGACACCTGCAGTTTCCAATGATCTGAAAAATGGGACGTCAGTGGCGAAACCCTGTTTGCAATAGCGGCACAGACATTCCTGCCCACCTCGTCATCATTGCTGTCGATGATGACGCCTATCGTGTTAAAGCGGCTGCTGATAGTACATTGCCCGGCGAGACCGCTTGCTTCGATGGCCACGCATAATTTCGAAGCGTCTTCTGCTGTAGCCGGCTTACCCGCAGCGGGCGTCTGCCGTGAATCCGAATCGCCGCATCCGGCAATCGTCAACGGCATGGCAAGGATCACCAACAGCACAGCAGCCCGATTCATTCTGTCCGTCATCGCGTTTCCAAATATCGTTTTGCTCTCTAACCAGACAGTGCTCTACATCAGGATCACGTCGTACTGTTCCTGACTGTATATCGTTTCAACCAGCATTGAGATCGGTTTGGCGATGAAATCGGACAACATCGCGAGTGCCTGCGACTCTTCTTCCAGAAACAGGTCGATCACCTGCTGCGATCCGATGATGCGGTATTCGCGCGCATTGAACTGCCTGGCTTCCCGAAGTATCTCGCGCAGGATCTCGTAGCATACCGTCTGCGCAGTCTTCACCTCGCCGCGACCCTGACAGGTCGGGCACGGTTCGCACAACACATGCGCCAGACTTTCGCGGGTGCGTTTGCGGGTCATTTCCACCAACCCCAGCGCCGAGAAGCCGCTCACCGTGATGCGCGTATGATCCCGATCCAGCGCCTTGTTTAACTCATCCAACACGGCATTGCGATGTTCCTGGGTATCCATGTCGATGAAGTCGCATATGATGATACCGCCCAGATTGCGCAGTCGCAATTGCCGCGCGATGACTTGCGTTGCTTCCAGATTGGTCTTGAAGATGGTGTCGTCAAAACTGCGCAGCCCGACATAGCCGCCGGTATTCACGTCGATAGTGGTCAGCGCTTCGGTCTGGTCGATGATCAGGTAGCCGCCGGATTTCAGGTCGACGCGCTTGGACAGCGCGCGTTCGATCTCCTCTTCCACGCCATACAGATCGAACAGGGGACGCGAACCGGTATAGTGCTCAAGCTTGTCGCTCGCGATAGTGTTGTAGGCTTGCGCGAACTCCAGCATTCTTTGGTGGGTGCTGCGCGAATCGACCCGGATGCTACCGGTATCGTGGCTGACAAAATCACGCAGCACGCGCAGACTGATGTCGAGTTCCTGATACAGCAGTTGCGGTTCACTGGCGGTTTTAGCGATCGCCTGCAAATTACTCCACAGTTTATCCAGATAAGCGATGTCGGCGATAAAATCAGGTTCAGTCGCGGCTTCCGCCACGGTGCGTATGATGTAGCCGCCGTGATGGTCGGACGGCAACGCGGCTTGCAGCCTGGCGCGCAAAGCGTCGCGTTGTTCCGGACTTTCGATGCGTTGCGATACGCCGATGTGCGTCTCCTGCGGCAGATACACCAGCAAACGTCCGGCGATGCTGAGCTGGGTGGACAGCCGCGCACCCTTGCTGCCGATCGGTTCCTTGATGACCTGCACCAGCAGGGTCTGGCCTTCATACAAAACCTTCTCGATCGGTTTGGCAGTCTCGGGATTCTGGCTGTTTTCCCAGATATCCGCGACATGCAAGAACGCCGAGCGTTCCAGTCCGATCTCGATGAAAGCCGATTGCATGCCGGGCAGCACGCGTTTGACCTTGCCAAGATAGACATTGCTGGCGATACCGCGACTGCTGCCGCGTTCGATGTGCAGATCCTGCACCACGCCGAGCTGCATCACCGCGACGCGGGTCTCCTGCGGGGTGACATTGATCAGGATCTCTTCGCTCATGATCTTGTCGGGTTCACGGGGTGGGGTAATCAAAGCGTTGCAGCATCTGGACCGTCTCGAACAGCGGCAATCCCATCACGCCGGAATAACTGCCGGAAAGTTGTTCGACGAAGGCGCCGGCCTGCCCCTGTATCGCGTAGCCGCCCGCCTTGTCCGTGTATTCGCGGGTGAGCAGGTAGCGGCGGATGCGCTCTTCGCTGAGTGTGGCGAAGTGCACCGTGGAAGTGGAAAGTGCAACTTCGATATGCTCATCCAGCGCGATTGCCACCGCACTCAGCACCTGGTGTTCTTTTCCGGAAAGTTGTTGCAGCATGCCGAACGCATGATCTGCACTGTCGGGCTTGCCGAAGATATTTCCGTCCAGGACGACCGTCGTGTCTGCGGCCAGTACCGGGAACGGCGGCAGGTTACGGAACCTGAGCGCGGAATAACCCACTTCCGCCTTGGCCTGGGCTATTCGTCTGACATAGCTATCCGGCGGCTCTCCGTCACGGGGCGACTCATCCACCTCCATATTGCGGCGCGGGTCCGAGCGCAATAGCAGCATCTCGAAGTTGATACCGATCTGTTTGAGCAATTCGCGACGGCGCGGACTCTGTGAAGCAAGATAGATACGTGGCTGGATAATTCTCATGGCATCAAGGATAACCCAAAAACCGTCCGGTTTGACCAAATGGCCGGTTCTAGCCAAATGTCCGGTCCTGCACCAATGCCGGACGCGCAATATCCTGCACGGCATCGCATCCTTTATATACCCGGGATTTTATTCACGATGATAGGGATGATTGTGCATCAGGCTGTGCGCCCGATACAACTGCTCGGCGAGCAACACCCTCACGAAGGCATGCGGAAGTGTCAGAGACGACAACGCCAACAATTGTTGTGCGGCCTGCTTGACCGATTCATGCAAACCATCCGCGCCACCGATGATGAATGCGACATCACCGCCTTCGCGCATCCAGCCCCCCATCTGTGCCGCCAGTTGCCTGGTGGTTTGCTGTGCGCCACGTTCATCCAATGCGATGCGCTTGCAGTTTGCCGGCAACGCGGCGAGGATGCGTTGCGCTTCGGCCTCCATGATCTGCGCGGTGGATTTTCCGGTGGTGCGCGGCTCGGGCTTGATCTCCAGCAGTTCGATCCGCGCCTCGCGCGGCATGCGCTTGGCATATTCCCTGAAACCTGCCGTGATCCAGTCCGGCATTTTGTGGCCGACGGATACGATGATGAACTTCATCAGGCCCGAGACCCCGAGTCAAGCCAAGTGCATTTCAGACTTCATGTCTCTTTGGGCGTCTTGGCCAGTTTCGGCCTTGCCGCCTGTGCCTTGCTCCACAACTCCTCCAGATTATAGTAATCGCGGATAGCCGGCTGCATGATGTGCACCAGTACTTCGCCGAGATCCACCAGGATCCATTCGCCGCTTTCCTCGCCCTCGCGGCCAAAGACTTCTTCGTCGAGTTGTTTGAGTTTGACCACCACGTTATCGGCAAGTGCTTTGGTCTGCCGGGTCGAATTGGCGCTGGCGATGATCATGCGTTCGAACATCGAGCTGAGTTTGCTGGTGTCGATCACGGTGATATTTTGCGCTTTGACGTCCTCGAGTGCGGAGACGACGGCCTTGGTTTTTTCTTCAGTATTTAGCATGTTCGTACAGGTGATGTTGATGAATATAATCCGCCACCGTGCTGGGCAACAGATAACGTATGCTGCGATTGTCCGCAACGCGGCTGCGTATCAGCGTGGCGGAGATCTCCAGCTTGGGAATGGCCAGTTCGGCAACCCCACCGGCCGGTTGTTGTGATAATGCATCCGCAGTGCACAGACGTTGCTGGTAATGCAACTGCAATTGCTGTGTCGCGGTGTGAATGCGATCCTCGAGCGTAAAACCGGGGCGGTAACCCACCACGATATGCGCCAGCTCGAACAATCGCTCCCACTCGTGCCAGGTATGCAATTGCATAAATGCATCGCCGCCCATCAGCAGGCATAACGGTTGATCTGCGCCCAACTCGCCACGCAATTCGCGCAGGGTATCCACCGTATAACACGGCGTGGTGCGCGCGACTTCACGATCATCCAGCACGAAAGCCGGTTGGTCGGCGATCGCCAGTCGCACCATCGTACTGCGATGCTGCGCGGACACCTGTGGCGGATCGCGATGCGGTGGCGTCCCTGCCGGGATAAACCGGATCTGCCCGAGATCGGCCAACTCGAGCATCTCCTCGGCAAGCCGCAAATGCCCGTAATGGACCGGGTCGAAGGTCCCGCCCAGCACACCGACAGCAATACCGCCCGATTTTTTGATCGCCGCTTGCAATGACAAGGATTACAGCGCCAGCCGGCGTGTATCCGCCAGCACTTGCGAGAGGAACACGATGAAGCGTGCGGCTGCCGCGCCGTCGATCACGCGATGGTCATACGACAACGACAGCGGCAACATCAGGCGTGCCACGAAAGTATCATCCTGGTGCATCGGCTTGATGATGGCCTTGGACACGCCGAGGATCGCCAGTTCCGGTGCGTTGATGATGGGCGTGAAAGCGGTGCCGCCGATGCCGCCCAGACTGGAGATCGAGAAGCAACCACCCTGCATTTCGGCGGCCGTTATCTTCAGATCACGTGCCTTGGCACTGATCTCACCCAGTTCCTTTGCCAATTGCGCGATGCCCTTCTTGTCCACGTCGCGCAGCACCGGCACCATCAGGCCGTTGGGCGTATCGACGGCGACGCCGATATGGAAATAATTTTTCAGTACCAGATTCTCGCCGCTGGCATCCAGTGAGGCATTGAATTCGGGAAATTTTTGCAGTGCCACGACGACCGCCTTGACCAGAAATGCCAGCGGCGTGATTTTGATGTTCTGCTTCGCGTACTCCGCGCCGAGTTCCCTGCGGAAGGCATCCATCTCGGTGATGTCTGCCTCGTCGAATTGGGTGATGTGCGGGATGGTCACCCAGTTGCGGTGCAGATTCGCACCGGATATCTTCTTGATGCGCGACAACGGCCTGGTCTCGATCGCGCCGAACTTGGCGAAATCCACCACCGGCATCGCCAGCACCTGCAAGCCGTTGCCGCCCGCCGTCCCGCGCGGTTGCGCAAGCGCGTTCTTGACGAATTGCTGCACGTCATCTTTGGTGACGCGGCCTTTCTCGCCGCTGCCTTTGACTTGCGCGACTTGCACACCCAGTTCACGCGCGAAACGGCGTATCGCGGGGCTGGCGTGCGCTTTGCCTGTGGATGCAAACGATTGCACCTCAGCTGCAGGCAACTCTGCCACAACGGATTTCTCAGGTGCGGGTTGACTTGAAGCTGCGGGAACAGCGGCAGGTGTGGCAGGCGTTACTGCAACCGGAGCAACTGGCTTACCCGTCGACGCACCCGCTACATCACTACTTTCAATCAACAGGATCAGCGACCCCTGCGACACCTTGTCACCCACCTTGACCTTCAATTCCTTGACCACTCCGGCGAAGGGGGACGGCACTTCCATCGCAGCCTTGTCGGTTTCCAGCGTCACCAGGTTGTCCTCGGCCTTGATCGTGTCGCCGGCCCTCACCATCACTTCGATGATTTCCACATTCTTGTAGTCACCGATGTCCGGCACCACCACTTGTTTAATGCCTGTACTGAGCTTTGTCGAAGTATCTGCCACGTATATCTCCTGCCAACCCTAGACTGATGTCGGGTTCGGTTTGTCCGGATTGATTTTATAAAGTTTGATCGCCTTGCTGACCACACCGGCCTTGATCGTGCCCTCGTCGGCCAGCGCCTTGAGAGCCGCAACCGCGACGTAGTGGCGATCCACCTCGAAGAACTTGCGCAGTTTCTTGCGCGTATCGGAACGGCCGAAACCGTCCGTACCCAGCACCTTGAAATGCCCGGGCAGGAAGCCGCGGATCTGGTCGGCGAATGAGCGCATGTAATCGGTCGCGGCGATCACCGGTCCGTTGCGCCCGGCCATGCATTGTTCGACATGGCTGACCCGTGGCTTGCTCTCCGGATGCAGCATATTCCAGCGTTCGCAATCGATGCCGTCGCGGCGCAATTCGGTAAAGCTGGTCACGCTCCAGATATCCGAAATCACACCAAAATCCTTTTCCAGCAATTCCGCCGCCGCGATGACTTCGCGCAATATCGTCCCGCTGCCCATCAATTGAACTGTCGGCTTCTCTTGGCCCTTGCCACTTTTCTGTTGCCCCTTGAACAGGTACATGCCCTTGATGATGCCCGCTTCCGCGCCCTTCGGCATGGCCGGATGGACATAGTTCTCGTTCATCACGGTCAGGTAATAGAACACGTCCTGCTGTTCGACATACATGCGGCGCATGCCGTCATGAATGATCACCGCGACTTCATACGCGAAGGTCGGGTCATAGGATATGCAATTCGGAATAGTCGCGGACATCAGGTGGCTGTGGCCGTCTTCGTGCTGCAACCCTTCCCCGTTCAGTGTGGTGCGGCCTGCGGTGCCTCCCAGCAGAAAGCCGCGCGCGCGCAAGTCGCCGGCCGCCCAGGCCAGATCGCCGACACGCTGGAAACCGAACATCGAATAATAGATATAGAACGGCAGCATCGCCTTGCCGTGATTGGCATATGAAGTGGCGGCGGCAAGCCATGACGACATCGCGCCGGCTTCATTGATGCCTTCCTGCAAAATCTGGCCGTTCTGGTCTTCCTTGTAAAACATCAATTGCTCGGAATCCTGCGGGGTATAAAGCTGGCCGACTTGCGAGAAGATGCCGAGCTGACGGAACATGCCTTCCATGCCGAAAGTGCGTGATTCATCCGGCACGATAGGCACGACCTGCTTGCCGATATTCTTGTCCTTGACCAGGATGCCGAGCATGCGCACGAATGCCATGGTGGTGGAGATTTCGCGATCTTCGGTGCCTTTCAGCAATCCCTCGAAAGCCTCCAGGCCTGGTATCTGCAGCGGCTCGCTGACCGGTTTGCGCTGCGGAACCACGCCCATGACCTTGCCGCGTTCCTTGAGATATTTCATCTCCATGCTGTCCTCGGGAGGACGATAGAAATTCAGGCTGGCGACCTGTTCGTCAGTCAGCGGAATATTGAAACGGTCACGGAATTTGAGCAGCACTTCCCCGGCCATTTTCTTTTGCTGGTGGGTGATATTCTGACCTTCGCCGGCCGGGCCCATGCCGTAGCCCTTTACGGTCTTGGCCAGGATCACGGTTGGCTGGCCGGTATGTTGGCTGGCCGTCGCATATGCTGCAAATACCTTGCGCGGATCGTGACCGCCGCGATTCAGGTGCCAGATCTCTTCATCGGACATATCGGCGACCATCTCGAGCAATTCCGGATATTTGCCGAAGAAGTGCTCGCGCACATAGGCGCCGTCCTTCGACTTGTAAGTCTGGTAATCGCCGTCCACCGCTTCCTGCATGCGCTTTTGCAACAGGCCGTTCTTGTCTTTGGCGAACAGGCGGTCCCACTGGTTTCCCCACACCACCTTGATCACGTTCCAGCCCGCGCCGCGGAACACCCCTTCCAGTTCCTGGATGATCTTGCCGTTGCCGCGCACCGGACCGTCGAGACGCTGCAGATTGCAGTTGACCACGAAGATCAGGTTGTCCAGCCTTTCACGCCCGGCCATCGAGACTGCGCCCAGCGATTCCGGCTCATCGGTCTCGCCGTCGCCAAGATATGCCCACACCTTGCGTCCGGCTGTCTTGACCATACCGCGATGGTCAAGATATTTCATGAAACGTGCCTGGTAGATCGCCATCAACGGACCCAACCCCATCGACACGGTGGGGAACTGCCAGAAGTCGGGCATCAGCCACGGATGCGGGTAAGAGGGCAATCCGCCACCTTCGGACTCCTGACGGAACTTGTACATCTGCTCCTCGCTGATACGTCCTTCAAGGAAAGCGCGGGCATACACGCCGGGTGAAGAATGGCCCTGGAAATACACCAGGTCGCCGCCGTGATCGTCGGTCTGGCCGTGGAAGAAATGATTGAATGCCACATCGTACAAGGTGGCTGCGGATGCAAAACTGGCAATGTGCCCGCCCAGCTCGGAAGAATCGCGGTTGGCATTCAGTACCAGCACCATCGCGTTCCAGCGTGTCCAGGCGCGGATGCGGTGTTCCAGATCCTGGTTGCCGGTGGAGCGCTGCTCATCGGCCAGCGCGATGGTGTTGCAGTACGGCGTAACCAAGCTGAATGGCATGCTTGCGCCGGAACTGCGCGCCTTGTCCATCAGTTGTTCGAGCAGGAAATGGGCGCGTTCAGGGCCTTCGTTTTCCAATACGGACTCGAGTGCATCAAGCCACTCCTGGGTTTCTTGCGGATCGTGATCAGGTATTAATGCCATCTTGTCATTCTCTCATTGTTGCAAACAGTATTTCAGGGATTCCCTTGCGCCGAACAGTCGATCGTCTCGCGCTCGGTAATGATTCGGGCGACTTTTACATCGGTTGCTTCCTGCGGTATTTGTTCGACGATCTGCAGTTCAAAAGCTGCTGCCGCCAATGCGGGCCGGATAGCCATGCGAGCCAGCAGCTTGTCATAAAAACCGCGGCCGTAGCCCAGCCGGGCGCCATCCCGAGTAAATGCCACCCCGGGCAGCAGGGCGAATTCTACCTCATTTATCATGGTCAGCCTCTCACAGCGTTCGACGATCGGCTCACGTATCCCCCACAAACCGGTCGCCAACTGGTTTCCCACATCCTCCACAAAATAGAGATCGAGCTGGTTGGTATGGTGGTTCACCCGCGGCAGAACCAGCCGCTTGCCGTCCTGCAACACCTGTTGCACCCAGAGCTCGCTGGCAAACTCCGCACCGAAATTCATGTAGCCCAGTATCGTCACGGCTTGCCGGTAAGCTTGAAGGTTGACGATTTGCGCGCAGATATGCTTGCTGCAAGCCAAACGTATCTCAGACGGGATCTGTTCGCGCAGCGCGAGCATCTGCTTGCGGATGCCGGTTTTGGTAACGGGCTGCGCAACCGGCATTGCCATTAACCCAGAAACAATCGATACGCCGGGTTGTCGCTCTCGTCCCAGTAGCGGTAGCCGAGCTTGTCGAGGAAGGTCTTGAGCGCCTTCTTGTCGTGATGCGGCACCTGCATGCCGACCAGCACACGGCCGTAATCCGCACCGTGGTTGCGGTAGTGGAACAGGCTGATATTCCAGTTGTGGCTCATGCTGTTGAGGAACAACATCAGCGCGCCCGGGCGTTCCGGGAACTCGAAGCGAAACAGGATCTCGTCTCTGGCTTCCGGGGCATGACCCCCGACCAGGTGGCGCAGATGCAGCTTGGCCATCTCGTTATCGCTCAGGTCCAGTGTGTTGAGTTTGTTGCGCTGCAATTTTTCCACCAGCTCGGTCGTTTCCAGTTTATCGCGCACCTGGATACCGACGAACACATGCGCCGCTTTGGGGTCGCCATAGCGATAATTGAATTCGGTGATGCTGCGCTTGCCGAGCAGCGAGCAGAATTTACGGAAGCTGCCCGGCGTCTCGGGTATCGTGACAGCCAAAATCGCCTCGCGACGTTCGCCTATCTCGGCGCGCTCCGCGACAAAACGCAGGCGGTCGAAATTCATGTTTGCACCGCTGGCGATCGCGACCAGCGTTTCGCCCTTGAGCTTTTCGCGCGCCGCATACAGCTTGGCGCCGGCGACGGACAGCGCGCCGGCCGGCTCGAGGATGGAGCGGGTGTCCTCGAACACATCCTTGAGCGCGGCACAGGCCGTGTCGGTGTCCACCAGGATGATCTCGTCAACCAGTTTGCGACACAACCGGAACGTTTCCGTGCCGACCTGCTTCACTGCCACCCCGTCGGAGAACAGGCCGACATGATCGAGCGTGACACGCCGCTTGGCTTTCATCGAACGATACATCGCGTCCGAATCCATTGGTTGCACACCGATGACCCTGATCTCCGGGCGCAAATTCTTGACATAGGCCGCCACGCCCGAGATCAGTCCGCCCCCGCCAACAGGAACGAAGATCGCATGGATGGCTTGAGTATGCTGGCGCAGGATCTCCATTGCGATGGTGCCCTGCCCGGCGATCACATCCGGGTCGTCATAGGGATGCACGAAAGTCATGCGGCTTTGCTTTTCCAGTTCCAGCGCGTGCTGGTACGCATCGGAATACGAATCGCCGTGCAGCACCACCTTCGCACCACGGCCGGCGATCGCCTGGATCTTGATTTGCGGCGTGGTCGTCGGTACCACGATCACCGCTTTGCAGCCGAGTTTCTGCGCGCTGAGCGCCACCCCCTGGGCATGGTTTCCCGCCGAGGCGGTGATCACACCGCGCTTGAGCTGTTCGGGCGTGAGTTGCGCCATCTTGTTGTAGGCGCCGCGCAGCTTGAAGGAAAACACCGGCTGCATGTCCTCGCGCTTGAGCAACACCGTGTTGCCGATGCGCGCCGAGAGATTGGGGGCCACTTCCAGCGGGGTCTCGATTGCCACGTCATACACCCTGGCATTCAGGATGCGTTTCAAATATCCATGCATGATTTTACTTGTGTGAAAAAATACCCGCGAAGATTAGCATAAAAACACGGCGAAACCCTTGCGACACAGGCGAAAATCGGTTCAAATGCCGCGCATGGAAGAAATCAATCAACATGGTGTCCTGATTCAGACTCAGGTGAATTACCTGCCCGACCAATCCGATGAATCGGGCAACCGTTTCGTTTTTTCATACACCATCACCATCACCAATCTCGGCACCGTGCCCGCCAAACTCATCAGCCGCCACTGGATCATCACCGATGCGAACAACCATGTGCAGGAAGTACGCGGGCAGGGCGTGGTAGGCGAACAACCCCTGCTCAAGCCGAGCCAGAGCTTCGAATATACCAGCGGTACGGTACTGACCACGCAAGTGGGCACGATGCGCGGCAGTTACCAGATGCAAGCCGATGACGGCAAGCAGTTCGCGGTCGATATTCCGCAATTCGTGTTGAGTGTGCCGCGAGTCCTGCACTGATATGAGCGAAGGCTGGTTGCGGATTTCACTTGGGCGCACGGCACCCTTCCTGCTGATCTTGCTCGCCGCCTGCACCACCCAAAAGCCGCCTTCCGCAATGACACCCGAGCAACCCTACGCACCGTTTGCGGTGAGCAAGTGGGAGATGCTGCCGGATTGGCAAACCATCGATCTGCAACCGGCTTGGGCGGCCTTCTGGCAAAGCTGCAATGCGCTGAAGAACAAACCCGCATGGCAAGCCGTATGCGCCCGCGCCAATGCGCTGACCCAACCCGACAACGCTTCGCTGCATGATTTTTTCGAGCAAGATTTCACCCCCTACCAGGTATACAACCCCGATGGATCATCGCAGGGTTTGATCACCGGCTACTACGAGCCCAGGCTCTACGGCAGCCGGGTCAAGACTGCGCGCTTCCGTTATCCGCTGTATGGCGTGCCGGACGATCTGCTCACCATCGACCTGGGCGATGTCTATCCGCAATTGAAAGACATGCGGCTGCGCGGCCGATTGCAGGGCAACCGCGTCGTTCCCTATTTCGATCGCAGCGAGATAGATAGCGGCAAGGCACCGCTACAGGGACGCGAACTGCTCTGGGTGGACAATGCCGTCGAACTTTTTTTCCTGCAGATCCAGGGTTCGGGACGCATCGAGTTGCCGGACGGCAGTCTGGTGAAAGTCGGCTATGCCGGACAAAACGGATACCCTTACACTTCCATCGGCAAAAAACTGGTCGAAACGGGCGGACTCAAGCTCGAAGAAGCCTCGATGCAAGGCATCAAACAGTGGGCAGAACAACACCCGGATAAACTGGCTGCCCTGCTGGAACAAAACGCCAGCTATGTGTTCTTTCGGGAATTACCCAATGACCTGCCCGCCCCGCTCGGCGCACTGGGTGTTCCGCTGACCAACGAATACAGCCTGGCAGTGGATGCCCGCACCATTCCGCTCGGCGCGCCGGTGTTCCTCTCCACCACTTATCCGAATACCACCGAGCCGCTGAACCGACTGATGCTGGCGCAGGATACCGGCGGCGCGATCAAGGGCGCGGTGCGCGGCGACTTCTTCTGGGGGTTTGGCGAACAGGCCGGCGCCCAGGCGGGGCGCATGAAGCAGACCGGTCAGATGTGGGTGCTGTTTCCCAAAGGTGCCGAACCGGCACTGAGTCCCTGAGGCAAGACCTCAGCCGGTGATGTGCACCCGGTCACGCCCGCTGTGCTTGGCTACCAGCAATTCCCGATCGGCCAGATCAAGCAACAATTGTTCGGTGGATTCGCGATTCGGTACGCGATGGATGCCGCCGATACTGATGGTGACCACACCATGCGGAGAATCGCTGTTCGGGATATTGAGCTGGCGCACATGCTCGCAAAGTCTTTGCGCATGATCGTGCAAAGCCCCGATACCGGCAGACAGCGACACGGCCGCAAATTCCTCGCCGCCATATCGCACCACGCAATCTGTCGTACGGGTGAATGATTTTGCGATGCAATCTCCCACCATGCGCAAACACGCATCTCCGGCCAGACGCCCGTATCGCTCGTTGTACAGCTTGAAATTATCCAGATCGGCGATCAGCACCGATATCCCGCTACGGGTGCGCTGTGCGACATGCAATATGTCCGAGAATCGTTCGTCGAAATGGGGGCGGTCACCCATAACGGCCAGCGGATCGGCATGGTCCGAAGTTTCCGGTTGCAACCCGGTCTGTTCAGCGGCCGCCACTTCCCTGAGGATGACGATGAAGCGCGAGAGAATGCCGTTTGCATCATGCAGCGGCGCAATACTGAACTCGCCCCGGAACATCGAACCGTCCTTGCGGTAATTGCGCAAGGTGACGATACAGCTCTCTCCCTTGGCGATAGCGGCGAGCATGACGGCAACTTCAGACTGTTCGGTATCGGTACCCTGGAGAACCCGGCAATTCCTGCCAATGATTTCTTCGGCAGCGTAACCGGTCAATCCTGCAAAACCGTCATTGACATAGAGCAGCGGCAAATCGGGGTGCAGTGCATCGACGATGGCAACGCCCTCGCGGGCTTCGCTCAGCGACTTGACGAGCAGACTCAGGTCTGGTGCCGCGCCGGGATTCATGACGCGTCTGGTTTATTCCCGGGCGCGTTCAGATTCCTTTCCAGTTGCTCCAGAGAAAGATACCCCGGGGCTTGCCTGCCGTTGCCAAAGATCAGATTCGGCGTGCCGTTGACATGCAGTTTTTGACCCAACGCCATGACTTCATCGGTCCGGGTATTGCACACCGCTTTTGCCGGCACGATCTCGCTCAGCATCCAGTCGTCCCACGCCTTGATCGGGTTTCTGGAACACAGTACGTTGCGCACGATCTCGGCCGAACCCGGGAAGATCGGATACATGAAAAAATAAATCGTGACATCGTTGACACCGCTCAACTCTTTTTCCAGTTTTCTGCAATAGGTGCAATTGGGGTCGGTAAAAATGGCCAGTTTGCGCTTGCCGTTGCCCTTCACTTTCTTCACGGCAAGGTCGAGCGGCAACGTATCGAAATCGATCGCGAACAACACCTGGCGCTGCTCCTCGCTCAGATTACGGCGACTCTGCGCATCGATCACGTTGCCCTGGATGATATATTTGCCTTGCGCATCGGTATACACAAGCTGGTCGTCGATGACGACTTCATACAGTCCGGCATAGGGCGTTTTGACAATATGCTCGATCTTGCCGATACCGGGAAATTGCTTTTGCAAGGCGCTACGAATCTCGTCCACGCCGGCATGGGCGGAACAGGACAGGGTAAACAGCAGCGGAACGAACCACTTAACAATATTGTGCGGCAGATATTTTTTCATCGGATATTTTCTTTGTATATGTAGGGTTATTGAATCGGTCCGTTCAATTCTGGTCGAACATTTCCGGCCAATCAATTCAGTGCATGCTGCATCAACAACTTTTTCAGCGGGGCGATGCGATTGGTTGCATCCAGTCCCAGATTACGTGCCGCTCGCAGCAATGGCATATCATTATTGAACAACTGTTTGAGGCCGTAAGTAGTGGCCTGCATGGTATAGATATCTTCTTTGCGTTTTCGTTCATAACGGCGCAGCAATTGCACGGCGCCGCAGTCGCTTTGCGCACCCCGCTCCATGAGAATCTGCGCCAGTTGCCGCGCGTCGCGAAAGCCGGTATTCACACCCTGCCCGGCCAGCGGGTGCATGTTATGCGCCGCATCGCCGATCAACGCCACACGCGGCGCGCTGATCTGAGGCAACACCAGCAGTCGCAACGGGAATGCTGCGGGCGGCGTGATGAGTTCCAGTTCGCCCAGCGTGTGTTGCGAGGCAGCCGTCACTTCTGCGCAGAGTTCTGCAGGCGACAACGCCAGCAAGCGCGCCGATTGTTCCGGGCTGACCGACCACACCATGGAGACCCGATCGCCGGGCAGTGGCAACAGCGCAAGGATACCGTCCGGCTGAAACCATTGATGGGCGATGCCGCGATGCGGCGTTGCGATGCTGAAATTGGCGACCACGCCATGCTGCTTGTAATCCAGCGGCGCGGCGCTGATACCGGCTTGCATGCGCACCCATGAATCGCGACCGTCCGCGCCCACCACCAGCTTGGCCTCCAGGGTACGGCCATCCTCCAGCGCGAGCGTGGCGGCGTCATCGGCAAACTTGAGCGCAGCGCAACGTGCCGGATTAAACAGGGTCAGGTTCTCCTGTTGCGACACCGTTTGCCACAGTGCATGCTGCAAAGCACGGTTTTCTAATATGCAGGCCAGTTCCGGGACGCCCATTTGATAGGCGCTGAAATCCAGTTCCGCACCGGTGTCGCCGAACACGCGCATCGCCTCGACTGGCTGGATGCGGCTGGCATCGAGCAGTGCCCATGCCCCGGATCGTTCCAGGAAACTGCGGCTGCCCGGACTGATCGCGTAGATGCGGTTATCCCAATTCTCCGCGGTCGCCGAAGCAATCCCGCTTGGCGCATCATCCCGCATGAGCGAGGGCTGACTCTCCACCAAAGCCAGGGTCAGCCCGCTATGTTTTAGCGCGGCTGCCAGGCTGGCGCCAACCAACCCGCCACCTATGATCACGATGTCGAATTTCATGCAGAGAATCATAACACGCCGCCGAGTTTCATTTATAATCCCACCCCCTCGCGGAATTTGCCCGGCGAAAAATCATCGGGCAAAAAATAAAATAAAAAAACTCAAAGCAAAAAATACAATACCAGATGCAAATCGGCCCTTACCGACTCAAGAACAATCTCATCGTCGCGCCCATGGCGGGCGTGACCGATCGTCCGTTCCGCATGCTGTGCAAGCGCATGGGGGCGGGCATGGCGGTGAGCGAGATGGTGTCTTCCAATTCGCTGCTGTACGGTTCGGAAAAGACCCTGCGGCGCGCCAACCATGAAGGCGAAGTCGACCCGATCTCGGTGCAGATCGTCGGCGCCGATCCGGTGATGCTGGCACAGGCCGCGCGATACAACGTGGACAACGGCGCGCAGATCATCGATATCAACATGGGTTGCCCGGCCAAAAAAATCTGCAACGTGATGGCCGGTTCCGCGCTGCTGCAAAACGAACCGCTGGTGGCTCAATTGCTGGCCGCGGTGGTCGGCGCGGTGAATGTGCCCGTCACACTCAAGATCCGCACCGGCTGGGACAAGCAGAACCGCAATGCCATCCGCATCGCGAAGATCGCCGAAGACTCGGGCATCCAGGCGCTCGCGATACACGGCCGTACCCGCGCCTGCGCCTACACCGGCGATGCGGAGTACGACACCATCGCCGCGGTCAAGGCCAGCGTGCGCATCCCGATCATTGCCAACGGCGATATCACCACCCCGGAAAAAGTCAAATACGTGCTGGAAAAAACCGGCGCGGATGCGGTCATGATCGGCCGCGCGGCACAAGGCCGGCCGTGGCTGTTCCGCGAGATCGAACACTACCTCGGCACCGGAACTCATATGCCCGCACCGCAGGTTGGCGAGATCCATCGCGTACTGCGCGATCATGTACACGAGCTGTACGTTTTTTACGGCGAGCACACCGGCTTGCGCGTGGCACGCAAACATATCTCCTGGTACACCAAGGGACTGGCCGGCTCGGCACATTTTCGGCACCACATGAATCAACTGGAGAGTCCGGAAGAACAGCTAGCGGCAGTGGATGAGTTCTTTGCCGAACAATCGCGTTGCGGGACAGAACTGCATTACCTCGAGGAATTGGCGGCATGAGTGAAGGCGTGATCAGCGAGAGCGATATCGCGCGTCATGTGCGCAAGTCACTCAAGGAATATTTCCGGGACCTGGACGGCGAGGCTCCCTGCTGCGGAATGTACGACATGGTGATCTACTGCGTCGAAAAACCGCTGCTTGAAATGGTACTGGATCACGCGGGCGGCAACCAGACACGTGCAGCGGAATTGCTGGGCATCAACCGCAACACGCTGCGCAAGAAAATGCAATTGCATGGTATCGATTATTAAAGGCACGGCACAACATCAAGTTGCCGGAACAAAGGTCGCACCCTCTTCAAATCACGATCATTCAACTTCACTGGAATCAACATGGCAGCGATCAAGCAAGCACTCATCAGCGTATCGGACAAGTCCGGCGTTCTCGAATTCGCGCAGGGGCTGAACCAGCTCGGCGTAAAGATACTGTCCACCGGCGGCACCGCGAAGCTGCTCGCCGACAATGACATCCCGGTCACCGAAGTGGCGGACTACACCGGCTTCCCGGAGATGCTGGACGGGCGCGTCAAAACGCTGCAGCCGAAAGTCCACGCCGGCATCCTGGCGCGGCGCGACCTGCCTGAACATGTCGCCACGCTGAAGAAGCACGACATCCCGACCATCGACCTGGTGGTGGTGAACCTGTATCCGTTTGCGTCCACCATCGCCAAACCGGATTGTTCGCTGGAAGACGCCATCGAGAACATCGACATCGGCGGCCCGACCATGGTGCGCGCGGCGGCGAAGAACCACGGCCATGTCGCCATCGTTACCGATCCGGCCGACTATGCCGACGTGCTGGCCGAGATGCAGACCAATAAGGGCGCGGTGAGTGACGCGACGCGTTTCGACCTGGCAAAGAAAGCCTTTTCGCACACCGCCGCTTATGATTCCACGATCAGCAATTATCTCACCGCGATCAATGCCGACGGCACAACTAACGATTTCCCCGCGCAGATCAACTTCAATTTCAGCAAGGCGCAGGACATGCGCTACGGCGAGAATCCGCACCAGAAAGCCGCGTTTTACCGCGACCTGATTGCGGTTCCCGGTGGCATCGCCGACTTCACGCAACTGCAGGGCAAGGAACTTTCCTACAACAACATCGGCGATGCCGATGCAGCCTGGGAACTGGTCAAGACCTTCGACCAGCCGGCCTGTGTAATCGTCAAACACGCCAACCCGTGCGGCGTGGCGATTGCCGATACACCGCTGAATGCCTACAAGCTGGCTTATGCGACCGACACCACTTCCGCGTTCGGCGGCATCATCGCATTCAACCGCGAACTGGATGCCGACAGCGCGGCGCAGATCACCGCCAACCAGTTCGTCGAGCTCATCATCGCGCCATCTGCATCCGAAGCCGCACTGAAGATCACCGCAGCCAAACAGAACGTACGCGTGCTCTCCGTGCCGCTGTCCAACGCGCACAACCAGTTCGACTTCAAGCGCGTCAACGGAGGCCTGCTGGTGCAAACGCCCGATACGCTGAACGTACAGGCAGCGCAACTCAAAGTGGTGAGCAAGGTAAAGCCGACCAGCGAACAATTGAACGACCTGCTGTTCGCCTGGCGCGTGGCCAAGTATGTGAAGTCCAATGCGATCGTGTTTTGCAAGAACGGCCAGACCCTGGGCGTGGGTGCCGGTCAGATGAGTCGTGTCGACAGCACGCGCATCGCCAGCATCAAAGCACAGAACGCCGGCTTGTCGCTGGCAGGTTCGGTAGTGTCGTCAGATGCGTTCTTCCCGTTCCGCGACGGCATCGACGTGCTCGCTGAAGCGGGTGCAAAGGCCGTGATCCAGCCCGGCGGTTCGATGCGCGACGAGGAAGTCATCGCTGCAGCGGACGAACATGGCATCGCGATGGTGCTTACCGGCTTCCGCCACTTCAGGCATTAATCCGGACGGCCCACGGGACCGTTTCTGTTTTGTAGGAGCCCGACTTGTCGGGCGAGCTCAATAAATATCGCGCAGCAAGCTGCACTCCTACAATAACGCGCTACGCTAAATG
>JBBQNH010000012.1:0-42037 GCA_038329705.1 Burkholderiales bacterium | reverse complement strand
TTCGCATCGGTCTACAAGAGTTTCCAGGATGTCGGTGATTTTACCGAGGCGGTTGAAGAGGTACGCAAATCGCCGGCGCAAAAAGCCGCAGGCAAGTCCGGTAAAAAGAAATCCTGACATGTTCACCGTGCAAGACAGCCTGTGGATGGCGCATGCACTGCGGCTGGCCGAGCAAGGGTTATACGGGACCAGTCCGAATCCCCGGGTCGGCTGCGTGCTGGTGGCAGACGAGAGGCTCGTGGGTGCCGGCTGGCACAGGCGTGCCGGCGAGCCTCATGCCGAAGTGCTTGCCTTGCGCGAGGCAGGTGAACACGCACGCGGCGCGACTGCGTATGTGACGCTAGAACCGTGCAGCCATCACGGCAAGACCCCGCCCTGTGCCGACGCATTGATTGCAGCCGGCGTGGCCCGGGTTGTCGTGGCGGTGCAGGATCCGAATCCACTGGTTTCGGGAAAAGGCATCGCAACATTGCGTGCCGCGGGGATACCGGTCGATTGTGGCCTGATGGAAGGGCAAGCCCGTGAATTGAACATCGGATTTTTCGCGCGCATGACGCGCGGTATGCCCTGGCTGCGCAGCAAGATCGCCATAAGCCTGGACGGCCGTACCGCACTGGCGAACGGAACCAGCCAGTGGATCACCGGCGCTGCGGCACGCCTGGATGTGCAACACTGGCGCGCCCGTTCCTGCGCAGTATTGACCGGGATAGGCACCGTGCTGGCGGACGATGCGCGTTTGAGCGTGAGGGATGTCGAGACTGAAAGACAGCCGTTGCGTGTGGTACTGGACAGCAAACTGCGTATGCCGCTGACCGCGCACATGCTGCAAGGCGGTAACGTGCTGGTCTATACCGGCGCGAATGATCCGGCACAGACAGGTGCATTGGAAATGCAAGGCGCTGCAGTGTGTACGCTGCCTGACGAAACCGGACAGGTCGATCTTCCCGCGATGATGCGCGATCTCGCGCAACGCGGTTGCAACGAAGTGTTGCTGGAAGCGGGCCGGACGCTGAACGGGGCATTGTTGCGTGCCGGCATGGTGGATGAATTGCTGTTGTACGTCGCACCGCAATTGCTGGGTGACAGCGCGCGCGGCATGGCGCAATTGGGCGAACTGACCGGTCTGGATCAGCGCATCGATTTGAAATGGCAGGATGTGCGGCAGATCGGCAACGATTTGCGCATCACGGTAAAGGTGGAACATGTTTAGCGGGATCATTGCAGATATCGGCAGCATCAGTCGGGCAACCGACCGCGACGGCGGCTTGCGGCTTGCGATTGCGACCACAGGGCTGGATATGGGCGACGTGCGTATTGGCGACAGCATTGCGGTGAACGGGGTATGCCTGACCGTCATCGAACATACCGACAACAGCTTCACCGTCGATGTATCGCGCGAGACGCTGGATTGCACCGCCGGGCTGGCTACGACCGGTGCGCCGGTGAATCTGGAAAAAGCGCTGCGCCTGTCCGACAGACTGGACGGACATATGGTCAGCGGCCATGTCGACGGGGTAGGGGAAGTGATCGAATTCTCCAACCTCGGTGAAAGCTGGAAACTGATGGTGCGTGCACCGCAGGCATTGGCGAAATACATCGCACTAAAGGGCTCGGTCACCATCAACGGCGTCAGCCTGACCATCAACCGGGTGAACGGTGTTGAATTCAGCGTCAATCTGATTCCGCACACGCTGGCGATGACCAATCTCAAGGATCTGCACACGGGTAGCCGGGTCAATCTTGAAGTCGATCTGATCGCCCGCTATGTGGAACGAATGATGCAGGACAAAACAGAACAAGTTAAGAAAGAACAGGGCAAATGAACGGAATATCACCCATACAGGAAATCATCGCTGAGATTCGCGCCGGTCACATGGTCGTGCTGGTTGACGAAGAAGACCGCGAGAATGAAGGCGACCTGGTATTCGCCGCCGAATTCGCCACCCCGGACAAGATCAACTTCATGGCCAAGCATGGTCGCGGTTTGATCTGCCTGACCCTGACCGAAGCACATTGCAGACAGCTCGATCTGCCGCTGATGGTGCGCGAGAACGGCTTGCCGCTGGCGACCAACTTCACGGTTTCGATCGAGGCGGCAAGCGGCGTAACCACCGGCATCTCTGCGGCCGACCGTGCCCGCACCGTGCAGGCCGCCGTGGCCAGGGACGCCAAACCCGGCGACATCGTACAGCCGGGACATATCTTCCCGTTGCGCGCGCAGAACGGCGGCGTGCTGGCGCGCGCAGGGCATACCGAGGCCGGATGCGATCTGGCACAACTGGCCGGGCTGACCCCCGCTTCGGTGATCTGCGAGATACTCAAGGACGACGGCGAGATGGCACGCCTGCCTGACCTGATCGTGTATGCCAAACAGCACGGTCTGAAGATCGGCACGATCGCCGACCTCATCGAGCACCGCAGCCAGCATGAGAAACTGGTCGAATTGCAGGCGCGTCGCAAGTTACAGACCGCTTACGGCGAATTCGAGCTGGTGACCTATGTGGACAAGACCACGCAACACACCCATCTGGCGTTGGTCAAGGGCGATATCCGCCATGATGCCGAGACACTGGTGCGCGTGCATGAACCGCTGTCGGTGATGGATTTTCTGGAGCAAACCGACCATGCCCATTCGATCAGCGTGAATCAGGCGCTACAGAAGATCGGGCAGGCAACAACCGGTGTGCTGGTGTTGCTGCATCGCGGCGAAAGCTCTCAAGAGTTGCGCGCGCGCGCCACGCTGGATACCGCAACCCAGCAGACCGCCCAGTGGGATCCGCGCAGTTACGGAATCGGCGCACAGATATTGCGCGATCTGAATGTCGGCAAGATGCGTCTGCTCGCCACGCCGCACAAGATGCCGAGCATGGCCGGGTTCGGCCTGGAAGTGGTCGGTTACGCCAGCAACGAATAGCTAAATCACAGAGGCAGATATGAAAGAACTGGATAAAGATTTGAACGGCAGCGGACTGCGCATCGGCATCGTGCAAAGCCGATTCAACAGTGAGATAGGCGAAGGCCTGCTGGGTGCCTGTCGGGCTCAACTGGCAAAACACGGCGTGCTTGAAGACGACATCACCCTGGCCACGGTACCCGGCGCGCTGGAGATTCCGCTGGTGCTGCAACGCATGGCACAGAGCGGCAAGTTCGACGCGCTGATCGCGCTCGGCGCGGTGATACGCGGCGACACCTACCACTTTGAGGTGGTGTCCAACGAGTCGGCGCGCTGTGTGGGCGAAGTGCAATTGCATACCGGGGTGCCGGTCGCCAATGCGATCCTGACCACCGACACCGACGAACAGGCGATCGAACGCATGCACGTCAAGGGTAGCGAAGCCGCGCTGGTGGCGATCGAAATGGTCAACCTGTTGCGGGGTCTGGCATGAGCGCCGGGGGCACGATTTCCAAACCAGCCCGGCAAAGCAAATCCGCAGGAAATATCCCGGATGAAAATAAAAAATCCCCGCACCGGAGTCCGCGCCATCGCGCCCGCGAACTTGCGCTGCAGGGTATCTATCAATGGCGCATCACGGCGGGCGAAGATGCGCAAATCGAAAAGCAGATACACGCCGAAAAGAATCTGGGGCGTTACGACAAGGAATTGTTTTCCATGCTGTTGCGCGGCGCATTGAGCCGTCACGCCGACCTTGAAGCGCTGCTCGCCCCGCATCTGGACCGGCCGCTGATCGAGCTCAGCCCGGTGGAATACGCGGTGCTGCTGCTGGGAACTTTTGAATTATCCGCTCACCACGAAGTACCCTACAAAGTCATCATCAATGAAGCCGTAGAACTTGCCAAGACATTCGGCGGCACCGACGGCCATAAATTCGTCAATGGCGTGCTGGATAAACTCGCGCCACAACTGCGTGCAATTGAATTCTCCGGGCGCGCGTCCTGAAGCGGATATGTCCGCATGACTGAATTTGAGCTGATCCGCCGCTATTTCACCCGTGCCACGCCAAACGCGCTGCTCGGTGTGGGTGATGATGCCGCGCTGCTTCAGGTCAATGCCGGCAATGTGCTGGCAGTTTCCAGCGACATGCTGGTGAGCGGCACGCACTTCTTCCCCGATGCCGATCCTTTCCTGCTGGGACACAAATCGCTGGCGGTGAATCTGTCCGACATGGCCGCGATGGGTGCAACGCCACGCTGGGCGACACTGGCGATCGCACTGCCTGATGCAGCCCCCGTAAAAGGGACGCCGCCGGACGCTCGCCCTGCGGGCAGTCACGGCGCAGACGAACCCTGGCTGGAAAGCTTCAGCGCCGGCTTTTTTGCATTGGCTCAACAGCATGGTGTCGAACTGGTCGGCGGTGATACCACGCGCGGCCCGCTCAATCTGTGCGTAACGATATTCGGTGAAGTACCTGCGCAACAGGCGTTGCGGCGCAGCGGCGCACAATCCGGCGACGAGGTTTGGGTCTCGGGAACATTGGGCGATGCCGCACTGGCGCTGGCACATCTGCAGGGACGTATTGAATTAAGCGCTGCCGATTACGATGCTTGTTCACCGGCTTTGCATCAGCCCCAGCCAAGGATCGCACTGGGGTTGGCGCTGCGCGGACTCGCCAACAGCGCGATCGATATTTCCGACGGCCTGCTGGCCGATCTTGGGCATATCCTAGACGCTTCAAAGGCTGCCGCTGAGATCAGCCTGGCACTGTTGCCGGTTTCGGCAGTGATGCGCACTGTTGCCGGATCGCCCCTGGGGGAGCAATGTATTTTGTCCGGCGGGGATGATTACGAATTGTGCTTTACCGCTTCCGCTGCGCAGCATGGCGCGATACTGGACATCGGCGCCCGTCTTGGCTTGCCGTTGACCTGCATCGGCAAGATTGTTGCGGGCAGCGGCTGCATCGTAATTGATCCAGCGGGAAACCGAATCAACCCGACAAGCGGCGGCTATGAACATTTCAGATAAATCCGGAATTGGACCGGGCTGGGTCAAACCAGGCTGGCGGCTGTTGTTCAGCCATCCCGCCCACATGATCTCGTTCGGTTTCGGCAGTGGCTTGGCGAACAAGGCGCCAGGCACCTTCGGTACCCTGATTGCATTCCCGCTGTACTGGCTGCTTGCACCACTACTGCCGGATCAGTGGTTCATCGCCATGCTGATTATGGGCTTTGTTCTGGGCGTGTGGGTCTGCGACATCACCGGCAAGGCATTGGGTATCGCGGATTATGGCGGCATCGTGTGGGACGAGATCGTCTCCTTCATGCTGGTGCTGTTCTTCACGCCTCCCGGCTGGTATTGGTCGCTGCTGGCGTTCGTGCTGTTCCGCTTTTTCGACATCGTCAAGCCGCCGCCGATACGCCACTTCGACAGCAACTGGCATGGTGGGCTGGGTGTGATGTTCGACGACCTGCTGGCCGCAGGATATGCGTTGATGTGCCTTGCATTGCTCAAGAGTGTGCTGATTTGAGCCGCACGGGCACAGCATTGATTTGTGCTGTGCTGCTGTGCCTTAACGGAACAGCCCACGGTGAAGCCTCTCGAGCCGAATCAGAACATGAATTCTCCGCCAGGGTGATCGCCGTACTGGATGGCGATACCGTGCTGATACTCCGGCAACAGCCTACGTCAGGAGAACGGCATGCACGCGGCCCGGTCAAGATCCGGCTGGCCGGGATCGATGCGCCGGAAAAGGAACAGGCTTACGGCCCGCCCTCACACGATGCGCTTGCAGAAATGGTGTTGCACAAACAAATACGGGTGCACACCGTGGCGATCGACAAATATGGACGCAGCGTTGCACAACTTGAAGTGGGTGGCCTCAGCGTCAACGAGGAAATGGTGCGGCGCGGTATGGCATGGGAGTACTCCCACTTTCACAGCGATCGCAACTTTATTGTCTTGGAGGCAGAAGCAAGGCAGTCCCGACGCGGTTTGTGGGCACAGCGCGAGCCGACACCACCATGGCAATGGCGCAAGCAGCATGCAGTTGAAACCGGCAACAGCGGAAGATAACGACCCGCTTGAACTGCAATCAGATTTCCACGACGCTGCATCCCTGCGCATCACAGCGCAATGCCGAGGGTTTTTGATCCCAATCGCTTAATACCCAGCGTTCACATTTGTTCCCATCTACACTATGTTCGTGGCGTTTGGGGCGGTGGGTATGACCGTGTATCAACCGGGGATAGCGATATTCCCGCAACAGAACGGCGACCGCGGCGTCGTTAACATCCATGATCGCGGCGTCCTTGGTTTGCTTGGCGGAAGTGCTCTGCTTGCGCAGCAGTTCGATGTAGGCCTTGCGTTCCGCGAGCGGTCGGGCCAGAAAATTTCGCTGGAAATCCGGGGAATGGATCTGGGCGCGGAACCGCTGATACTCGACATCGTCAGTGCACAGCTTGTCACCGTGACTGATCAGGGTGGCCGCTCCATACAGGTCAAGCAGGGTGGGATCGGACAGCAAGCTGACCTGACAGGCCTGGGCGAACGTTTCGCCCATCAACAGATCGCGATTGCCATGCATCAGATAGACCCTGACGCCGCGCGTTGCCAGATCGTGCAACGCATCGATCACCCGGGCGTGAAACGGATCGTGCATGTCATCGTCGCCCGCCCAGTATTCGAACAGATCACCGAGAATATAGAGTGCCTCGGCCTGTGGGGCGAGTGTGGCCATGAAGCGCTGGAATGCCACCATACTGTGCTGGTGGTCGGCACTGAGATGCAGGTCCGAAATGAAAAGGGTGTGGGGCATAGGGGTATTTTATAAATCCATTCTTCGGTCGGATCGCTGTGTCGCGTATTCGTTCGCTCCTCACCTGCCTATCCGATATGTCTTGTCGACCACTGATAAAACTGCCAGCCACTCGACTGATAAAACAACTAGCCATCCCACTAAGCAACCCAAAGACGGCTGCCAAGTGGTTGGTTATAAGCCCGCAAGCGGGCAAGTCGCCGGTTATGCGCTACTCCTTGCGCTTCATCCTGCAGAAGGACAGGGCGCCCCACCATCGACAACGGCGCCTGATGCGCCGCTGTCCGGATTACTTCACCACTTCGGCGCCGGTGATGATGACGTCTTCCAGAGGCACATCCTGGAATCCGGAGCGGTTTCCGGTCTTGACATTGCGTATCGCGTCCACGACTTCCTTGCCTTCAACAACCTTGCCGAATACGCAGTAACCCCAGCCGTCCTGGCCGGGGTAATTGAGGAAGTCGTTGTCCTTGACGTTGATGAAGAACTGCGCGGTGGCTGAATGCGGGTCGCCGGTGCGCGCCATCGCGATGGTATATTTATCGTTTTTCAGGCCGTTTGCCGCTTCGTTCTTGATCGGCGCGTTGGTTTTCTTCTGCTTCATGTCAGGCTCAAAACCGCCTCCCTGGAGCATGAAGTTGCCGATCACGCGGTGAAATATGGTGCCGCTGTAAAAGCCGCTGTTTACATACTCGAGGAAGTTCTTGACAGTGCCGGGTGCTTTTTCGGCATCCAGTTGCAGGGTGATGTCGCCTTTGTTGGTGTGTAGTTTGACCATGATTTTATGTTCCTGGGTTGAAGAGTGGGAAGACTGCACCGTAAAGCACAGCAACAGTGCGAACAGTGCGGTAGTGAGTTGTTTCATGTCATGCAGCTCCTTCGTAAATGATCTTCCAGGTGTTGTCCTGCTTGATCCAGTATTGGCGTTTTTTCATGCGGTTTGACAGGTTGTTGCTGCTGTAATCCTGCTCAAAATCCACCACCACCATATCGGGTTGTTCGGGGTAAACCAACATGCTGACGTTGCTGATACCCAGCTTAATCCACGACTTGGCGCTATTGACCAGGCGCTTCTGTTTCGACCAGGCCGGGTAATCCATTTTGCCGTTTGAAAAAGTCTGCGCATAATGTCGGAGGTAAGCATCCGTGTCGAGGCTGGCCCAATCCTTGCGCCATTGCTCCACTTCCCGCAACAAAGCCGTATGCTCGACACTATCCTGCTCGTTGCTCCAGCCCATCTGATTGACGATGATGACCGGTGTGATACCGACCTGCAAATAAGGTGAAAGTTTTTCCAGGTCTTCATTTGCCAGCACCACACAACCGTTGCTGGCACGCGGAGGCCTGCTATACGTCGCGCTGGGCGAGCCATGCAGCCAGATACCGTTCCCGGTACGTTTGTTTCTGCGGTCCCATTCGTTCGGATAATTGAGCGGAAAGGCCGCATCGCCATAGATATCGGCAAGCTGTTTTTTGGGTAATCTGGCCTCGACGAAATACACGCCTATAGGGGTACGCTGGTCGCCCGAAACTAACTTTTCGGTGCCAAGCTTGCCGATCGTTACGTAGAAATCGGTGACATAACGCGGCTCGCCGGCAACATTCTCATAAACGAACAGCGTCGAGCGGCTGGTGTCGACCACCAGGGCATACTTCTGTTGCGCATCCAGTTGCCACAGGAATCGCGGTTTCAACTTGGCATCGGATTGGGACAACACACGCTGCAGACGGACCCTTGCCTCATCGCGCAGATCCCTGATCTCATCGTGCGTGGCATTGGACGAATTGCCGAAACCGCCGAGCACGCCTGCATGGGCCATCAGCAGATCGCCTTTGACCATTTGCGCGAGCCTGAAATTCGGTTTAACGCGCAACAAGCTGTCCACCTCGTTGAGGGCAACATCAAGCTGGTTGTTTTTGATGGCCTGCAGACTTTTTACCAACTGTGCCTCTGTACCGAGCGTATCCTGCTCGGCGAATGCTGCATTCTGCAACAATCCACACAACAGGAAAAAGATCAGGGTCGGCTTCAACATCATTATCTGGTGAACTCTGACTGGATCAACCATTTATCGCCAGATTTTTCCATCAGCAAGGTTTTGTCATCATCGGATTTAAAGTGGCTGGCGCGATAGGACTGATGGAACTCTACTGTGGCATGCGCGCTATCCGGGAATGTGATGGACTTGATCGCGATGCCGACATGGATATATTTCGGGGTAGTGACGCGCTCTCTGCGAACCGCTTCCCAGACTGCGCGCGTCTCGCCATCGGGCGTTTTGAAATCCTCCGCATAGAACGAAAGATACTTCCCGGGATTTTTGGCCGACCATGCGGCAGCCCAAGCCATGGCCGTTTCCGCAACCTCTTTGTTGTTGTCTTTTTTGATAACAGGTTCGATAGCCGTGGCAATTCCGCTACCGGCTTCTGTCTGGGTTTTGGTTGCTGCCCTGGCTTCGGGCTTGGCTTCAGCCTGGGGTGCCTTTGACGTGGTTGCTGCCGGGCTTGCTGAAACAGAAGGCGGCGGTTCCGAATGGCTTTTCTCAACCAAGACCGGCATTGCCTCGGTCTTGCCCGGAACCGTTTGTTCGGCTTTAGTCGGCTCCGGAGTACTGGTCTCATCATTGCCTGAGCCGCCGGCAAACAGGTTCTGGATCATCGCCAATTTGGTTTGTGTCGCAGTGTTGCTTTGATCCAGTTGCAGCGCGCGGTCATATGCCTGGCTGGCCATCTTGGCGTAGATGTCGCCGAGATTCTCGTGCGCGGTCGCGTAACTGGGATGGGTACTGATCGCTCTTTCCAGCAATTTCTTGGCCTTGTCGTATTGGCCCTGGCTGGCATATAGCACGGCAAGATTGTTATAGGGCTCGGGCAGATCCGGATAATCTTCGGTCAGTGCCGAGAATATTTTGATCGCCTCGGCGCTCTGGCCCTGCTCGGTGAGTATCAGTCCTTTCAGGAATCTCGCTTGCGCGTCCTTTGGATTTGTGGCGAGGAAGCCATTCACCTTGTCCAGTGCCTGGACACGCTGGCCTTGCTTGAACAGTTTGCTGGCATCCTCAATGTCACCGGCATGCGCGGCCAGACTGGCAGATAGCAAAGCTGCTGTGAACAGCACGGCAAGCCGGGGGAAATGCTTAAGTGTTTTCATAATGGTTTAGTTCCGTGTGACGCGCCAGCAACGCACAACCATCTCTGCAATGCCGCGTTATTGTTTGAATCGGGACGGATTCTACCAAATAACCGTCACCTTTTCACGGCTAATGTCTGTCCGGAGTCGCGCCTGATTTCGGGTAAAATCTCCCGTGAAAATCATTACATCATACAAACCGGAATATTCTCTATGAGCAGTGCCCCACAAACCACCGCGTCCAACTTCATTCGCACCATCATTGAATCCGATCTGGCCAGCGGCAAACATCACAGCATCGTCACACGTTTCCCGCCCGAACCCAACGGCTACCTGCACATCGGCCACGCAAAATCCATATGCCTGAACTTCGGACTGGCCCAAGATTACCAGGGCAAATGCAACCTGCGCTTTGACGACACCAACCCGGAGAAGGAAAGCGAGGAATATGCGCTATCCATACAGGACGATGTACGCTGGCTGGGTTTTCAGTGGGACGGTGAGGTGCGCTGGGCATCGGATTATTTCGATTCCCTTTACGACTTCGCAGTGGAACTCATCAAAAAAGGATTGGCATATGTCGATACTCTCACGGCCGACCAGATGCGCCAGTATCGCGGCACGCTGACCCAACCTGGAACAAACAGCCCGAAACGGGATAACAGCGTGGAGGAGAATCTCTTCCAATTCGAAGAAATGCGTAAAGGCAAACTTGATGATGGCTCCAGGGTGTTGCGTGCCAAGATCGACATGACTTCGCCCAACATGAACATGCGCGACCCGGTGCTCTACCGCATCCGCCGCGCTCACCATATCCGTACCGGCGATGAATGGTGCATCTACCCGATGTACGACTACACCCATTGTATCTCCGATGCGCTGGAAGGCATCACGCATTCGCTGTGCACACTGGAATTCGAGGATCATCGCCCGCTCTATGACTGGGTGCTGGATAACATCACGATACCTTGCCATCCGCGCCAGTACGAGTTTTCCCGGCTGGAACTGCATTACACCATCACCAGCAAACGCAAGTTGCTGGTGATGGTGAACGAAGGGCATGTATCCGGCTGGGACGATCCGCGCATGCCCACCGTCATCGGCATGCGCCGCCGCGGTTATACCCCGGAAGGCATACGTGAGTTTGCAAAACGCATCGGCATCTCAAAAAGCGACAACACCGTGGATATGGCGGTACTGGAATCGGCCATACGCGATGACCTGGAAGGCAGGGCCGCGCGCGTGATGGCGGTGATCAATCCGTTGAAAGTGGTGATCACCAATTTTGTCGCGGGACAAACCGGATCGCGCGAAGCGGGCTTCCATCCGCAACATCCTGAATTCGGAGCCCGCAACGTACCATTTGACCGGGAGATATGGATCGAGGCGGATGACTTCAGCGAGAATCCCCCGCATGGCTGGCAACGTCTAACCGTAGGCGGCGAAGTCCGGCTGCGATATTCCTACGTGATGCGCTGCGATGAAGTGATTAGGGATGTCGCCGGCAATGTTACGGAGCTGCGCTGTTCGATAGACCCGGAAACGCTGGGCAAAAACCCGGCGGGTCGCAAAGTGAAGGGCGTTATCCACTGGTTATCTTGTGCACATGCGCTGGCGACCGAGATTCGCCTGTACGACCGGCTATTCACCGTGCCGGAGCCGGATGCGGACAGGGAGATCGACTTTTGCACTTTCCTCAATCCTGACTCACTGAGCGTGGTGCAGGGTTGGGTGGAATCCTGTGTTAAAGATGCTGTTCCGGAAACGCGTTACCAGTTCGAACGACTGGGTTATTTCTGCACAGACCGTCGCGACCACAACCCCGGGAAACCGGTTTTCAATCGCACGGTCACGCTCAAGGATTCATGGACGAAAGAGCAGCGCTAATTCCGGCCGCTGCAACCTCACTCCTGATTAACTTCCTGTTGTGAATCGCTGTCTTCGGGTGAATGTTTCTTCCCCTCGAACTCCTCAAGTTTCCGGTACAGGCTGGATAGGCCGATATTGAGTTTTTGCGCTGCTGCTTTGCGATCCCCGCTGGCCTCTTCGATGGTTTTGTAGATCAGCGCGGCCTCGAATCTGCGCATTTGTTCGCGCAGCGAGCCAGAGCAGGCAAACCCGTCAACTGTTTGGGCAGTTTGACTGATCTTGGTAATTTGCGATGGCAGGTCGGCCAGCGTGATGCGGTTTTCTTCCGCCATGATGAGCGCACGATCAACCACATTCTCCATCTCACGCACATTGCCAGGCCATTCGTAGTTCATCAGCAAGGTTTCGACACCTGCTTCGAGCAAGATCTCATGCCTGTTGCCCAAGCGCTTGGTATTGCGTTGCAGCAAAAATCTGATGAGGGCGGCAAGGTCTTCACGGCGCTCCCGCAACGGCGGCACATGGATGTGAAATACACTGAGCCTGAAATAAAGGTCTTCGCGAAAAGTGCCCTGGGAGACCATTTCCGCCAGATCGCAATTGGTGGCGGTGATGATGCGCACGTCTACCGGACGGGTCAACTCGCTGCCTACGGGACGCACGCTTTTTTGCTCGATCACGTGCAGCAGTTTCACTTGCAGCGCGAGCGGCAATTCGCCGACTTCGTCGAGAAAGATCGTCCCGCCGTCCGCTTCCAGAAACAAGCCTTTTCTGACCTTGTCGGCACCGGTAAAGGCGCCCTTGGTGTGGCCGAAGAATTCGCTTTCCACCAGATTCTCGGGTATCGCCCCGCAGTTGACCGGAATGAATGACCCCTCGGAACGCAGGCTCTGCTGGTGGATCAGGCGCGCGACGACCCCTTTGCCCGTGCCACTCTCTCCGGTAACGAGTACGGTACTGTTGGTGCGCGCAACTTTCGCGGCCATGTGTTCCATCTCACGCATGGCCGGCGCGTTAAATCTGAACACATCCTGATTGACTCCCAGCACCAGCCGGCGCAGCACCCGGTTTTCCGCACTCAGGCCGCGCAGGTCTGCCACCTTGGCCATGCGATGCAACAATTCGTCATTGTTGAGCGGCTTGATCATGTAATCGGCCGCACCTGTCTTGATCGCCTCGATGGCCGTATCCACCGAGGCGAAGGCAGTCATCATGATGAAGGCGGTATCGATGTTGGCGGCACGAACCTGGCGCAGCAATTCAATACCGCTCATGCCGGGCATTTTGATGTCGCACAAGGCGATATCCACATCTCCCTGGGCCAGCCGGGTCATCGCGGTTTCGCCGTCACTGGCCTGATCGACGTTGTATCCTGCTTTGCGCAGCAATGCAGACACCACTTGGCGAATGGCCGGTTCATCGTCAATAACGAGCAATTGCAGGGAGCTCATAAATTATCGCTCCCATCATCCTTCGGCAGCGGCAGGCATACACGCACCTGCGTCCCCTGACCGGGAGCAGAGTTGATCTCAATCGTGCCGCCATGCCCGGTTATGATGGAATAACAAAGCGACAGCCCCAGCCCGGTGCCCTTGTTTCTCTTGGTGGTATAAAAGGCTTCGAAGGCACGGTTGAGTGTTTCCTGATCCATGCCGCTGCCGTTGTCTGCCACAGCAAAGCTTACATTGTCGGCCGATAGTACACTGCGTATGCTGATCTCCCTTTCACCTTCCTCTTTTGAACCTACCGCGTCGGCGGCGTTGATCAGCAGGTTCATGATCACCTGCGTAAGCTGGTCGGCCACGCCGTAGATCGCAGGCAACTGGTTATTCAAATCGAGCTGCAGACTGACCCGATTCATCCTTTTGTCATAGCCCATCAAACCTGAGGTTGTGCGCAGCAGACCATTCAAGTCCAGCAATTGCCGCTCCATCGGCTGGGGGGCGGCAAATCCCGATATTTCGCGCGTGATCGCGGAAAGACGCTGGATTTGCGCCTGCAGCACGGTCAGCTTTGCACTCTCGTCCTTAAGTTCACCGGACGCCTGTTCATCGATCATTTCCTGCAATACGCCGGACATGGCGGCAATCGGGTTGCCGATCTCATGTGCCACGCCTGCAGCCAGGGCACCAACCGCCGCCATTTTTTCACGGTGAAAGAATTTCTGGCGCGCAATCACAAGCTCTCTTTCTCTTTCATCCAAAGCGGTTGCCATCTGGTTCACTGCGTGCATCAACTCACCCACTTCGTCATTGCGGGTCACCGGGGTCAGCGTATTCCGTTCTCCCTTAATGATGCCCAGCGCCCGCGCTTTCAGGGTGTGCAAATCGTTGGTCAGTCTGGTGAAAAATAATCCGATGATCGCCCCCAGCAGCAACAGGCCGATCAACCCGAACAACAGCGAGGCAAGCGCGGCCGAATCCCATAACATGTGGAAGTTTTCCGCCGAGGCTTTTTGTTCCCGGGTGGATTGGTCGATATGCTCGGTAATCTCGATCTTGACCTTGAGCAACTCGGCATTCATGTCGGCCAACCCAGCCGCAGAGGGATTTGCGGCAGCGCGAAGCAATGCTTGTTCCACCCCGACAAGATTGACGCCGGCAAGGGGATAATGCATGGTCAATTCGGCATTTTTTCTTTTCAGCAATTCGAAATTTTCCAGGAATCCCTGGATCACCTGGTTCTGATCGGCGCCCTTCGAATTCATGAAAACCGCCATGACAATATGAAACGCGGTCGCGTCGACTTGTCTGAGGCCCTCTTCGACCTTGTACAGATCCTGCAAGTGCTCGAACTCGTTGACCAGCTCAGCCTTTTTATTAAATGTGAACGTGGTCAAAAGCACGGCATAGATCACCACTGCTGCAAACGCAAGAAAGCCTTTTACTCTGAGCGGGACCTCGGAGATGGACTGGCCATCCGCAAGCGGTATCTCTTTATCAGTGCGGGCCTGTATCGTAATCTCAGGCATCGAAAGGTTCATTTCCAGTTTTTCATTAGATTGTTATTCGAGATTGCAATTGTACGCCCCAATCAGCCGTCTGATCATTCATGCCTGCATGGAATAGTACGTCACCTGTTGTCGTGATGTTTGATGTCGAACCCTGTATTTGCAATACATCGGATTGTGCAAACGGGGCGAACCGGTAAAGAATTGGCGTACACGGGTATTGCACAATGGAACTGAACACAACGGTTTAAATTCGGACTGCCGGTGATATCGCTACTATCGCTTATCAGACAGGAATGGAAATGACAGGTTCCCCGTGTCGAGCAATTATCCCGGGCTATGGAACGACCTTATCTATCACCAGTTGCACATTGCTCGCGCCAACCTTGACAGTTGCAACTTCGCCCTTTAGATCACCGCTTTGCGGGGTAGCGTTCCCCGACTTGGAGATTTTGGCGCTGACTGCCACCTCTTTGAAATTCGACAATTTCATCGTGGGCATCATCGCCATTGAATCGTTGAGAATGAATCTTTGCGGCAAGTCTTTGGCTTGGGCACGAATCACGGCAACCGGCATGGGCGGCCCTGAAACTGCCTTGGCGAAAATATACAAGATATCTGTGGGCGACACTTTTCCTGCCAGCGCCGGACTCAGTTGCACCACGCCGGAGATCTCGGCACCTGTTGCCGCTTGCGCTTTGGCCGATGGCGGCTGCTTTCCTTGCTCTGCTGCCTTGTTCTGCGCAATGGCGATGCTTTTGTTGACCTGCTTGGCTATTTGCGATTCCGGCGGCACCAGCGGCAGGATCTTTTTCCAATAACCGATCGCGTGAGTGAAATCCCCCGCCTGAAATGACGCGGTACCCATCAGGTTCAGCCCCTTGAGATTGGTTGGATCGAGCATGAGCGCACTCTGGAGCAATTCCGCCGGTTTGCCTTGCAAGTTCCTGCCATTCACAGCCGCCAATATATCGGCATAGTCGACCAGCAATATCGGATCATCATGGATCAGGTTTGCCGCTTTCTCGTAAGCCGGCAACGCTTCCTTGTAGCGCTTCAATACCGCGTACGATCTTGCCAGCATGGCCCAACCTTTGCCGTCATTGGGATTCTGTTCAAGTCGATCAGACAGTGCCTTGATCATTGCGACATGCTCCGGTGCCAGTTGGCCGTTTTCTATCCCGCCTGCGGGAGAAGGTGCCGGCTTGACCGAGGCAAAATATAGCGCCGCCGCAAACAAGCAGATCGCTATGCCACCAACGATCAGCGGTGCCTGTTTCCCTGTCAGTATCGCCACGGCGCCGTTTGGCTCACTCGGCGCATTCTGCCGGGACTTGCGCAATTTGGGCAGCAATACCAACAAATATACAACTGCAACGACGACGATCAAACCTGCGGCTGCCAGCCAAAATGTATTCACTATGATTTCACCCTTCATTTCATCATTAATTCAATGGTTCTATTGTCTGCTGCACAGCAGCAGATTCCCGGTAATTTGCTCATTCCTCGAGGTGCTGTTCAATTTTTGTTTCGTTCGCCTGGCTGCTCGGCGACACGATGTTGCACAGCCTCGCCAGAATGCCACTTACATCGTTGAAGCGTAACACAAAATAACTGCGACATAAAAGCCTTGTCGTGGCATCAGGATATTCGCCTTCAGCGCCTCCGGGTCACAACTCGCCGCTGCCTCAGCCGCGACCATGTCCCCGTCAGCATGAGTATGATCAACACCCATGCCGCTATATTTCCCCAGCGTACATAAGGTGTTGAGCCCACATAACCTTGCGCAGTACCGAGCAGCACCCCTTCCACATGTTGCGGCAATTGCTGAATTACTTTTCCGTCTGCTCCTATGATCGAGGTGACACCGGTATTGGTGGCGCGCAACACCATCCGACCACTTTCCAATGCGCGCATTTGCGACATCTGGTTGTGCTGCGCCGCAGCGTATGAATCACCATACCAGGCATCGTTGGTGAAGTTGGCCAGCAGCGTGGCCTGTGGCAAAGAGCGAATGATCTCCTCGCCGAACACATCTTCGTAGCAGATGTTGACCGCGATATGCTGACCGGCGACGTCAAACGGCGCCTGCAGCTTGTCGCCCCGTGCCAGATCGCCCATTGGGATATTGAGCACGTCGTTGATGAACCAGCCAAGCAAGGGCCGCAACGGAATGAACTCACCGAACACCACCAGATGATGTTTGCGGTAATGTTGCTCTTCGCCCGCGCCCAGCGAAAAGACACTGTTGTAATAACCGCCGTGATCACGCTCAAAAATGCCGATCAGATCATCGCCCCCGTTTTGCAAGGCATGGTTGCGCAGTTGTTCAACCAGATTGGGCGGGATTTCCTGGCGCAGCACGGGGAAAGCGGTTTCCGGCAGCAAAGTCAGGCGCGCGTTGTTCTGCAATACCAGACGTCGATACGTTTCCAGCGTCCCCACCAGCGCATCTTCATTGAACTTGATATTCTGCGCAATGTTGCCCTGCACCAGCGCCACACTGAACGGCTCACCTTCGGGTTTTGTCCAATTTGCCGTGCGCAGCAATACGCCGCCAACCCATAGCAGCAGCAACGCCGATAACACCAGCAAACGCTCGCGTGTACGCGTTGAAACGGATGACTTTGGGGAATCAGTTTCCGGTTTGGCGAAATAATTATGGTGTAACCAGGCCAGCAAGCCCGCGCTGATCGCCGCAACCAGCGAAACACCGTACACGCCCAGCACGGCCGCATACCCCGCCAGCGGACTGTCGCTGTGCGCATATCCCAAGGTCAGCCACGGAAAGCCGGTGAAGATCGTGCCGCGCAGCCATTCGACCGACACCCATATCGCCGGCATCACCAGCAACATGCGCAAGCCGTCCACCACGCGAAAGCGCGCCTGAACATAACCGGCCATTGCGGTGAACAGTGCAAGGAATGCGGCGAACAGTGCAGTAGCCGGCAGGGCCAGCAGCATCGACATATCGCCATAATCGTGCAGCGCGATATAGATCCAGCTGACTCCCGCCCCGAACAACCCCAACCCGAAAGCAAATCCTAACCATGCTGCGATCCATGGCGAGCCGGCGCGTAGCCACAGTGCAAACAGGACGGCAAGCGCCAGCACCGGTATCGGAAATATCCCGAATGGCGCGAAGCCGAACATCCAGCTCGATCCGGCAAGCAACGCCCAAACATAACCGTTCTTCAATAAGCCCATACAGAGATCCGCAACATGATTTTCAAACCCCGTGCAGCATAACCGATTCGTCACGCACGTTGCCAACCCGCGCACCTTACCCGGCAAACGGAGTGCGGCGATATGTCGCGGTGAACAATGCCCTGGCCTGCGCGGCCTGCGGATGAAAACCCTGCCCAAGAACTGGAGAACCCAGGGCATAAGCACGACGCCCGGTTTCAGCGCCGGCCTGTCCTTCGACTATATCAACCAGAACCAGCAACGCTACGGTTCCGGAACGGCCTCTACGGCGCAGATCAACAGTCTCTTGCCTGGCGGTCAGAAACTTGGAGCTGCACACTCCTACCAATAAACCTGCCGATGGATGGTTCAAAACGTGAAGGCTTCAGGAAATGCCCGATCTTGACGCCCTTCAACAAAAACACAAGGATTTGCAGGTGATCGGTGTGGCGGTGATGTACGGTAGCCGCAAGGCAGTGATGGACATCGTCAACAAGAAGGCCATCCCCTATCCCATCGTGTTCGGCAACGAGGATACGGCAGGGGATTTCGGCGGACTGGATGGCATGCCGACCAACTTTCTGTATTCGCCCGCCGGCAAACTGGTCGGACGTCACCAGGGTATTCTTACGCAAAAGCATATCGAACAGGCCATGGCACAGAAACCGGATGCGGCAGCCCTGTTCACCCGTTAATGCTTTGCAAATACGCGCGATTGTTTCAATTTGCCTTTACCGGCATGGCCTGATGCTGCGCTACCGGTAATATTTGCAGCCATCCAAAAGATCAGGCGGCACTTGCCGCCCGCCTTTGTTTACTGTCCGCACTCATTCATCAGTTCATTTTCATGTGCATCTGTTCATGTTCCATGGCCGGCGCACCCGTTGCAGTCAGCGACCCCACCTTGGCACTGGTCTCGACCATATCCACCCCTGTTCCAGTCCTGATGCTCAGCGTCAGCGGGATGTTCTCGCCTTCCTTGAGCGGAGCCTTCAGCCCGTTCAGCATCAGGTGATAGCCACTTTTGCCCAGGTTCACCGGTTTAGCGGCGGGCAGCGCGATGGATTCCACCTCGCGCATCATCATCATGCCGCCTTCGGTCGTCATACTGTGCAGTTCACAAATTTTGGCAACCGGGCTGGATACGCCGACCAAAGTCGCTGCATGTTTGCTAATGATGGTCATGTCCACCGAAGCGGCATCCTGCCCCGGGGCAGTGGCACGCGACCAGGCACCGCTAACTTCAATATCTGCTCCATAGCTGGCAAAGCTAGCCAATAAAGCCGCTACCAACCAACCGAATCGAATGCATTTGTCCATGATTTTCTGTCCGTTAAAAATGCGAATGACAGCCGCCTGCCACGATGACAGGAAAACCCCAAAGCGAGGCATCATACCCCATAAATTTTGCATTGATCATACCGCTTCGGGGAGAGATAAAGCGGCATTCGGAATGTTACGGCACCGCGATTTGGTAGTGGTAATTATTCCTCATCCATTCATTGGGAGGGAATGCGACATGATGTCGCACCCAGGCTGCGGTCCCTGTTAATGGGTTTGTTGAAGTCGACCGCATGAAGTCGAAATCCCTCGACCATTGATCGCGCCTGTATGGCTGCATAGGCACGATTTCTGTTTATTTCAGGGTGAAAGCTATGGGCACCAGGAAATGCTTCGCTACGGGGATTCCACTCCGGCGTGCTGGATTAAATCTCCAGCCCTGCACTGTACGCACTGCCGAATCATCCAGAATTTTGTGCCCACTGCTTTCCTTCAAGGCGACCGCGCCGGATGTGCCATCTGCCAATACCTCGACATCGAGTACGACACGCCCTTGCCAACCCATGCGTCGTGCCACCAGCGGATAGCGCGGCTGCGGATTATCGAGATAGACTGCCCGGTATTCCGGTTCGTGATCCGGTAACACCGATGCCTCGACCGGCAATGCTTCGCTCTCCGCATCAGCAGGTACGGTCGATTTTGCTGCTTGTTGCTCAGGTTCTTTTTGTTGAATTTGCGTGAATGGTTCCGGTTTCGCAGGCACTGTTTCTGTGTGTACGTGTTCGCTTATTGGCAAAAGTTTCTTGAGAGGCTGAGATGGCTGATTTTGTCGAGGTGCAGATTTCCGGACAATATTCACTGAAAGTACACGAAGCTCGGAACTGGGCATGTTCTGCCCTGGAATCCATGGCTGCGCCAGCAACACGCCATGCGCAATGACCACCATCGTCATGATGATTATGCGCTGTCGCAACGGCAGAGCTGACGGGGAAGGCGGTTCAAATACCGCCGCGGCATTCAATTGTTTTGATGAAATTAATAAATGCGCGGATTCAGCATCCTCGGGAACCGGCAAAATTTTGTTTTGCTCATGACCCGCCTGTCTTTTTCTATGCGCAGCAGTGCCCGCCTGCATTTTCGCCCTGAAGCCAGTCGGCGATCGCCAACTTATGTTCGATAGTGATGTGCGCGACATTGACCTCCCCGGCGCGGCGGTCAATGAGAAAGTCTCAAAATCGCTCATTTCGTCTTCGATGAATCACACGGGTATGCACTGTTCCTAGAACTTCAACGCCAGGCTGGTATTGATCGAACGTCCCATGCCGGGCACCGGCGTGCCATAGGGAACGCCTGTTCCCATGGTGGCACCTTGCCCGACATACGCACCGCCCAACGGGTCTGCGTAAAACTTGTTCAACAAATTTTCAACGCCGATATCCCAGCGCACTTGCTTCCATTCGTAGCTGCTGCTCAAGTTGAGCAAACCGTAGCCGCCGGTTTTGAGTTCTTGCCGCACGGCCTGGACATCGGATTTCGCGGCCACCAACTTCGCCTCGATGGTATTGGTCCAATTATTCACATGTTGTACGACGGCCAATTTCACGTTCAACGGCATGATGTTGTAAAGATTGTCCCCGGTCGTCAGGTTCTTGCCATTTACATAACTCAACACACCGGTGGAGCTAAAGCTTCCATAATCATCTGATTTTGTTAACAACATCTTGCCAGATACGTCCGCGCCATAGAGGCGTGCCGATTGATTGGCCAAACTGAGATTGACAAACCCGTCAGTTCGCGCGGAACAGGTCACACCTATCGTGGCACAGTCCACGGCATCGATATAATCACTGACACGGGTGTAGTAAGGCGAGACCTTCAGTTCCCAGGCTTCTTTCGCATCATCGTGCCAATTTCCGGTTGCACTCAGTGTATGGGCAACTTCCGGCTTCAGATTCAAATTTCCGACATAGCCGTTGCCGTCGCCAACCCAGTTATTCATGTTCATGACCATGATGTTGCTGTTGGACCACGTGTATCGTTCGTACAGATTAGGCGAGCGCGTCTTTTGTGCAAAACCCACCCCGAATGATTTTCTTTCATTCGGCGTGTAACGCGCCAGTGCAGTCAGGTCGAGGTTATTGTCGGTGCGCTGGTGGTCCTGTGCGTTAAATGCATTGGCTGCGGTGCTATACATCATGGTGTTGTAGCCCTGTACAGTGCCCGTATCCATTTTCACTGTACCGCTGCGCAGCCCCAGTTGCGAAACCCACGACTGATTCCAGTTGGCTTCCCATTCTGCGAAGACATCCAGGCGGTCACGCTGCCCGTTATTGATGTTCCAGAACGTACCGGGGCCCATCATTGCCGAGTTGGCAGACGGGCTCCAGTAATCGTTCAGGCGATAGCGCTGATACTCGCTACCCACGCGCATGATGTCTCGTTCTGAGAGCATTACGTCACCCTTTACGATGAAGCCGTTATTCCTGCCATCGGTATCCATGGGCATGCCGGGTACGTTCAGCAAGGCACCATACCAATAAGTTTTATCCTCCAGGAAATTCATGCTGTGCTGGGTATGTTCGTTATATGCCCGCGCTTCCAGCGTGCCCCAATCATATTGACCAAGGTAACGCAGATTGATTTGCCGACTATCGTTACCCGTCATGTCCATGCGCTGGTTGGGGAAACCCTGATTGGCAATATTTTGCAGCCCCAATTTCAAATCGAGCAGGTGGTTGTCATGGCGCACCCCAAAAGCCAACTGGTGATTTTGTGATTTATAGGCAGACGACCCTACTTCGTCGCCTGCCACAACGGTGCCGGGCACGATGGAACCCGTTATCGTTGCGTCAGGTTTGAAGGCGGCACCGGCCGTGTAATTCTTCGCATCAACAGTACTGCCGGTGTAACGCAGGGAAATCGTCTCACTCGCAATCGTTGCCGAAAGATCGCCGCCCTGCGCCTGATTGTTGCTGCGATAAAATGCTGCGACGCGGCCCTTGCGTAATATACCTTGTCCAGCCTGGGCAAATTCCGGTGCGGCTGAATCGATCTGTATCGTCCCGCCTATGCTGTCGCCGCCCGCACTGACGGGAGCAATCCCGGCAAACATCCGTACGCTACCGACATTGGCCGGATCAATATAGGAAAGTGGTGTATTCATGTGGTTTGCGCAAGCCGAGATCAGATTCATGCCGTCGACCTGGACACGTACTCTGTCGTCGGCCATGCCGTGAATCACCGGCATGCTCGACACCCCGCCTGCTCCATAAAAACTGACGCCGGGCTGTCCATCCAGCAGCTTTGCCGTGTCACTGGTGTTAACGCGCAAACGGACAAGGTTGGATTCGCCCACGGCCGAGTTACTCAAGGCGGGCAGCGGCTGGATTTTTTGTCCGATCACCTCAACATTGGGCAAGGTTGTCTCAGTCGATTCAGCCGCATATACCGCATGGCTGATTGCGACAGACAGCAAACTCAAGATTAAACCACAGTCTCTTTTTCCGCATACTTTCACGTTTATTTCCCTCGATTTTATTATAATTGATGTATTGTATATACATCTTTACTCCATGCAAATGCGACATTTTGTCGCAGCCAAATTACGCACGGACTTCTGGAAGAAACTTGCAGAAATGGAATGCGGCACGATGCCCAGCGACAAATTGTCCCACCCCTACGCCCGTCTCCACGACTACAATAAGTGTATGCAAAACCCGATACCTTTTTCACTCCCCGGTCATAGCCAATTGCGCCGTCTGATCGCACTGCGCAGCTTCTCGGTCGCGGCGCAACTTCTCACGCTGACCCTGGTCTGGAAAGTCCTGGAATGGGAACTGGACTGGCAGCCGATGTTGCTGACGATTGCGGCACTTGCCACTATCAACCTGTTCACATGGCTGCGCTTGAGCAAAGATCGGCCAGTTTCCAATCCCGAGCTGTTTTCGCAATTGGTTGTGGACGTGAGCGCGCTGACGATCTTGCTGTACTACAGTGGCGGCTCGACCAATCCGTTCATCTTGCTGTATCTGCTGCCGCTGGTGATCACCGCCGCGACTTTGCCGCCACGTTACACCTGGGGCATGGCCGCGCTGACGACACTTTGCTATACCTGCCTAATGAAATACTATGTCCCGCTGCCTGCATTGCACGGGTATTCCAGCGCAGCGCCCAACATGGGCGAGATGGATCACCACATGACCGGCATGAACCAGAGCAGCATCTTCAATCTGCATGTGCTGGGCATGTGGTTGGGATTTGTGTTCAGCGCCACGATCATCGCGTGGTTTGTCGTGCGGATGGCACAGGTGGTGCGGCAAAAAGACGAAATGCTGGCACGGGTGCGCGAGGAAATCCTGCGCAACGAACGTATCGTTGCGCTCGGTACGCAGGCCGCCGGAGCGGCGCACGAGATGGGTACACCGTTGTCGACCATGGCCGTGGTGATCGGCGAATTGCAGCACGATTCCGCTGCCGGTCTACCCGAGTTGCGCGACAGCCTGGACATCCTCGACGAACAGGTGCGCGGCTGCAAGCGCATCCTCGACAATATCCTCGCCAATGCGCAGGACAGCGGCACAGCCACGCTACAGGCTGTGGATGCCTTGCTTGCGGAACTGCTGAACGAATGGCAATTGCTGCGACCTGCCGCGAAGTATCACTTTGAAAAACTAGGCACCCAACCGTCACCCAGCATCAGCGCCGATATCACGCTGCGTGCCGCGTTGATGAATCTGCTCAACAATGCTGCCGATGCCAGTCCGCAAGCTATCGAGATCAGCGCAAACTGGGACGATCGCACTTTCAAACTGGAGATACGTGATCACGGCAACGGCTTGAACGATGATGCAACACACAAAGCCGGGGCGGCATTCTTCACTACCAAGAAGGAAGGGCGTGGGTTGGGACTGTTTCTCGCCAACGCCACCGTAGAGCGCATGGGCGGCACGGTACGCCTGTTCAATCGCGCAGAAGGCGGCGCGACGACCGAACTCACATTGCCACTGGCTGCGGCAACCCAATGAGCGTGCTGATCACATGAGCCAGCCGGAAATGACGAACTCTCCCCGCGAAGAATCCGCTTCGCTATTATTGACGGACGACGACCTCACCTTCTGCAAGGTGCTGAGCGTGTCACTGCAGAAGCGCGGCTTTACCGTAACGGTGGCGCATAACGTGGAACAGGCGATCCCGCTGGCGCAAAGCAATCCCCCAGAATTTGCCGTGGTCGATCTGAAAATGGGCGGAGCGTCAGGATTGTCGCTGGTAAGAATCTTGCACGAGCTGGATCCACATACGCGCATCGTGGTACTGACCGGTTATGCCAGCATCGCCACCGCGGTCGAGGCGATCAAATTGGGCGCAACAAATTACCTTGCCAAGCCTGCCAATGCCGATGAGATCGTCGGGGCTTTCAGCCACACTCCGGATGATAATGCCCCGATCAAGACACAACCGGCGCAGGTCGGAAATCTGGAATGGGAACATATCCAGCGAGTTCTTCGCGAGCATGACGACAACATCTCTGCCACCGCCCGCGCGCTCAACATGCACCGTCGCACGCTGCAGCGCAAACTGGCCAAACCGCCTTTGCGTACCACCGATTAGAGTAGCCGTTGTTTCTGCAATAGCCCATGGCGTATTTATTTTCGCCATGCGCTGCTTTGTGCTTAAATCACGTCCTACGCAACAACACTGAATTCAATATCTCCATGGAAAAGACCCGCCTGTCCAAACGCATGTCGGAACTCGGCTTGTGCTCACGCCGCGAGGCGGATAACTACATCGAAAAGGGTTGGGTCGAGGTCGACGGGGAAGTGGTCAGCGAGTTGGGCAGCAAAGTCTACCCGACCCAGCAGATCACCTTGCGCACTGCCGCACGACAGACCCAACAACAACGCGTCACTATCCTGCTTAACAAACCGGTCGGATATGTATCCGGGCAAGCCGAGCACAATTACAAACCCGCCATCACCTTGCTGGATGAGTCGACACGCTGGGCAGCGGATCATTCGCCCCTGCGCTTTCATCGCAGCCAGTTGCTGGGCATCGCTCCGGCAGGCCGGCTGGATATCGACTCGCAGGGCCTGCTGGTGCTCACCCAGGATGGTCGCATCGCCAAGCAATTGATCGGTGAAGAATCCAAAGTAGACAAGGAATATCTGGTGCGTGTGCAGGGAAAGCTCGAAGACAGCGGACTCGCACTGCTCAATCAGGGCCTGAAGCTGGATGGCGAATATCTCAAACCGGCCAAGGTAACCTGGCAGAACGAAGACCAGTTGCGCTTCGTGCTGCGCGAGGGGAAAAAACGCCAGATACGCCGCATGTGCGAGCTGGTCGGGCTGAAAGTCAGCGGACTCAAGCGTATCCGGATCGGGAAAGTGAAATTGGGCGATCTGCCGGTTGGCCAGTGGCGCTATCTGGCACCGGAAGAACAATTCTGAAGCTTGGGATATTTAAATTCAGATCGCTTGCGTGTCATGCTGTCGCATAACGTTTTACCAGCTCTTGCAAAGTGGCCGGTCTGCCGAAATACCAGCCCTGACCGTAGTCACATCCCATTTCCAGCAGTTTGGCCAGCACACCTTCGGTTTCAACGCCTTCGGCAACCACGTTCATGCCCAGCGAATGTCCCAGCGCGACCGAAGAACGCACGATTTCCATGCTTTGCGCGGAGCTCAATATCGGCTCGACGAACGCACTGTCGAGTTTTAGCGTTCCCAGGGGATAGCGCTGCAAATGCCTTAACCCGGAATGCCCGGCACCATAATCATCGAGTGCCAGGCCGCAACCCAGATCGATCAGGTTTTGCATGACCTTGGTTGCGACTTCCGGTTGATCGACCATCACGGTTTCTGTCATCTCCAGTTTCAATTCTTCCGGATTCATATTTTGACCGGCCATGATGCCTTTCACCTCTTCCACCAGCAGCTCGTTGCATAGCTGAGAAGGCGACAGATTGACGCTGACAAAAGGTTTCTTGTTGCCGGCGAATTTTCTGAGGGTATGCCAATCCCTGCACGCCCGTTCCAGGGTCCACAGTCCGATCTCCTGGATCAGGCCGGTTTGTTCGGCGATCCACAGAAAGTCCTCCGGTTTGAGCGGCCCGTCGATCGGGTGATGCCAGCGGATCAGCGCCTCGAATCCGGCGACGCTGCCATCGGCGAGATCACATATCGGTTGATAATAGAGCTGGAATTCATGATGGGATAATGCGCGCTTCATGCCATGCGCAAGGGACAGTTTTTGCGTGGCCTCGCCTTTTACGATGTTGCGGCGTTGGGATTGTTCAGACGGGATTGCCGTGCTCACATCCTGCACAGAGTCATCGTTTCGATGCCTGAAACGCTCCAGGATGACCAGCAACAGATGGCGCAATACCGGGTCGCTTTTCTCCAGCAACTTTTCCATGAGTTTGCGCGGAATAGGCACCAGCACTGTTCTTTCGAGCGCCCTGACCGTTGCAGTCCGGGGTTCATAGTCGATCAGGGATATTTCTCCGAACAGCTCGCCCTTGCCTATCGAGGTGATCCGATGCTCGCCACCGTGTTTCACCACCAGGATCTCCACCCTGCCCGCCTCGATCAAATATGCACAGTCTCCGGGGTCACCGGATTTGAAGATCACCTGGCCGCCGGAAAAAATCTCGCGGTCCAACTCATCAAACAGCATATATCTCCCCCTCTTGGCTGATTGCTCTTCGAAAGTGCTTACGCCCGTTCCAGATAGCTAAAATCAACAGCGGAATATTATATGCCGCTCTGTTATGGCCTGCCATAAGGTGCAGACGATATACCAATTAACAGATAGTGACCACTTTAAACTCCGGGTTTTCCTTCGGGGCAGGGAATCCGGTTAGTTACGGTATTTTTCGGGGGACCATCAACCTTCTTTTGCCGTGGGCTTTTTGCGCTCGACCAACATCGAATAAAGTCTGCGACTATCCGCGCGCAACACGGTAAATACAAGCTCTCCGACATTGATGCGGTCGCCGCGTTTGGGCAACTGTCCTGCAGCTTTAAGGACCAGCCCGCCAACCGTGTCATATTCCTCGTCGCTGAACTCCGTGCCGAGAACGGCATTGAAATCCTCAATCTCGGTGTCCGCCTTGATGCGGTAATGCCCGACGGCATCCGCGATTATGTTGTCTTCATCGTCATCAAAATCATATTCGTCTTCGATATCGCCGACGATCTGCTCCAGCACATCCTCGATGGTCACCATGCCGGACACACCGCCGTATTCGTCGACCACCAGCGCAATGTGGTTGCGATTGCTGCGAAAGTCGCGCAGCAGTACGTTCAGTCGCTTCGCTTCCGGGACGAACACGGCGGGACGCAGCATGTCACGCACGTCGAATTTTTCCCCGGCGTAATGCCGCAGCAGGTCTTTCGCCAGCAATATGCCGATGATGTTGTCTTTGTCGCCTTCCACCACGGGAAAGCGCGAGTGCGCGGTTTCTATGACAAAAGGAATGAATTCTTCGGCGGGCTGGCTGATATCGATGACATCCATTTGCGCGCGCGGGATCATGATTTCACGCACCTGTCTCTCCGAAACCTGCATCACGCCCTCCATCATGGACAGCGCATCGGCATCCAACAGGTTGCGCTCATAGGCGGAATGCAACAGCTCGACAAGCTGCTCGCGATCTTCCGGTTCGCGCAACAACATGGTGGACAGACGTTCCAGCAGACTGGGTTTGTGACTTTCGGGTGGTTCCATTGCGAGGATAGGTTATGTCCGGTAAGGATCAGGGTAGCGCAATTTTAGCATTAGTGCGATTTCCAATGCTTCCATCTTGGCCGCTTGAACGTCGTTTTCGTGCTCAAAGCCCTGCAAATGCAGTACCGCATGCAGGGTGAGATGCGCGTAATGCGCCAGCAGATCTTTGTGTTGTTGTGCCGCTTCACTTTCCACCACCGGCGCGCAGATCACGATATCACCGGCCAGAACCGGCGCATCGTCGTAAACAAAGGTCAGCACATTGGTGGCGTAATCCTTGCCCCGATATTGCCTGTTCAATTCGCGCCCTTCCGTTTCGTCCGCGATGCGCAAAGTGATATTGGCTTCCCGTTGCAGCGCTACCCTGATCCAGCGGCGCAATTGCGGACGGGTCGGTAGGTTCATTGCCGCACTGGCATACTGGACTGACAGTGAAAAGCGGTGGCTCACGTCTAATCCGCAACCAGCTCGCCGCGCAATGTATGCCGCACCACTCGGGTAATCTCCACATTGACGAACGTGCCGATCATACTGGCTGGTCCGCTGAAATTCACCACGCGATTGTTGTCGGTGCGCGCGGCCAATTCCTGCCCGTCCTTTTTTGACACACCTTCGACCAAGGCACGCTGAATGGTGCCCAACATCGACTGCGCCACGTCATTCTCCTGCGCGTCGATGGTTTCCTGCAATCGTTTCAGCCGTTGTGCCTTGACTTCGGGCAGCGTATCATCGTGCAGTTCAGCAGCCGGGGTGCCCGGGCGGGGGCTGTACAGATAGCTGAAGCTGTTATCGAAACCCACTTCTTCGATCAATTTCATGGTTGCTTCGAAATCCGGCTCGGTCTCGCCGGGAAACCCAACGATAAAATCAGAAGTGATGCAGATGTCGGGGCGTGCCGCGCGCACTCTACGGATGATGGATTTATATTCCAGCACGGTGTGGCCGCGTTTCATCGCCGCCAAGATACGGTCCGATCCGGACTGCACCGGCAGATGCAGGTGGCTGACCAGCTTGGGTGTAGTCGCATAAACATCGATCAGCCGCTGCGTCATGTCCTTGGGATGTGAGGTGGTGTAACGGATGCGGGTGATGCCCTCCAGCGCGGCAATGGCTTGCAGCAGGAAGGCAAAGTCCACTGTATCCCCGTCGTCGTCAATACCCCGATAAGAATTGACGTTCTGCCCGAGCAGTGTCACTTCCTTGACACCTTGCTCGACCAGCCCCTGAATCTCGCGCAGCACATCAGCCAGCGGGCGTGAGACTTCTTCTCCACGGGTATAAGGCACCACGCAAAATGTGCAGTATTTGCTGCAACCTTCCATGATTGACACATAGGCAGAGCCGGAAACGGTTTTTGCCAGCGGCAGATGATCGAATTTTTCAATCTCGGGGAAACTGATGTCCACTTGCGGGCGCCCTGTCACCCGTCGAGCTTCCAGAAGTTGCGGCAATCGATGCAATGTCTGCGGACCGAATATCACATCGACATAGGGTGCCCGCTGCAGGATCGCCGCACCTTCCTGGCTCGCCACGCAGCCGCCCACGGCGATCAGTAGATCCGGATTGGCCTGCTTCAGCGGGCGCACCCTGCCCAGATCGGAGAACACCTTTTCTTCCGCTTTTTCGCGTATCGAACAGGTATTAAACAGGATGATGTCGGCCAGTTCCGGCGCATCGGTCGCCTCCATGTCTTGGGCACACAGGATTTCCGCCATCTTGCCCGAGTCATACTCGTTCATCTGGCAGCCGAAGGTCTTAATGTGGAATTTTCCTGGCATGCTACTTTGGAGGCACGGTTTGGCACCGATTGCATTGGTGGTGATAGGTGGATTTGAACCACCGACCTCAGCGTTATGAGTGCTGCGCTCTAACCACCTGAGCTATATCACCGCGAAGAGCGCGGCATTGTCCAGATTTCACCCTATCTTGTCAATCCGCAGGAAGCAGCGTTCAATTCGCTGCCGGGAAAATCACTCTGCATTACCGCCAATTTGGCCTGCGTCGCGGCATCTATCCCGTTGAAAATGAACAGCGTGGTTTTGACCTTGCTGAGCCTTTCTCCGACCTGTGCGGTGCGCACGCCCCTGGTATTCAAGGCGTGAAGGAATTTCTGCGCCGCATCGCGGGTCTTGAACACACCCAACGAGATCGCTTTCTGCCAACGACCCGAACCCTGCACCACAAAATAATCACTGACACCCAATGCCTTAAGTTCCGCGATCTTGCGGTTGACGGCGGCTTTGTTCCTGAGCGGTGGCATATACACCCAGTACCCGATCTCCCGCTCGGCCTGACGCTGACTTAATCTATCACCCAGTTGCATGGCGGACAATGCAGCAGTAGCTCGCGCCAGATCAGGGCCTGAAAATTCGCCCCACTCCATACAGATCGGTACTGCCGGTTTGACCGCCTCCGGTGTAGTCATATCCATGGAGAGATTCAGTTTCGAGGTGGCAGCTGGCCGGGGCGCTGCCGGAGCATGGCTGGGCAGCGGGACAGACACCGGTTTGGACGGGGACGATTGCTTTGCCGGCGAAGCTGGCTGAGCGGGTAGCAAGCGTATCATTTCGCCGTGCAAATCAGGTTGTGCCTGTATTTCCTGTTTTCCCCAGCCAAACCCGCCGCGCTGCATCAGCGCAAACAAGATCACGTTCCCCAGCAATAATACCCAGAACAAGTTTCTCATCGTCTGATCTATTCCTTAACATTCAAAATCAATCCGCTTCCCGGGCTATCAACAGCAATCCAAGCAGCACAAGGTTGTCCACGATTCGCGGCGGCACACCAAAAAGCTTTGGGCTAAGGTATGGCAATATCAGACCTGCCGCACCGCCGCCCAATATTACCGGTGCATCGTCACTTTTCAGCAAAGCATATTGGCGCTCTATCGCGCCGCCAATAGCTTGAATCGCGCCACTGTAGATAGCATCTGCACTGTTACGCGGGAAAGCTGCATACACTCCGGGCGCCGATTGCAACTGATCGGTCGCGGCCACCAGACTGCGCTGCATCAACTCGATTCCCGGCACGATCAATCCACCGGTAAATTCGCCCTGTGCATTCAGGGTGTCTATGGTGGTCGCCGTCCCGCTGTTAACCACCAGGCAGGTTCCCTGTACCAGGTGCCAGACCGCGATCAGTGTCGCCCAACGGTCACTGCCCAGTTGAGATGCGCTGGTATAACCGTTGATCACGCCGCACTGGAACTTCTGTGCCTCAATGAAATTCGGCTGGGCGGTTTTCGCGGTGCCGATATCGCGAATATGCCCGGCGCACACTTCGCCGGCAACATTACTCGCCCAGATCTGCTGTATGTCCTGCAAACCCGAACCAGGGCTTTGCCGGGTAATCTGCCCGGCGATATCAAGTGACAGCCTGTCCGCCTGCACTGTCGGCAGGACTCCCCGGCACAGCCACTCATCCCCGTTCACCAGCGCCCATTTGACAAGGGAATTCCCGGCATCTATCAGCAACTTCATCCGCAACACCCCGGTTCCAGATCTGGCTGTGCGCGTAAATCTGATAGCGCCGGTTCGATCTCCGGAATATTTATCTTTTCAAGGCTCATCGTGCCATACCCTCCACTTCTCCGGTATTGAAACGCATCACCCCCTGTGATGTTTCCAGGCATAGTTCTCCATTTTCGCCAATCCCGCACGCAACTCCATTTACCGTTTGGCCGTCCGCCATGAGCAAACGTACCGGCTTGTTCTGGTGGATATGATAGCGCTCCCACTCTTCACGCAATGGGGCAGCGAATCCGTTCCGGGAGAACTGGTGCAACACACAATGCAACTCGAGCAACAAAACTGCCAGCAATCGATTGCGTGTCGGGAGCTCCGTGCAAACTTCATCCAGCGCGGATGCGGGTTGGCCGATCTGTTCCGCCAGATTACCCGGCAAGGTGTAATTCAAGCCGATCCCGATCACCACTGTACTGGGTCCCAGCATGTCACCCTGTGCCTCGATGAGTACACCCGCCAATTTACCCTGCGCCGTCAAAACGTCATTCGGCCATTTCAGCTGCACCTCTTGCACACCCAGTTTGCCCAGCGCTCGCACGATCGCCACCCCGGTCGCCAGACTCAATCCGGACAATGCATTCAAACCGCGATCAAACCGCCACAACAGTGAAAACGTCAGCGCCGTACCCAGGCCTGAGTACCAGATGCGCCCCCTTCGGCCCCGACCGGCTGTCTGCAACTCCACTGCCAGCACACTCCCACTGGGCAACCCACCATTTGCAACTTCAGATGCCGCACGTTGCAACAGCAGGGTATTGCTTGAAGCTGCATGTGCAAACAATTCAATATTGAACAGTCCGGCATCCGTCGGTTGCCCGGACAATTGGTTTTCGTAGTCCAGCCAGCGCAGGATTTCATCACGTTCCAAACGTTGCCACGGACGTGCCAGACGATAACCGCGACCGCGTACCCGCTGCAGCGACACGCCGCAGTCCGCAACCTTGGCAAGATCACTGAATACGCTGGCACGCGACACGCCCAAACGGCTCGCCAACACCTCGCCGGAATGGAATTCACCGTCTGCCAGCATATTCAACAACAGCCAGGTACGCTCACTGACGATCCCGGTCTTCATCGCGGCACATCAACATCATGGCGTTGCTTGATATCAATAAAACTCATGATTTCCTCACGCCGCTGCAGTGCATCCTGATAGCCCAGTTCGATCAGTGCGCGGGTGTATTTGCTTTCGGATAGCAGATAGCTGACCAGAATCCCGCCACTGTCCCTGGCACCGATCAGACGCATCAGCAGCCGTATCGTCCAGGGCAGTTCTGAAGCGTATCGTTCGGCGATCTTTTCTATCGGTTGGCTGGGTGACAAGACCAGCACATCGATGTGCTTGAGATTGGCTTGCACCCGCATTTCCTCGGGGATGAACGCGACCAGATCGTTGATACTTCTCAGCCGCTCCAGATCCACTTCCATGCGATCGAGAAAAATACTGTTCAGTGTATGTCCGGCGATCCTCGCCAGTGATGGGTATTCGTTGATATCCGAACGGGTGGGACGTTCGCCATTGCCGTTTGGCGTCACGCCGACGATCAACACGCGAGTGGCACCCAGGCGCAGCGCGGAACTGATAGGCGCCATCTGCCGCATCGAACCATCGCCGAAATATTCGCGGTTTATCTGTGTTGCCGGGAAAATGAAAGGCAATGCAGATGAAGCCAACAGGTGTTTGGCCTCGATCTGCGTTGGCACACCCACTCTGCCGGTGCGTCGCCAGGGATGCAGGCTTTTCACCCCCTGATAAAACGTGACCGATTCCCCCGAACCATAGCCGGATACGGTGATGCCCAGCGCATGCAACACCCCGCTGTCGATGCTTTCCTGAATTTTCTCGCAGGGAAGCATCTCATCGAGAAATTCGACCAGCGGCGAATTATCGAGCAAAGAGACCCTGGTGAGCCGGTTGATCCCGATCATGTTGAAGATCACCCCGGCCAACCACAGCATGGAGTTGTTGAACACACCGACCACATCGGTGCGATAGATCCGGTTGGCGTGAAAGTTCTTCCAGGTATTGACCAGATACTGCACGCCCATGCTGAAACTCTTCGCGTTTATTGCCAGCGTGGCGGCATTAAGCGCCCCTGCGGAGGTGCCGCAGATGATTGGAAACGGACTGCGCGCGCGGCGCGGCAAAAACTCCGCAATCGCCTTGAGCACGCCGACCTGGTAAGCGGCCCGCGCGCCGCCGCCGGTGAGTATCAGTCCGACGCGCTCTTTCATCAGTCCGCTATTCGGCTACTGCATGCACCGATTCAAGCGCGTCTTTCAACGTCTCTTCCGGCAAGGCATTCAGGGTTTCCGACAACATCTCTGCGGCATCCATCGCTTCGTCCCGGAAAGACTTCGGGTCGGCATTTGCCACCAGCACCGCCGCCGCACCCACCACTTTGAGTAACCTGCCGCGCTCACGCATCAGTATTTCCACTTCCGTTCGCAACATGCCGACTTCCTGGTTGTTCATTGTCATACTGATATCTCCCTAGTGTAATTTGACGCCGGCCACCGCCAGCGCACTCATGTTCACGATGCGTCGCACCGTGGCCGTGGTAGTCAGAATATGCACCGACTTGTTCGCTCCCAACAGGATCGATCCGATCGTGATACCGTCGCCCCCGGTCATTTTCAACAGGTTGTAGGCGATATTGGCCGCATCCAGATTCGGCATGATGAGCAGATTCGCCGTGCCTTTCAAACATGATTCCGGAAAAGTGGTTTTGCGCAAACTCTCTGACAGCGCGGCATCACCATGCATCTCTCCGTCGACTTCCAGTTCCGGCGCGAGTTTTTCCAGCAAATCGCGCGCTTGACTCATCTTGCGTGCGGAAGCGTCCCCGTGACTGCCAAAATTAGAATGTGACAACAACGCCGCTTTCGGCGTCAGGCCGAAGCGGCGCATCTCCTCCGCAGCCAGAATGGTCATTTCGGCAACCTGTTCGGCGTTCGGATCTAGATTGACGTGGGTGTCGCAAATGAACAGCGTATGTTTGGGCAGCATCAGGATGTTCATCGCCGCATAGACATTCACGCCGGGGCGGCGTCCGATCACCTCGTCGATATAGCGAAGATGCCTGACCGGCTGGGAGACTGTCCCGCACAGCATCGCGTCCGCCGCGCCCATACGTACCAGCATTGCGGCGATCAGGGTGTTGCTGCGGCGCAATGCGCGTTTGGCAGTCGCCGGTGTGACACCATGCCGTTGCATCAGGTGATGGTATTCGCCCCAGTATTCGCGGTAGCGGGCATCGCTCTCAGGATTGACCAGCTCGAAATGTTCACCGGCGCGTATTCGCAGCCCGAGTTTGGCGATGCGCTGTTCGATCACCTCGGGGCGGCCCACCAGTATCGGATAGGCCATACCTTCGTCCACCACTGTCTGTACCGCATGCAACACACGAGACTCCTCTCCCTCCGCATAAACCAGGCGCTGCGGCGCACGCTTTGCGGCATCGAACACCGGCTTCATCAGCATGTTGGAATGGTAGACAAAACCGGCCAGATGCTCGCGGTACGCGGCCATGTCGGCAATCGGCCGTTCCGCCACTCCGCTGTCCATCGCGGCCTGCGCCACGGCCGGTGCGATACGCGTGATCAGACGGGGATCGAACGGCTTGGGTATCAGATGATCCGGGCCGAAACTCAGGTTCTCGTCGCCATAGATTCCCTCTTCCTCATCCGATTGTTCGCCCTGCGCCAATTCGGCGATCGCGTATACCGCGGCGCGCTTCATCTCCTCGTTGATCGTGGAAGCACCCACATCCAGCGCACCGCGAAAGATGAACGGAAAGCACAGCGCGTTATTGACCTGGTTCGGATAATCCGAGCGACCGGTAGCCAGGATCGCATCAGGACGGGCAGCCTTGGCCGCATCGGGCAAAATCTCCGGAGCGGGATTGGCCAGCGCGAAGATCAACGGGCTGTCGCCCATTTTCTTTACCATCTCCGGCTTCAACACCCCGCCTGCGGACAAACCGAGGAACACATCTGCTCCGGCAATCACTTCACCCAGCGTGCGCGCGGTTGTCTGCACCGCATAGCGCGCCTTGTTTTCGTCCATCTCTTCGGTGCGACCCTGGTAGACCACACCCTTGACGTCGGTGACGATGATGTTTTCCATGCGTACGCCGAGACTGACCAGCATATCCAGGCAAGCCAGTGCGGCCGCTCCGGCACCCGATACCACCAGCCTGATCTTTGCGATGTCTTTGCCGACCACTTTGAGACCGTTCAGCAACGCCGCGCCGACGATGATCGCCGTGCCGTGCTGATCGTCGTGGAATACCGGTATCTTCATCCGTTCGCGCAACTTGCGCTCGATGTAGAAACATTCCGGTGCCTTGATGTCTTCCAGGTTGATGCCGCCAAAGGTCGGCTCCAGGGAGGCGATGATATCCACCAGTTTGTCCGGATCGCGTTCGTCGATCTCCAGATCGAACACGTCGATCCCGGCGAACTTCTTGAACAACATCGCCTTGCCTTCCATCACCGGCTTGGAGGCCAGCGGACCGATCGCGCCCAAGCCCAGCACTGCCGTGCCATTGGTGATCACCGCAACCAGATTGCCGCGCGAGGTCATGTTGCGCGCCTCCGCAGGATTTTCCACAATGGCCTCGCAGGCCGCCGCAACCCCGGGGGAGTAGGCCAACGCAAGGTCGCGCTGGGTGATCATCGGTTTGCTCGGGGTAACGGTGATCTTGCCCGCCGGTGCCTGGCGGTGATATTGCAGTGCGGCTTCGCGCAATTGCTCATCCATAATCTCTACTTTCGCTGCTTGACAGAATTGCGCGGATTATACCGTAGGGCAATGTGGCGGATTTACCTATATCAGGCTACTCATTGCACCGGCCCGCGCCAGACCGGTTTGCCGTTCATCTGCGTTCCAGGCCGTTGGTCGGTCAAATATTCACGCGGATCAAAGTGTCCAGCCTTTCGTCTTGTTTCCGTTGACCCGCTCCAGTCATAAAAATAATCTGTTAGCACTTTCACTGCCTGCCAAAAGGCGGAAGTGCGAAGTCTATGGGACAAGGAGATCAATATCGTCCTTGCTTTAAAACGCAACCAGGGAAGACAGACATGCCGAATACCATGCTGAAATTAAAGCCTACCCCGAAGTTGAAATTGGAATCCATTGCAAGTGACAGCCTGCCGATACCGGGCGTCGAATCCTGGTATGTGAGCACTACAGATCCAGCCTTGTCGGTAATGATCGACTTCAGGTCACGATCCTCCGTGACGTTGCCCGAAACAGCACCCCTGGATGAAGCGCTCGACCACATGAAGCACACCGGTGTCAGGTGCGCCTTCGTCACTGATGAAAAAAGGAAGGATGTCATCGGCATGCTCACAGCCTATGACATCCTGGGCGAGAAACCCCAGCAATACATGCGATTTACGGAGTGCAACCATGATGACGTGCTGGTAAGGGACATCATGCAAAAAATCATCGATTGGAGGGTAGTCGATATCAGGAAGATCGAGCAATCCACGGTCGGAGACGTATGGGAGGTTCTCAATGAAACCGGTTTGACACACTTGCCCGTGATGGAGACTGCAGAAAGCAATGAGCCACGGTTGCGTGGGCTGTTATCGTTTGCCAAGGTAAAACGCCTGCTTGTCCAACCATCATAGCAACGGAAGATTCGGGGGCCCGGCAACGTATATGCTAGGTCCCCGTATTTGACTCTGCGCTCGCCGGCGGAAGCAGCGGCTTGTTCAATGTCAATGCATACACATGTTGCGCAACGCGATTGGGGTAGATCATCACCAGCAACGCGGTGAGGGTGATACTGACCAGCACCACCATATAAGTCGTATCGCGGATCAATTCTCCACCGACAACCCCGAATTGCAGCGGCAGGGTGGCCAACACGGCGGATGCCAACCCCTTGGGCGCCATCATCGAACTGATGGCGGTATCGCGCAAATTGAAACTATCGCTACGAAAGATCATGCGTGCAAGTATCAGACGCATGGCATATACCAACACCATCATCGAGATTGCAGTGACACCCAGTGCAACGTCACTAAAATGGATGGATATCCCAAGATATACAAAGAAGTAAGTCTTCAGCAGGAACACGGCTTCGCTATAGAACGCCAGGTCTATTTCATTCAGCGGCACGATGTTCTTGTCAACATTTGGAATACGGTAGAGGTTGAATTTCTGAAAGTTGGTCAGTGAGAAGCCCAGTGCCAGCGCTGCAATCGCGCCGGAAAAATGCAGCATTTCGGTCAGGCCATAAACGATGAACACATACGCGAGGGTGGATGAAATGGTGTTGGGGAATCCGCGCACCTTGCCCAGCACCAACAGCCAGCCGATACCACCCAACACGCCGAACACCACCGCAAAGATCAGCGAAGCCAACACGCTGCCAACCAACCCGCCGGCCTCGACCCCACCTTTGGTATATATCTGCAGCAATGCAAATACGCCGACGATACTGAGCACGTCGGTCAACGCCGATTCCAGCACCAGCACGGTGGCGGGTTTGTTCGACATTTTCAGCGACTTCACCATCGGGATGACAACCGATGAAGAGGTGTTGCCCAGGGTGACGCCAAGCATGATTGCGGGCAACAGCTCCAAGCGCAGAAAATAAAACCCGATTGCCCCAATGATGGCGGCAGTCAACACGAAACTGACCAGTGCCAACAGTCCGGTCATGCCCAGCGATTTGCCCAACTCGTCCAGGTTCAGGGTCGTACCGCCCTCGAACAGGATCACGACCAGTGCAATAGTGGCGATCAAAGAACCAATCTTGCCGAAGTCTTCCGGCGTGGCGATACCGAATAACGGACCGATCACGATACCGACCAGCATCAACACCAGCACATCCGGGATATTGGTCTTGCCGAATTGAAGTGACAGGAAGTGTGCGAAAAACAACATCAGGCCGATGATCAGGATGGTTGTGGACATTTAAGTTTCGGGGTGTTTTGAATGATGCGGATTATACATGCCGAACTTTACACGCAAGTTGCATGTGCGCATGACGCAGGTTCAAGCTTTGCGTTAGCGAGTTTGGATTTGTTTGCCAAAGCCCTACACTTGACGGGCAATGTGGTCAGGCAAAGGTTTGCCGAGCATCGCTCGACAGGCGTTTCCCAACGGGACTTTTCAGGTTTGCTAGCTGCAGGACTTGGGCAAAACGGATGGCGGTATCTGGTTTGTACCTGTCAAAGCAACACTGGAAGCGGTAACAACTGACGTAAAGTCGTCCGCAGAACCATCCCCGTTCGCGCAAGACCATGAACCGGTTACCGGGTTGAACATCATGTGCACACTCAATGGGTTGGTGCCAAGCAGTCGTGAGCTGATGTTGGTGGTTCTAAAGGTCGCCACCAGGCTGGTTTTCCCCGCCGGAACAGACATGCCGGCAACATATCTTCCTGACACCATGCCGGCCACCTGATTGGCAGTCGGGGTGACCGTGACACTAGCGACACCGAACCCGCCTGAAGAAAAATACAACTCGGCCAAAGGAGTCTTCAAGCCGTCCATCAGCGTAAAAGCTTCCGCAGCCTGGGCTCTTGCAGTGTAGTCACCGTACGCCGGAATGGCCACGGCGGCGAGAATGCCGATGATCGCAACCACGATCATCAATTCGATCAAGGTAAAACCTTGCTGAACGGCTTTCATGTTTTCAACTCCCCTTGCGTTAACTTGCTGAACATTCGAACAGGCCGCCCATTTATCCTAACTGCTCGACAATTCTGGCAAACAATGCCAGCCAACCTGTTGTTGAACGCTATAAATCATAATGCGTGTGGTGCAAAAGCAATAGCCACGCCAATATTACAACCTTTTGTTTTCATATGGTTATAAATTTTACGCCTGTCACACTCTAACGGAATGCGGCCATTTATTGTCAGCAATTGACAATATTTATCAATCAATCCGGGCGCAACTTCAGATTTCATCCTGGCTGATTGTTAGCTTCTGATCACGGCCAGCATTTTCTCCAGGCGCTTTAACGACACGATCACCGGTGTTTTCAGTTCCTGCGCAAACAGCGATACGCGCAGCTCCTGCAACATCCAGGCGAATTCGTCGACACGCGGATCGCTGTTGCCCTGCTGCTCCTGACGCAGCTTATGCCATGCTTGTGTCAGCGCTTGCATCTGTGCCATACATTGGGCGTCGCGCGCCGGGTTGCTGCGCAGCTTTTCGATGCGCAGACTGATAGCCTTGAGATAGCGCGGCACATGTTGCAAACGATCATACGGTGTTTCTGCGATGAAGCGCTTGTGCAACAGCCATTCCAGCTGGGTGCGCACATCCTGGTTTGCCTGCAGATGTGGCTTGGTCTGCGGCAAGCTCTTTTGCACGGCCTGATACTCCGTCAAGACATTGCCAATCAGGCGCGCGATCTCCTGCGCGACCAGCAGCAGTCGGTTCTTCGCCTCCTTGCCGCGCGCGGTGAATTCCAATTCGTTTGTCGGCAGGGGGTCGTTCAGGCAACAGCGTTCGAAGGTCATTGCCAGTATCTGGTCTTGCAATTCCTGCTGCGTGCCACAAAAAGGAGAATTGGGCGCCATGAACAGCATGCCCAGCCGTTGTGCATCGGGCAGGTTCTTTGCCAGATATCTCACTTGCTCCTTCAACAGCAGCATGAACAAGCGGCGCAATCCACCGCGATGTGCTGCCTGTGCACCGTCACGAGTATCGAAAGCATGCAGCAGCACGGCATCACCATCATCGACCAGCGCGTTGAACAGCGTGACGTGCTGTCCGGCGCGCTTCACTACGCGAGTTTCGGCAAAATCGCCAAAGCTCCACGACGTGTAGCGCTGTTCGGTCACGGCCTCACCTCTTTCCTCCGCTGCCGACCCCGACGTCACAATCACCGCCGGCGCGACATTAGGCGCATGCTCGGCGTGCAGTTGGGCGAAGTTACGTGACATGCCCAGCTGTCGGCCATGCTCGTCCACTATCCGGAAATTCATCAGCAGATGCGGAGGCAAATGTTCAAGGCGAAACGCATCCGGCGGCACATCGATTTGTCTCTGCCCGCGGATGTACCGGACCAGCGCCTGCAACAGGGGCGTATTCGATGCGGGTACTTCGCGACAGAATGCCGCTGCGAATTCCGGCACCGGCACCAGATGGCGACGCAACTTTTGCGGCAACGTCTTGATAAGTTGGGTGGCCTTCTCCGCCAGTATCCCCGGTATCAGCCATTCGCAACGCGACGGGCTGACTTGATTGATCAGCGCAAGCGGCACGGTGAGTGTGATTCCGTCATCGCTCCTGCCCGGCGAAAAGTTGTAACTCAACGCGAAGCTGACGTTGTCAATTTTCAAATTAGGCGGAAACTGGTCGGTGGTGATGCCCGCCGCTTCGTGGCGCATCAGGTCGTCTTTTTTCAGGTATAACAGTCTCGAATCCGCGCGCTCCGCCTCCTTGCGCCAATGTTCGAATGCCGCTCCATTGTGGATGTTCGCAGGAATGCAGCTGTCGTAAAACGCAAAGATCAACTCATCATCCACCAGCACATCGGGCCGGCGTGACTTGTGCTCCAGCGCCTCGATATCGGCGATCAGTTTTTGATTGTGCGCATAGAACGCTGCGCGCGTCTCGAACTCGCCGCCGACCAGGGCCTGACGGATGAACACCTCGCGCGACTCGGCCACGTTCATCGGCCCGTAGTGCACGCGCTTCTTGGCATTCAGCAGCAAGCCGTGCAGCGTGCTGCGCTCGTATGCCACCACCTGCGCAGCCTTCTTCTCCCAATGCGGATCGTAATAATGCCGCTTGATCAGATGCGCGCCTGTCTCTTCCAGCCATTCCGGGTCGATGCGCGCCACGACGCGCGCATACAGACGATGCGTCTCGACCAGTTCGCCTGCCATCACCCATTTCGTGCCTTTTTTCGCCAGCACCGAATTTGGCGCAATGAAGAACTTGATCCCGCGCGCGCCGAGATATTCGTTGCCCTCCACGCCCTTCATGCCGATGTTGCCGATCAGCCCGCACAGCAGCGCCTTGTGGATCTGCTCATAAGTCGCCGGTTTCCCGTCCGGGTTCCCGGACAATAATTTATCGCCGCCGCGCATGCCCATCTCGGCCACCTGTGCATGCAGCTGCTGGTGCAGTTCGCGCCATTCGCGCAAACGCAGCGGCGACAGAAAGTTTTTGCGGCATTCTTCAGCCAGCAGGCGATTGGATTTTTTGTGTGCCACCGCCTGCTCGAACCATGCCCAGATTTTCACGTAGGCAAAAAAATCGGAGCGCTCGTCGGAAAAGCGCTTGTGTGCCGCATCAGCCGCTTCCTGTCTATCCAGCGGACGTTCGCGCGGATCCTGCACTGACAGCGCGCTGGCGATGATCAGTATCTCCGTCAGGCAGTGGTATTGCCGTCCCGCCAGCAGCAATCGCGCGATCTTGGGATCGAGGGGCAACCTGGCGAGTTCACGACCCAGCTTGGTAAGCCGTTTCGCGTCGTCGATCGCGCCGAGTTCGGCAAGCAGCTGGTAGCCGTCCGCGATCATGCGCGGGGTGGGCGGCTCTATGAACGGGAATTCTGATATTTCTCCAAGTTCAAGCGCACTCATGCGCAGGATCACGGTCGCCAACGAGACCCGGAATATTTCCGGGTCGGTGAATTCTGCGCGTTGCAGAAAATCCGCTTCGTCATAAAGCCGGATG
>JBBQNH010000011.1:0-50044 GCA_038329705.1 Burkholderiales bacterium | reverse complement strand
GATTCTTGTGGGCTTCTTCATGACCATCGGGGAATTTCGCCATCTCACCTGATGTAATGTGATGGATTAGTTTTGCTTCTGCATCGGCCTTGCCACGATATTTGGCGGCAACATCGGTATAGCCAGGGCCGTCTTTGGCTTTTGAAATACCATGACATTTGAAACAACTGTTCTCACGTGCCAAAACTTTTGCTGCATCGGCGTCTACGGCAGCAAATGCGCTGGAAGAAAGTGCAAATAACATGGTCAGGCCCACGACGCTTGGCAATGCTTTAAAACCAGCTTGGATATTCATATTTTTCTCCTTGATTTTAATGACTGATTTTTTGTTACGGGCATATCTAATTAGTAATGCCCGCGTCTTGGGTAATATTCTTTAACGAATTTGATCCGGACCTGTGCGATATGTCTTTTGACTGTTTGAACACAAAATCCCCATGGCATTTGAACCTATTTGACATGTGCAAGGTATAGGCCTTTGTCTGATTATGTCGTCGGTGTATGTCCTACGAGAAAAACTGGCGTGGATGCTGGATTTCATTGGAAGCTCGCAGTTCATTTAAGTAAACTGGCGGAATATTGAGCAGCAACCGTCGCGTATTCTGTGGCTCGTGGATTGCCGAGTTTCCGGTAATCGTCGGCCACTATTTGGTAAGCGTTCGTTTTGAGGCGGAGGTCCGCGGCCATGGGACTGTTCACGCTACCGGCCAGAGCGGGTATGCGCAGTGTGATCCCGCTATCGATCAGGTCCGGGTTTAGACGGGACAGCTCTGGTCTGTTCTCCGCATAGATAAGTGGCCACCAATAGGGATCGCCCCATCTGGTCGCAGCGATCGCCCACAACGTGTCGCCGGGCGCGACGACAACCCCTGTCGACGCAGCCTTTGTAGTCGGGGCAGGTTCCATTTCTGCCGGTGCGGCAGGGACGGTAACAGGTGCTGCTGTATCGGGAGTTTGAACGTTGTGCGCCACTACGGTTTTTTCAGATGCCATCTCCTGCGGCACTACGGATACATCCTGACCGTATATCCAACTCTTCACGCTGAGGCCGAGCAAGATCAGCAGCAATACCAGCAGCGCCAGCAAAACCCAGACGCCGTTTCTGGTACGCCAAGCTGTTTTGTCCGGAGAGAGCTCCTTGATTCGCAACTGACTGAAGGGCGCGTTGACAGCGAAACGCAGTGCGCTGTAGGGATGAAATTGAACACGCGAGTGCTCGGGAATCGTTAACGGCGCGCCGGAGTTGGGATTGTGCCCCGCCTGTTCATCGACATGGGTCGTCTGGAAACGTCCAAAGCGATACAGATGAATGTAATCGCCCTTCTCCAAACCTTCTGCCATGGTTTTTGCGAGTTGGTGGATATAGGTGTTTGCGTCGGCACTACTGACCTTGGCACGCCCGGCCACCAGCGCCGTAAATGCGTGAAGCGTGATTTTGTTATCGTCACTCATGCCGGCGCGCCTGCTTCGTCCGATTCGATATCGTGAACGTCTTCACGGAGCAATGTGCCCGTGCGAAACACCGGCACGCGTCGCTTCGGGAAAATCGCAAAGTCATGACTGGCAGGCCGATAACCGCGGTGCTCCTCGTACGTCGCCGTGTCGAAGGTGCCAAGGTGCGGAATGGTGACCGCGTGTCCGACCCGGAGCAGGTCGCGAATCTCCCGCAGTGTCGCCTTCAGCAACCGCTGCGACAAAGTGTTCGAGATACCCAACTCCTTTGCAACGTGTTCAATAAGCTCGGATTGATCCATGGGTGCTCCATAGCGGTTAGGTTTATACGAAGTGCCAAGAAGCTACATTATTGCTGCCGAATCTACAGCCCTCTCTTGATCGCTCATTTCAATTAATGCCCGATTTATTGTTTCGTTATATTTGTTACTCGGGTGTCCGCAATATTTCCCTGCATCCGCGCAATTGATGGAGAATTCGCAAAAATCCTTCTTCATGCACTCCACCAAGCCGCATGAGTAATATCTTTTTAACTTGCAGTTATTGAGGTCTACTTGTCTCATCGTGTCGATCGAAAAACAGCAACTGCGAAATCAAGAACCAAGCCCCCGCCATCGATATGCCATGCGGTGGATACGCAATGCCGCGGGTATATGCCCTGCGAGTGTCTGACGTGACTTTATGCAGACTTGTCTTTTGCGTCTGTGCGTTGCCGCACATTGTCACCTGCAGGTCATGTAGCCAGGCAACGTAATGGCGTGGCGGATCCGATCGAGAGCTGACAAGTTATTGCGGCAACTGAGAGTTCTGCTATTCGACCATATCTACCGGTCGGTGAAACCAAGTGGATTTCAATTTCCAACACCCAGTAGAACTTGGCAGCTTGATTAAGCACGATTCATGGCTTGCGGCTTATCAACCGAATGAAGTATTGATCGCGCTTCATGCAGGTTCAGAAGTGGTTAAAGACCGGACGAGAAGCGATACATGCGCTGAAGCACAATCGCTACGTTGTGGTAGTCAGCGATATACAACTCCCCGACATCAATGGCGAAGATCTGTTTGTGCAAATGAAGTCGACGACAACCACACTACCGCCTTTCATTTTCACCACGGGTTACGGCACGATCGATCGTGCCGTGCGGCTCCTTAAGCTTGGCGCGCAAGGCTACCTCACCAAACCGCTGGACATCCATGGGCTTCTGGAAACAGTAAAAACGCTTGTGTTGCGAAGCAATGCCTCGGGTAGTCGGTGATAACAAATTGGGTATCTCAAATGCGATGCGCACAGTTGAGTCACTGTTACCTCGGGCCGCCCAAAATTGGACTTCGGTATTGATCACCGGTGAATCCGGTGATGGCAAAGAATGGGTGGCTCGTGCACTCCACCACCAACACGATCCGGCCGGTGCTACGCCGTTTATTGCGGTCAATTGCGGGATCCTGACCGAGACGCTACTGGAATCGGAATTGTTTGGCCATGTCAAGGGTTCCTTCACTGAGGCTGTACGCGACAAAAAGAGAGTTTTGATCTGGTCATCGGCGGCACACTGTTCCTTGATGAGATCGGCGAGATGTCGCCGACGATGCAAGTCAAGCTATTGCGTGCCATACAGGAACGCCAGATCATCCGTGTCGGCGGCAAAACGCCCATCCCGGTAGACATCCAGCTGGTCTGTGCAACACATCAAGATATGAAGAAGAAGAAGAAGAAGATGGTGAAAGAAGGCAGATTCCGCGAATATCTGTATTACCGTATCCACGTCATTCATCTGCCAATCCCTCCTCTGCGCGAACGCAAGGAAGATATCCCGTGGCTGGCCGGGCGTTTGCTGGAAACATGGTCGACTGAACAATCCGACCCGCGCAGCCTGAGCCGGTCAGCCGAAAAAGCCCTGCTGGATCACCCCTGGCCGGGCAACATCCGCGAACTCAAACATTGTCTGGAGCGCGCATGCATCCTCTCCCAACAAAATGTGCTCACTGCAGAACTGCTGTTTGATGACGTGCCGATTGCGCCAGCTGAGCTATCCAAAAGCACCGAATCGCTGAACGAGTATCTTCATGCATGTGAACGAAAATTCATCCAGGACATATTGCGCAGCCATGACGGACATATCCTCGAGACTGCCACTGCGCTAGGAATCAGCCGGAAAAATCTCTGGGAAAAAATGAAAAAACTGGATATCCATTAAGAGACTGACGAATAGTCCGGGATCGTCAAATCCATATTCGGTGTCTACGGTTTTGATCGGAAAGCGGCAAAAACCGTGACCAAAAAAAGCCCATGTTTACATGGGCCTTTAACTAATACTTTACGATTGCTATCGCAGGTATTCTTTAAAACGGGATATCGTCGTCGAAATTATCGAAGCTGCCTTTGGCTGCCGGTGCTGCCTTGGCAGAGGCTGCGCCACCCGATGATGCCGCCGGCTTATTTTCCACCACTTCGAAACTGCCACTGCCGGACGACTTGCCGCCCAGCATCTGCATCCGATCCGCAACGATCTCGGTGGTATAGCGGTCCTGACCTTCCTTGTCCTGCCATTTGCGCGTCTGGATACGACCTTCGACATAGATCTGCGAGCCTTTTTTCAGATACTCGCCGACCACTTCGGCCTGACGGCCAAAGAACGAAACACGATGCCACTCGGTCTTTTCCTGTTTTTCGCCGCTCTTGTCCTTCCAGGTATCGGTGGTCGCCAACGTTATATTGGCGATCGCTTCACCGCTGGGCATATACCTTACCTCGGGGTCTTTGCCGAGATTCCCTACCAGAATTGCCTTATTCACCGATGCCATTTGCTGCTCCTTTCATCACGAGTTTATCTACCGCCGCTTCATCATAGCCCTGCATTTCCACCTTGAGGCAGGCGATGCTTTCCGCTGCCACCACCATCACTTCGCGCACACCCTGCAGTTGCGCAAGCTGCTTTTGCAATTCTACCGCAGCGGCCTCGTTCATTTCGGACAAATGATAAAGTTTGGTGCGCACCAGTGCCGGCGGCTTCATCGTGGAAGCGACGATCAGCCATAGCAACAACAGTACGATGGCGAACACGAACACCGAATCGCCACCGACGAATTGCAGCAGCGCGCCGCCTATCGTCGCGCCGGAGAATGCGCCAAGGAACTGAACACTGCTGTATACGCCCATCGCGGTACCTTTCGAAGCCAGCGGCGCGATCTTGCTGATCATCGAGGGCAGGGTCGCTTCCAGTACGTTGAACGCGGTGAAAAACACCAGCAGCGCGGCAGCCACGCCCCACAGGCTGTTCTGTGCGAACATCAGCACGACCTGCGCAAACATCGCCAGGAATATCGACAGCATGAAGATCTGTTTCATCTTGGCCTTCTTTTCCGCGATGATGATGGGCGGCACCATCAGCATGAACGCCACCAGCATCACCGGCAGATAGATATACCAGTGGTGCGATAACGGCAAACCATCCTTCTGCATCACGAACGGCACCTGCATGAATACCGACATCAGGATCGCGTGCAGCGAGAAGATGCCGAAGTCGAGACGCAACAAGTCCTTGTTGTGCAGCACCTCGGAGAAATGGCTCCAGCTCGCTTCGGTGTCGCTGTGGAAACGCGTGATCACGGGATTCGGTATATAGAACTTGACTACGCCCATCGCCAGCAGCGCCAGCACGCCGGTCAACGCAAAGATGCCGGGCACGCCCATCAGGTTGTTGAGCATCGGCGACAGCACCATCGAGATCGAAAACGTGATGCCGATGGTGATGCCGATCATCGCCATCGCCTTGGTGCGCACTTCCTCGCGGGTCAGGTCGGCGGTAAGCGCCATCACCGCGGCGTTCAGCGCACCGGCGCCCTGCACCACCCGTCCGAGGATGATCCAGTAGATGTTGGGCGCATAGGCGGCGATGAAGCTACCCACCGCAAACAGGATCAGACTGACGTAAATCACCGGCTTGCGCCCGTAACGGTCGGACATCCAGCCCGCCGGTATCTGCAATATCGCCTGCGTCAAACCGTATGCGCCGAGCGCGATGCCGATCAGCAGGTGGCTTTCGCCGCCGGGCAAATTCTCTGCATAAATGGCAAAGATCGGCAGAATGATGAACAATCCCAGCATGCGCAGGCCATAGATGCTGGCCAGACCAATGCTGGAGCGACGTTCAATCGGGGTCATGGTATCGGGTATTTGTTGCATGGTTGTTTTGACTGGTGATGTGAAGGCGCGCATTTTAACAGGACATCAAGCCTGCCGACAGAGATATGCTGCACAGGGATCTCATTGTCACAACCAAAACAGGCTTGGTGCTCCGCTACAACAACGGTGCAAACAAAGTTCGCGCTATCCCGCTGCGATATTTATCGAGTCGCCCACTACCCGGATTTGTACCCTCGGAATTTGCACAATTCCACCCTACTAAGGTTAAACTTCGCACCATGAACACCCAAACCACACAAACCTCAGCGCCCGGCTCCTATTTGCTGGGTGAGGGCGACTATGACGAGATGCTGGATAGTCAGGGACAGGCGCGCCCGCATTGGTCTGTCCTGATGCAGGAAATGGAAAAGCTTGGCAGTGCAGAGGTGGAACTGCGCCGCAATGAAGCACTTAAACTGCTGCACGAGAATGGTGTCACTTACAACGTCTACGGGGATAAAGGAAGCTCCAATCGCCCCTGGCAGCTGGACCCGATCCCGATGATGATCTCCGGCGAGGAATGGAGCGATATCGAGGCGGGGCTGCTGCAACGCGCGGAATTGATGAACATGATCCTGGCCGATCTTTATGGCCCGCGCGAACTGACCAAAAAAAACCTGCTGCCGCATGAGTTGATATACAACCATGGCGGATTTCTGCGCGCCTGCGACCAGGTCAAACTGAGCGGACATCATCAGCTGTTACTTTACGCGGCAGATCTCGCGCGCGGCCCGGACCAGAAGATGTGGGTGGTCAGCAATCGCACCCAGGCTCCGTCAGGCGCAGGCTACGCACTTGAGAACCGCGTGGCGGTCTCCCGCGTGATGCCCAATATATTCCGGCATTCCAAGACGAGACGGCTGGCGAACTTCTTCAAATCCATGCATGCCGGGCTGATCGAGATCGCGCCGCCTCACGCAGAATCACCGCGTATCGTGCTCCTGACGCCGGGCCCCTTTAACGAGACCTACTTCGAGCATGCCTATCTGGCGGCCTTTCTTGGCTATCCGTTGGTACAGGGCGACGACCTCACGGTACGTGATGGTTATGTCTGGCTGAAATCGCTGACCGGATTGAAGCGTGTCGATGTGATCATCCGCCGTGTCGACGACACTTACTGCGATCCGCTGGAACTGCTTGCAGACTCAAGATTGGGCGTGGCCGGTCTGTTGGAAGTCGCCAGGCGTGGCAACGTCGCCATTGCCAACCCGCTCGGCAGCGGAGTTCTCGAAAATCCCGGCATCCAGCCTTTCCTTCCCGCGATTGCCAAGCACTTCCTCGGTGAGACGCTTAAACTTCAGTCTGCGGCCACCTGGTGGTGCGGCCAACCGAAGGAGCGCGACCACGTGCTGGCCAATCTGGATAAACTGGTCATCAAACCGATTTACCGCGCCCACGGGACCACATCGATATTGGGCCATCTGCTCAGCCGGGAACAGCTTGCCGAATTACGCGAACGCATTCGCGCCAACCCTGCCTTTTACGTCGGGCAGGAACATGTCAGCTTCTCTACCGCACCCTGTGTCACCCCGCAGGGCTTCGAACCTCGCAAGGTGATGCTGCGTTGTTTTGCCGCAGCCGGCCGGAACGGCTACGAGATCATGCCGGGAGGACTCAGCAGCAGCGCACCGGAAAAAGGCGATATGCTGATCTCGGGACGTGAGGGAAGTATCAGCAAGGACACCTGGGTGATGGCCGCCGGCCCGGAGATCAAGTATGAAACGGCCAGAAACATCGGCGCAATAGAGGGAGGCGGGAACGAACATGCATTACCCAGCAGGGCTGCGGATAACATCTACTGGGTAGGACGCTATGCCGAACGTGCGGAAGGCAGCATTCGTTTGCTGCGTGCAACCGTAAAGAAGCTGTATACCAACCCCAACAATGATGATCCCGACTATCAGGAGAGCCTGCATGCCCTGTTACGCGGGGTCACCAATCTGACCGGCACCCGGCCGGGCTTTCTCGATGATGATGATGCGGCTTTGCTGCAATCACCGGAATCCGAACTCATTTCCGTCGCGCTTGACGAACAGCGCAGCGGAAGCATTGCCAATCTGTTGCGTAACGTAGTGCGTACCGGATATTCGGTACGGGATCTCTGGTCCTCTGATATCTGGCGCGTGATGGATGACATGGATGATCACCTTGCACAGCCACAGCAGCTCGGCACCAATCCGCTGTGGCAATTGCAGGAGCTGCTGGATCAGCAGATCACCACGTTGAGCGCTTTCAGCGGATTATCCATGGAAAACATGACCCGCGGCGAAGCCTGGCTGTTCCTTGACATTGGCCGCCGTCTGGAACGCGCCATGCTGACCATCTCGCTGCTGCGCAGCATCATGTCTGTGTACCATCGCGACGGTGTGGAAACGCAACTCATCGAGTCCCTGCTGGACATCAGTGACAACACGATCTGTTACCGCCAACATTATCGCAGCTACTTCGAAATATCTGCCTTTCTTGAGTTGTTGCTGCTCGACTACAACAATCCCCGCTCGCTCGCTTTCCAGATCGACCGGCTGACAGAGCATGTCGCGAAACTACCGAATGCCGGCAAGGGGCAACGTTTGAGCGCAGAACAGCGTTTGATGCTGGAAGCCAGCTCCAAGCTCGATCTGGTTGACCTGACTGATCTGCTGGTGATTTCCAAAGATGGTATCCGTGAGAATCTCGATCAGCATCTGAGCCGCCTCAACTACCTGTTGAATGCTTTGTCTGAAGCCATCACTGCCAAGTTTTTCCGCCACGACAGCGGTCCGAAACCGCTTTGAAATGATGTCCGGGTTGCACAGAGTGTCTCTGCGGGCATGATCTGCAATTACCCGATTAAAATCCTAAAGGCGAACCCCGTGCGTTACCGCGTCACTCACACCACTTCTTATGAATATACCGGCAAGGTCGGGCGTACCTACAATGAGGCACGCTTGTTACCGCGCGAGTGTCAACACCAAAACCTGATCTCGGCGCATCTTGACATCACTCCCAAAGAGACCGACCTCCGTGTCAGAGAAGATTTTTTCGGCAACAAGATCGCCTATTTCGCGATCACGGAACCACACAGCACATTCACCATCACTGCCATCAGCGAAGTGGAAGTGCATGGCAATCTCCCGCAACTCGATCTTTCCCGCAGCGTAGCGTGGGAGGAGGTCAAAAACATCCTTGAGAATGACAAGCGCGCTGAAGTGCTGGATGCGCGCCAGTACACACTGGACTCGCCCTACATCAAGACCAGCCCGGAACTTGCCGCTTACGCGCAACCTTCATTCCTGCCCGGCAGGCCGTTATTTGAAGCCGCCAACGACCTGATGCAGCGCATCTTCCATGACTTCACTTTTGATCCTGAATTCACCACCCTGTCCACGCCGGTGCAAACCGTACTCGAGCATAAGCGCGGCGTGTGCCAGGATTTTGCCCACATTGCGATCGCCTGTATCCGCTCCTACGGATTGGCGGCTCGCTACGTCAGCGGTTATATCGAAACACTGCCGCCCCCCGGCCAGGAAAAGCTGGTTGGCTCGGATGCCTCGCACGCATGGTTCTCGGTCTATTTGCCGGATGTCGGCTGGATGGACTTTGACCCGACCAATAATCAGATACCCGGCGATCAGCACATCATCGTTGCATGGGGTCGCGGTTATGGTGATGTCACGCCGCTCAAGGGCGTGGTTTTCGGCGGACAGGAACACGAGTTGAAAGTGTCGGTGGACGTGGCGAGGCTGGGGCCGTAAGGAAAGCTTGGAGTTGGTAGCGTCACTTGACGGAGTTCTACTAACGCTCAACGGCGCTTCTGGATGAGCACGATGAAGGTCTGTTCCTATACCATGGCCGATGAAGAGATTGTCGCGAACAGGCAGTTAGTCAGTAAGGTTTCAACCTGTCGTTCAGAGTAAGATAAAAATCCGCTGTTGGGGATTGCCTTGTCGATGTAATTAGGGATGCTGTTGTCACCTAGTTGGTGGATATATTCGGAGTGTCGTGATTTGAAACTTAAAACCAGATTTCTGTTACTGATGACCGTGATATTTATCGGTTTTATTTCGATCACCTGGTTACTTTCCGAACAGCTCATGGAAAAATTGAACCAGCAATGGGGAAGGCAATTTGCCGATCGCCAGGTGATGTTCGACAAATATCGCACCCTGTCTCCGTTGATTCGCGAGATTGCACTGGCCAGACAGATGGCAGCCGAGCCCGCCATCATCAATATGGCACTGCACGAAGAAGATCCCGGCATGAGAAAACTCGGCATTGAGGCGATGGAAAAGTATCGTTTCAATTTTCGCGATCACAGTTACTTCTCCGCATTTTTGCAAAGCGGTAATTATTATTTCAATGATGCTGCCAACCAGTATGCAGGCAAACAACTGCGCTACGTATTATCGCCGAACGCTGCAAAGGATAAATGGTTCTACGCTACGCTGGCGGAGGGCAAGGAATATCAGATAAACGTGGATCCAGATGTTCACCTTAATGTAACCAAGGTATGGATTAATGTGCTAATCCGTAATGGCGGCGAAAAACTGGGAATCATCGGAACCGGCATCGACTTGACTGACATGCTCAAGAAAACAGTCAATATTACCCAACCCGGGGTGGTCAATCTATTCATAGATAAAAGCATGGCCATTCAGTTGAACAGCGATCCAAAACTGATCGATTATATGACCATCGCCAAGGATATCGGGCAGCGCATTAAAGTTGATACGCTGCTGAAAAACCCATCTGATATCGATAATTTGCGGCAGGTTATGCTCAAGCTGGAAAGCTCACCCGCAGGTACTGATCTTTTGCGTGTAGATTTCATGGGGCAAAAATATTTTCTCGGCATTGCTTTCTTACCTGAAGTTGGCTGGTACGACTTAACGCTGATGGCTGACCACAGCCTTAATCTGTTTGGCGATCTGTTCATGCAGCCTGTTATGTTTGGCATTGCGTTCCTGTTGGCATTGCTGATAGTAGGCTGGGCGCTGCGCAGCTGGATACTTATCCCGATTGCCGCATTACGGGCGTCGACCGACAAAATTGCAAATGGTGATTTTAATGTCGACCCGCCCATGCCAGGTTCGGGCGAAATCGCCCACCTGTCGCGCTCCTACGCACGCATGGCAAAATTCGTCATCGATAACAATCGTGAGCTTGAAGGAAAAGTTCGCGAGCGCACCGAGGAACTGCATCGTCTAACAGAGATTGATCCAATGACAGGGTTGCTCAATCGACGCGGCATGATGGAACGTTTCACGACAGAGATTGCGCGACAATCCCGCGCGAATGGTTCGATAGGTGTGCTTTCGCTCGATATTGATTACTTCAAAAATGTAAATGACACATATGGACATGCGGCTGGTGACTTGGCACTTTGCGCGGTTGCCAATGTATTGCAGTCTACAAAACGTGCCTATGATTATGCAGCCAGATGGGGAGGGGAAGAGTTCCTGATGCTGATGCCGAATTGCTCTCAATCAGACTTACTGATTATTGCGGATCGTATCCGCGAAAGTGTTGCCGCATTAAAAATACAGTCTGGAGTTGAGTTCATTACATTGACGATCAGTATCGGGGCACACCACTCCAGTACGCCGCAAACACTCGATACGATGCTGCAAAAAGTCGATAACGCATTGTATGCTGCTAAGGACAGCGGTCGAAATTGTGTGAAAGTTTCGCAGTAACATGCACATGCATGCAGCGTGGAAGCAACAATCAAAATGCGTTCATGTGGGAAATTGTTTGATCGAGATAGTGATATCTCCAACTTTGTAATTTTCTCCAGTGACAGCAGCACATCGACTGCTGTCATTCAAGACTTTGCAGCGAACGTCAGCATCGGCCGAGAACCGATACTTAAAAATGCATAGACTGAGGGACGGCTCATGGCGCAAACCTACCCAACAAAAGCAAAAATCCGGGCATGCCCGGCTGTATTTTTTAATAGTTAATCACTTGCGTGCGTGCCAGCGCAAATCCAGCGTGAACGGGAAATCCTTGTTGGGTGTTTCCGGCGGTAATTCGGCAGGATTTTCTTCCGGTGTGTGACCGTGATCCCAGAAACGGCTGACACGACGTGCTTCTGCCTCGTAAGCGTTAACCGGTAACGTGTCATAGCTGCGTCCGCCGGGATGGCTGACATGGTATGTACAGCCGCCGATCGCACGGCCGCTCCAGGTGTCTATGATGTCGAATATCAGCGGCGCCTGCACATCAATGGTGGGGTGCAGCGCGGAAGGTGGATTCCATGCGCGATAGCGAACGCCTGCGATCATTTCCCCCTGCGTCGAAGTTGCGCGCAAGGGCACGCGCCGACCGTTGCAGGTGAGGGCGTAGCGTTCCCCCATCGCGCCACTCAATTTCACCTGCAGACGCTCAACCGAGGAATCCACATAGCGCGCCATGCCGGTACTGGTAATTTCCTCGCCCAGCACGTGCCACGGCTCGATGGCCTGATGCAGTTCAAGTTGCAGATCATCGACCTGCAATGTCCCCATCAACGGAAAGCGAAACTCCAGGAACGGTGCGATCCATTCCGGTTTGAAATCGAAACCCGCCCCCTGCAGATCGCGCGCGACGTCGTGAATGTCAGCGGCGATGAAATGCGGCAGCATGAAGCGGTCATGCAGTTGCGTACCCCAGCGCACCAGTGGTTTTTTGTAAGGCTGCTTCCAGAACCACGCAACCAGTGAACGCAACAGCAGCATCTGCATCAGGCTCATCTGTGCGTGCGGCGGCATCTCGAAAGCGCGCAGTTCCAGCAGACCCAGGCGGCCGGTTTCGGAACCCGGCGCATAGAGTTTATCGATGCAAAATTCGCTGCGATGGGTGTTTCCGGTCATGTCCACCAGCAGGTTGCGCAGCAGTCTGTCCACGATCCATGGTGAAGGTACCTCGCCATCCGGCATCTGCTGAAAGGCGATCTCCAGTTCGTACAGGTTGTCGTTGCGCGCTTCGTCCACTCGCGGTGCCTGGCTGGTCGGACCGATGAACAGGCCGGAGAACAGATAGGAAAGTGCCGGATGATGCTGCCAGTAGGTGATCAGGCTGCGCAACAGATCCGGGCGGCGCAGGATGGGGCTGTCGGCAGGCGTGATGCCGCCCAGCGTGACGTGATTTCCGCCGCCGGTGCCGGTGTGGCGTCCGTCCAGCATGAATTTTTCTGTTCCCAGTCGTGTCACCCGTGCAAGTTCGTAAAGCGTGGTGGTGTTATGCACCAGATCTTTCCAACTCGCTGCGGGATGGATATTGACCTCGATCACGCCCGGATCGGGAGTGACCGGCAAGCGCGACAGCCGCAGATCATGGGGCGGCTGGTAGCCCTCGATGATGACGGCCAGTTTCAATTTCCCGGCGGTGGCCTCAACGGATGCGATGATGTCGAGGTAATGTTCCAGCTCGTTGGTGGGCGGCAGGAATACATACAGACGGCCATCGCGGCTTTCCACCGTCAATGCGGTGTGTGGCGTGTATTTCGGATTTTCCGGAGTATCTTCGTCATCGGCCGACTCCATTTCGGTCGGATGCGCCGCCGCTTTTTTGCCGGTCTTGCTGTATCTGCGGCTGATTTCTGAATCGATGTCTTCCAAAGGCGCCACTTCCTCGAACAGGCTGCGTTCGTGTTCGTGGTCGCGATCTTCATAGGGCACCCATGGCAGGCTGTTCAACGGCAGGCGTAGTCCCATTGCGGAGTCGCCGGGCACCAGGAACATTTCACTGCGGCGGAATTTCCACTGACTGCTGCTCCAACTGTTTATCTTGTGACTCCAGTGCAGCGGCAGCACATAGCCGCTCGGCTCGCCCATATCTTCACTCAGCACTTTTCGAAGTCGCATGCGCTCGAGGTCATCCTTCAGATCCACCTTGAGCGGATCGAGATTGTTTGGCAACAGACCTTCCTGCAATAAGAAATAGAGCGGGTCTTCGTAGCCGGGAAGGATATGCCGGCCTTTCAGCCCCAGGTGTTTTGACAGTTCGCGAATGAAGCGCTCGGCGTGCTTGCGCTTGAAACCGTAATCTTTGCCTTCGTCGGCTTGCAAAGCGGGATCCTTCCACACCGGCTTGCCATCTTTGCGCCAGAATGCGGCGAGTTGCCAGCGCGGCAGCGGTTCGCCCGGATACCATTTTCCCTGACCCAGATACAACAAGCCGCCCGGTGCAAAACTGTCGCGCAATCGACGCATCAGTTCTCCGGCGAGCTTGCGCTTCTGCTTGCCGTCGGCATCGGTATTCCATTCCGGCTCATCCATATCGTCGATGGAAACAAAGGTCGGCTCGCCGCCCATGGTGAGCCGAACGTCGCCCTTTTTAAGTTCCTTGTCCACCTTTTCGCCAAGCGCGTTGATGGACGCCCACTGCACTTCGGAATAGGGTTTGGTGACACGCGGGTCTTCATGGATACGCGTCACGCTGTTGCTGAAAGCGAACGTGGTGTTGGCCTGGCCGCTGAAGCCACCGGTGACAGGCGCGGCACTGACATAATCGGGGGTACAGGCAAGCGGGATGTGTCCCTCGCCGGCAAACAGACCCGAGGTTGGGTCGAGACCGATCCAGCCCGCGCCGGGAATATAGACTTCGGCCCAGGCATGCAGGTCGGTGAAATCCTTGTCGGTACCGGAAGGCCCGTCCAGAGATTTGACATCGGCCACCAGTTGCACCAGGTATCCGGATACGAAACGTGCAGCCAACCCCAGATGACGTAGCATCTGCACCAGTAACCAGCCGGAATCCCTGCAGGAACCGATCTTGTTTCCCAGTGTTTGTTCGCAGGTCTGCACGCCGGGCTCCATGCGCACGGAATAATTGACAGCGAGATGCACACGCCGGTTGACGTCCACCAGAAAATCGACGATACCACGCGGGTTCAGGTCGATGTCATCCAGGAATTTCTGCAACAGCTCACCGCGTTCGCGTATCTCCAAATAAGGCGCGAGCTCCTTGAGCAATTGCTGCGGATATTTAAATGGATAGTTCTCCGCAAATTCTTCCAGAAAAAAATCGAACGGGTTGAACACCGTCATCTCGGCAATCAGATCAACCTCGATCGAAAGTTCCGTGGATTTTTCGGGGAATACTACCCGTGCCAGATAGTTGCCGAACGGATCCTGCTGCCAATTTATAAAATGTTTTTCCGGCAATACCTTGAGCGAATAGGCGGAAATCGGCGTGCGCGAATGGACTGCCGGACGCAGTCTAAATACGTGCGGCGACAGTTGTATCGCATTGTCGTAGTGGTAGGTGGTTTTATGATGGAGTGCAACGCGAATGGTCATTTCAGCAAGCCCTTTTCTTCTTCGATAGCTGTTGGTTCTCGTGCATCCCGGGAGTTAGGGTTAGGATGCCGGACATGCAAAGACTGCAGCTACGTTCGATCGCGTTCAAGACCGGGTACAGATTGCATGACATATTGGGTAATGACGGCGGGGTCTGCATTTTAGCAGTACATAACAATCGCCTGAATGATTATAATTTCCACCGACAAGTTGGCGCACGCCGATAAATTTTCAAACTTCGGTGTGGGTCGATTCAAGCGAACGAACGGGCCAGTGTGTTATCTATCGGCGAAACCCGGTTCGCACCGGCAAGCCGGTTCAAAATGACTGAACGATAATGCGCCTAGACCTTCCCGGTGAATTCGCCGCGTGCCGGGTAGTCTTTGGCAATGGCAAAGTCGATAGCGCCCAGAAGTTCCTGAAACTGCGGCCGTGCAAAAGGCATGGTCTGAACCGAACCGTAATACAGCGTCCCGTCGGGCCTTACCAGGAATACGCCGGGTTCACTGAACAGTGCAGGTTCTTCTATCCCGATCGAAGTTGCTCCTCTGGAAGCGCTGATATACAGACCCCACTGACGGGCATTAAGCAGGGGCAAGCCATAGCCGAATTTGATCTCCTTCGCTCCGATCTTTTGCGCCATCTGTTCGCCCCGCTCACGGTTGTCGCTGCTGATCGCCACGACTTGCACACCCCGTGACAAAAATTCCGGAGTCAGACGCTCGAGTTCTTTCAGGTATTTCGCGCAGATCGGACAATGCAAACCGCGATAAAAGACCAGCAGGTCGAATCGCTCACCGGGGGACGCCCCAATCACAAAGCGGCCACCGGAAACAAGCGCAACATCAAGTTTCGGTACGGGTTGACGGGGAAGCAGAGAGACATGTTCCATTTAAAGCTCCAAATCTGGTCTGGGCCTGTGAGTTTGGCACAAATTCGCGCCCACTTAAAGTTCGGCGTCATGCAGTGGCAAGACATCCCGTGCCTGAGACCAGCTTCTGATGAACATCCGGTTCGAACATAAACGGCAACCCGAAGACCGGCTGACCCTTTCCAGAACCAGGACAGGTATGGGTTGGGTAAGCATTAAAATTCGCGTATATTGGCAGGCTGACTTCACTTGGTTTGGTTTGCATGGAACAGATACGCATACGTGGTGCCCGCACCCACAATCTACAGAATATCAGCCTCGATCTGCCGCGCCACAAACTGGTAGTTATAACCGGTTTGTCTGGCTCGGGTAAGTCCTCACTCGCCTTTGACACTTTGTATGCCGAGGGACAACGCCGTTATGTGGAATCGCTATCGGCGTATGCCCGGCAGTTCCTGCAGTTGATGGAAAAGCCCGATGTGGACCTGATCGAGGGTTTGTCACCGGCCATCGCCATCGAACAGAAAGCCACTTCGCACAACCCGCGCTCCACGGTCGGCACGGTCACGGAGATCCACGATTACCTGCGCCTGCTGTTCGCGCGTGCCGGTGACCCCTATTGCCCGCAACACGATCTGGTGTTGCAGGCGCAGAGCGTCGGCCAGATGGTCGACCATGTGCTGCAGCTCCCGCAAGACACGCGCATCATGATCCTTTCCCCATTGGTCGTGGATCGCAAGGGCGAGCAGTTGGACCTGTTCGACGAGTTGCGCGCGCAGGGCTTTACCCGGCTGCGCATCAACGGCAAGGTGTACGAGATGGACGCATTGCCGGCTTTGCAAAAAACCAAGAAGCACACGGTCGAGATCGTGGTGGATCGCCTCAAGGTCAACACGGAAGCCAAACAACGCCTGGCCGAATCGTTCGAGACGGCGTTGCGCCACGCCGAGGGACGCGCCATCGCCGTGGAGATGGATAGCGGCAAGGAGCATATGTTCTCGGCAAAATTCGCCTGCCCGATCTGCAGCTATTCGCTGCCGGAACTGGAACCGCGCTTATTCTCGTTCAACAACCCGATGGGCGCGTGTCCGAAATGCGACGGGCTGGGCAACATCAATTTCTTCGATCCCAAGCGTATCGTTGCTTTTCCGACACTCAGTTTGAGTTCCGGCGCGATCAAGGGCTGGGATCGGCGCAACCAGTTCTATCACCAGTTGCTCGCCGGTCTGGCCAAACATTACAACTTCGATATCGAGCAATCCTATGAAAGCCTGCCTGAAAACGTTCAGCAAGTGATCCTGTACGGCAGCGGCAAGACCGAGATCGCCTTCCAATATCTGAACGAGCGCGGCAAACCCACGCTGCGCGAACATTCCTTCGAGGGTGTCGTCAACAATCTGGAACGCCGCTACAACGAGACTGACTCGCCCACCGTGCGCGAGGAGCTGGCCAAATATCTGAACGGCTGCGTCTGCCCGGAATGCAATGGCACACGCCTGCGACTTGAAGCGCGGCATGTACGCGTCGCCGACAGGAACCTCTACGAGATCAGCGCGCTACCGCTTAAGCAGGCGCTTACTTTTTTTCAAAATTTGACGCTCCAAGGTCAAAAGCAGGCAATCGCTGAAAAGATCGTACAGGAAATCTCCAACCGGCTGACTTTCCTGAATAACGTCGGGCTGGATTATCTTTCGCTGGAGCGCTCCGCCGAAACCCTGTCCGGTGGTGAGTCGCAGCGCATCCGTTTGGCTTCACAGATCGGCTCGGGTCTGACCGGTGTGATGTATGTGCTGGATGAACCTTCCATCGGTTTGCACCAGCGCGACAACGATCGTTTGCTCACCACGCTGAAAAAACTGCGTGACATGGGCAACAGCGTGATCGTGGTTGAGCACGACGAAGAGGCTATCCTCGCCGCCGATCATGTAGTCGACATGGGACCGGGCGCGGGCGAACACGGCGGACTGATCGTGGCGCAAGGCACACCCAAGGAAATCTGCGAAAACACGCAATCGCTGACCGGCGACTATTTGACCGGCCGCCGCCGCATCCCGATGCCGAAGAAGATCCTCAAGCCGGATCCGGAACGCATGCTGCAGATTGTGGCTGCCTCAGGCAACAATTTGAAGGATGTGACGCTGAATCTTCCGGTCGGACTGATGGTATGCGTGGCAGGCGTATCCGGTTCAGGAAAATCCACGCTGATCAATGACACCTTGTATCCCGCAGTGGCCCAGCATCTGTACGGTAGCAACACCGAACCCGCACCCCATGCCGAGATTAGCGGACTGGAATTCTTCGACAAGGTGATAAATGTCGACCAGAGTCCGATCGGACGGACGCCGCGATCCAACCCCGCGACCTATACCGGTTTGTTCACGCCGATCCGCGAACTGTTTGCCGGCGTGCCGTCGGCGCGTGAACGCGGCTACGGTCCGGGACGTTTTTCATTCAATGTAAAGGGTGGACGCTGCGAATCCTGCCAGGGCGACGGCATGATCAAGGTGGAGATGCACTTCTTACCCGATGTCTATGTGCCCTGCGACGTGTGTCACAGCCAGCGCTACAACCGGGAAACACTGGAGATCCAATACAAGGGCAAGAACATACACCAGATATTGCAGATGACTGTCGAGCAGGCTCACGATTTTTTCAAACCCGTGCCCATCATTGCACGCAAGCTACAGACACTACTCGATGTCGGCCTCGGCTATATCACGCTGGGCCAATCCGCCACCACGCTGTCCGGTGGCGAGGCGCAACGGGTCAAGCTTTCTCTGGAGTTGTCCAAGCGCGATACCGGCCGCACCCTGTACATTCTGGATGAGCCGACCACCGGCCTGCATTTTCACGACATAGCCTTGCTGCTCAAGGTGATCCACAAGTTACGCGACCAGGGCAACACCGTGGTGGTGATCGAACACAATCTGGACGTGATCAAAACCGCTGACTGGGTGATCGACCTGGGGCCGGAAGGCGGGGATGGAGGTGGGCGTATCGTTGCCGAAGGCACGCCGCATGATCTCGCCCTGAACAAACAAAGCGTTACCGGAAAGTATTTGAAGCATGCCCTCGAGAGATAAGTCCTGAACCCGTCTATGCTGCAGATATCCGAATCCATCATTCTGCAGGATGCAGAAATCGAGCTGACCGCTATACGCGCGCAGGGCGCGGGCGGCCAGAATGTCAACAAAGTCTCATCCGCCATTCACCTGCGTTTTGATATCAACGCATCGTCATTGCCGGATATTTTAAAAGAACGACTCAAGCAGTTGGCCGACCGGCGTATCTCCGGAGATGGCGTGATAATCATCAAGGCACAGCGTTACCGCAGCCAGGACAAGAATCGTGAAGATGCAATGGCGAGGCTGCGGGGTCTGATCAATAGCGCAACCATCCCTCCCAAAACACGCACCGCCACCAAGCCGACCAAAGCGTCGAAAAGAAGACGCCTGGAAAGCAAATCGCAGCGCGGGCAACTCAAAGTATTACGCGGAAAAGTCGAAGATTAGCCGGATTGCAAAATGCAAAAAGCCGGGTGGAACCCGGCTTTTTGTCAGATGCTGAAGGTTATCGCAGATTATTCGGCATCAACTGCTGTTGCATCTGCCGGACGATCCATCAACTCGATCAACGCCATCGGGGCATTGTCACCTTTGCGGAAACCGAATTTCAGGATACGCAGATAGCCGCCATTGCGGGCCGCATAACGCGGACCGAGTTCGTCGAACAACTTGGTGACCATTTCGCGATCGCGCAAACGGGCAAAGGCCAGACGGCGGTTCGCCAGACTCGGGGTCTTGCCCAGTGTCAGGATAGGCTCTGCAACACGGCGCAGCTCCTTGGCCTTGGGCAGGGTGGTCTTGATCAGTTCATGACGCAACAGTGATACTGTCATGTTGCGAAACATCGCCAGACGGTGACTGCTGGTACGATTGAGTTTTCTTAAACCTAAACGGTGACGCATGATTAGCCTTTCTTGCTTCTATAATGTTGCGCTGCTCTGCACCGCAGCGACTGGCCAGTTTTCCAGCTTCATACCCAGCGACAGATCATGCTCGGCGAGAACCTGCTTGATTTCGTTCAGCGACTTGCGGCCCAGATTCGGGGTGCGCAGCAGATCGTTTTCGGTGTACTGGATCAGATCGCCGATGTAATGGATGCTTTGTGCCTTCAGACAATTCGAGGAACGCGGCGTCAATTCCAGATCGTCCACCGGACGCAGCAGAATAGGATCGACCTTGGGTGTCTGGACCTTTTCGACGATCGGCTCGGTACCTTCCAGTGCTGCAAAAACGGAGAACTGATCGACCAGGATACGTGCAGCATTGCGAATCGCTTCCTCGGGATCAATCGCACCGTTTGTTTCGATACTCATCACCAGCTTGTCGAGATCGGTACGTTGCTCCACACGCGCACTTTCAACTGCATAACTTACACGGTTGACCGGGCTGAAAGATGCATCCAGCGCAATGTGTCCGACTGCGCGGGTCTCGTTCGGAGCAATGCGCGAAATCGCCGACACATAACCGCGGCCCTGTTCGACCTTGATCTGCATGTCCAGCTTGCCGCCGGCAGTCAGGTGAGCGATCACATGATCCGGGTTGATCACTTCGACGTCTGCATTGCCTGCGATATCAGCCGCCGTCACCACACCCTGGCCTTCTTTTTTGAGGGTCAGCACGACTTCCGGTGTATTGTGCAAACGCATCACTACACCCTTCAGGTTGAGCAGGATATCCACGACATCTTCCTGTACGCCGTCTATGGTGGCGTATTCATGCAGCACACCGGCCATTTTGACTTCTGTCGGTGCAGCTCCCTGCATGGAAGACAACAGGATACGACGCAATGCATTACCCAACGTGTGGCCGTAGCCGCGTTCGAAGGGTTCCATCACCACTTTGGCCTGGGTATCGGAGATCTTCTGCACATCGATGATGCGTGGCTTCAAAAATTCATTGTTAGACATACGCTACTCCCGGGGATTACTTGGAATACAACTCAACCACGAGATGCTCGTTGATGGTTGCAGGCAGTTCGGCACGTTGCGGCTTGGCTTTGTAGGTTCCCTTGAAAGCCTGGGTATCCATTTCTATCCATTCCGGATAGCCACGCTGTTCAGCAGCAGCGATCGCTGCCTTGATACGCAGTTGGGCTTTGGACTTTTCTGCCACTTCAACCACATCGCCGGGACGCACCTGATAAGAAGGGATATTCACTCGCTTGCCATTGACCAGCAGGCCGTTGTGACGCACCACCTGGCGTGCTTCGGAGCGCGATGCGCCGAAACCCATGCGGTAGGAAACGTTGTCCAGGCGCGATTCCAGTATCTGCAGCAGATTTTCGCCGGTAATGCCCCGCTGGCTATCCGCTTGCTTGTAGGTCAGACGGAATTGCTTTTCCAGCACGCCGTAGATACGGCGCACTTTCTGCTTTTCACGCAACTGGCCGCCGTATTCGGACAGGCGGTTGTTTTTCTTTTGGCCGTGCTGACCGGGCGGATACGCTCTGCGCTCCACACCGCATTTATCGGTAAAACATTTTTCGCCCTTCAGAAACAGCTTTTCGCCTTCACGGCGGCACTGGCGGCACTTTGCATCAAGATTTCTAGCCAAGATCGACTCCCAATTGTTAGATACGACGCTTTTTAGGCGGGCGGCAACCGTTGTGCGGCACCGGGGTAATATCGGAAATGCTGGTGATCTTAAATCCAGCAGCGTTCAATGCGCGCACTGCAGATTCACGGCCTGGGCCGGGTCCCTTGATGCGCACCTCAATATTCTTGACACCGCATTCGGCGGCTGATTTTCCCACCGTCTCGGCAGCGACCTGCGCGGCAAACGGCGTACTTTTACGCGAACCCTTGAAACCATTCGCACCACTGGTGGACCATGCCAAAGTGTTGCCCTGGCGGTCGGTGATGGTGACGATGGTGTTATTGAAGGAAGCGTGAACGTGCGCGATACCTTCGGCTACGTTCTTCTTGATTTTCTTGCGCACTTTCGTGCTTGGCTTGGCCATACTTTGATCCTCTAAAATGCTCTAATGCGTTACTGGGGCGTTATAGAAAACTTACTTCTTGGCACCGGCAATCGCCTTGCGCGGCCCCTTGCGGGTACGTGCATTGGTGCGAGTGCGCTGACCGCGGCATGGCAGACCGCGGCGATGACGCAAGCCGCGATAGCAACCCAGATCCATCAAACGCTTGATGTTCATGGTCGTTTCACGACGCAGGTCACCTTCAACCGTGATCTTGGCGACTTGTTCGCGAAGTTTTTCCACCTCCGCGTCGGTCAGGTCTTTCATTTTGGTGGCGCCGTTCACACCGGCTGCCGTGCAAATGACTTGCGAGCGTGTACGCCCGATACCATAGATTGCCCGCAAGGCAATTACAGCGTGTTGATGGTTGGGGATATTAACCCCTGCAATACGTGCCATGCAGCTACCCTATCTTTTGAAAGTCGAAAATTATAACACTCAAGGCCAACAAGCTCAAATAAGCCTGACTCAATCAGCCCTGGCGTTGCTTATGACGCGGCTCAATACAAATTACTCGAACCACACGCTTACGAATCACGATCTTGCAGTGACGGCAAATCCTTTTTACAGATGCTTGAACTCTCATTATCTTCTCCTTGCCTGCTTTACTATTTTGCGCGGAACACAATGCGCGCTTTGCTCAAATCATAAGGTGTCAATTCCACCGTCACCTTGTCGCCGGGCAGGATACGAATGTAGTGCATGCGCATCTTTCCCGAAATATGACCCAGTACCACATGACCATTTTCCAGTTTAATCCTGAATGTTGCATTGGGAAGCGACTCTTCTACTTCGCCGGCCATCTGAATCACGTCTTCTTTTGACATTAGCGTGTTAACCCGCCCTTGAAGTTTGCTTTTTTCAGCAAACCTTCATACTGGTGCGTCATCAGATAAGACTGCACCTGCGTCATGAAGTCCATCGTCACAACCACCATGATCAACAGCGAAGTACCGCCAAAATAGAACGGCACATTCCATTTCACCACCAGAAATTCCGGCAACAGGCAAACCAGGGAGATATACACCGCGCCCACCATGGTCAGACGCAACATTATCTTTTCCACATAATTCGCCGTTTGCTCACCGGGGCGTATACCGGGTAAAAATGCCCCGCTCTTCTTCAGGTTATCCGCTGTTTCTTTCGGGCTGAATACCAGCGCCGTGTAAAAGAAGCAGAAAAACACGATCGCACCCGCATAAAACAACACATAAATCGGCTGCCCCGGTGACAGCTTGTCACTGATATCCTTGAGCCAGCTCATCCCCGGGCCACTGCCGAACCATCCCGCGATCGTCGCCGGAAACAGGATGATGCTGGAAGCAAAGATCGGCGGTATCACGCCCGACATATTGATCTTCAGCGGCAAATGCGAACTTTGTCCGCCATAAACCTTGTTGCCCACTTGGCGCTTGGCGTAATTCACCAATATCTTGCGCTGACCGCGCTCGACGAATACCACCAACGCTGTAACAGCGATCGCACCAAAAAACAACACCAGCACCAGCGGGATCGAAAACGCGCCAGTACGGGCCAATTCAAGCGTGCTACCAATCGCACGCGGCAACCCTGCAGCGATACCGGCAAAAATAATCAGCGAAATCCCGTTGCCCAAACCGCGCTCGGTGATCTGCTCGCCCAACCACATCAAAAACATCGTTCCTGTCACCAGCGTCACCACGGTGGTCAACTGGAACATCGAACCGGGATTCAGCACAAGACCCTGCTGCGTCTGCAAAGCCACCGAGATGCCAAACGCCTGAAAAATCGACAAGCCCAATGTGCCATAGCGGGTGTATTGAGTAATCTTGCGCCGGCCTGCTTCACCGTCTTTCTTCAATTGCTCCAGCTGCGGCACAGCCATCGAAGCCAACTGCATGATGATCGATGCAGAGATATAAGGCATGATCCCCAATGCAAATATGGTAAAGCGCGACAATGCGCCACCCGAGAACATGTTAAACATGCCCAAAATGCCATTTGTTTGCGACTTGAACAAATCCGCCAATACGGTAGGATCGATACCAGGCACCGGAATATGCGCGCCTATGCGAAACACCACGAGTGCAGCCAGCAAAAACCATAATCGGCTACTCAAGTCGCCGTATTTTCCCTTGGTTGCACCCTTGGCAGCTGTACTCACTTAATGCCCTTATTCGGCGATGCTACCGCCGGCGGCTTCGATCGCCGTGCGTGCACCTTTGGTTGCCAGCAAACCCTGCAATTTCACTGCACGGGTGATTTCACCGCACAGGATAACCTTTGCAGATAACGCGTTTGCATGCACTACGCCTGCTTGCTTGAGTGCCAATATATCGATGCTGTCGACTGGCATTTTCTGCAAATCGGACAGGCGCACCTGTGCCGTGTCATTGCGCGTCAGCGAAACAAAACCGCGCTTTGGCAAACGGCGCTGTAGCGGCATCTGGCCACCTTCAAAACCGACCTTGTGGAATCCGCCGGCACGGGACTTCTGTCCCTTGTGACCACGACCAGCTGTCTTACCCAGACCGGAACCGATACCGCGACCAACGCGACGCTTGGCATGCTTGGCACCTTGTGCCGGTTGAATTTTATTGAGTTGCATTTGTTATGCCTCGCACTTAACCATGTAAAACACTTTATTGATCATACCGCGCACACAGGGAGTGTCCTCCAGCTGCACAGTATGGTTGATACGACGCAAACCCAAACCGCGAATCGTGTCTCGGTGAGATTGTTTGGTGCCGATCAGACTTTTGATCTGCGTCACTTTTATGGTTTTGGTATTTGTTTTGGCCTTTGTCATGTCTTACCCCAAAATCTCTTCAATATTCTTGCCGCGCTTGGCTGCGATCTCGGAAGGTGAATTCATCTCTTTCAGGCCGTTCAAGGTGGCACGCACCACGTTGTACGGGTTGCTCGACCCGATACATTTAGCCAATACATCACGCACACCGACTGCCTCGAACACGGCGCGCATCGCACCACCGGCAATAATTCCGGTACCTTCTGAAGCAGGCCGCATCAAAACTTTGGCCGCACCATGCCGGCCTATCACGGTATGGTGCAAAGAGCCATTCTTCAGGTTGACATTGACCAGATTGCGACGCGCTTCATCCATGGCTTTTTGCACGGCAACCGGGACTTCTTTCGATTTTCCTTTGCCCATCGCCACACGACCATCGCCATCACCGACTACGGCCAGCGCGGCAAAACCCATGATACGGCCACCCTTTACCACCTTGGTGACGCGGTTCACGGAGATCATTTTCTCGATCAAACCATCATCACGCTTTTCCTGTTGCTGCATTCTTCCTTGCGGCTTAGCCATCATTCAACTCCAATTAGAACTGCAGGCCATGTTCACGTGCGGCTTCCGCCAACGCTTTAACACGACCATGATATCGATTACCGGAACGGTCAAATGCCACCTGGGAAATGCCGGCACTCTTTGCCTTTTCCGCAATACGCTTGCCAACCATGGCTGCAGCGGCCTTGTTGCCACCATTCGCCAAATCTTTGCGCACTTCGGCTTCGACGCTGGATGCACTTGCCAACACTTTGCTACCGCAAGCTGAAATCACTTGTGCATAGATGTGCAGATTTGTGCGATTAATCGCCAAACGAACTGATTTTTTTTCAGCAATACGTGCACGGGTTTTGCGTGCTCTGCGCTGACGCGCTTGTTTTTTGATCAACATATCCGCCTCAATTATTTCTGACTAGATTACTTCTTCTTGGTTTCTTTCAAAATCACCACTTCATCGCTATAACGCACACCTTTACCTTTGTAAGGTTCAGGCTCGCGGAACGCGCGAATCTCGGCGGCAACTTGTCCGACTTGCTGCCTGTCGGCGCCCTTCAACACAACTTCAGTTTGCGTTGGCGTTTCAACTTTCACACCGGCGGGCATTTTGTACGATACAGGATGTGAATAGCCCAAAGTCAGGTTCAGGGTATCACCGGCAGCTTGAGCGCGATAACCCACGCCCACGAGAGTTAGCTTGCGCTCAAAACCCTTGCTTACACCCTGAACCATATTAGCCAGCAGAGCCCGGATAGTGCCAGACATCGCATTGGACTGCTTGCTGTCGTTTTGGGCTTTGCACAACAGTCTATCGCCTTCACGAACCACGCTCACGTCATCAGACAATTTTTGCTTGAGGGTGCCTAACGCACCCTTTACTGAAATTTCACCGGCAGCAAGCGTGATATCTACTCCACTCGGCACCTCAACAGGATTTTTGGCAACTCTAGACATATCTACCTCACTACGCGACTACGCACAGCACTTCACCGCCAATACCATTGGCGCGCGCTTTACGGTCGGTCATCAAACCTTTGGAAGTCGAAACGATGGCAATACCCAAGCCGTTCATCACCTTGGGAATATCATCGGAACCCTTGTATACACGCAATCCTGGACGGCTGATGCGCTGAATACTTTCGATTACCGGACGGCCGCTGTAATATTTCAAACCGATTTCCAGCGTATGTTTGCCGCCTTCGCCAGAAATAACTTTGAAACCATCCACATAGCCTTCGTCTTTCAATACTTCAGCTATCGCCACTTTCAACTTGGATGCAGGCATTGCAACCGATGTTTTTTCCGCCATCTGCGCATTGCGAATGCGTGTCAACATGTCGGAGATTGGATCACTCATACTCATAAATTTCTCCTACCAGCTGGCCTTGACGATACCGGGAATCTCACCGCGCATCGCGAATTCACGCAACTTGATGCGCCCCAATCCAAATTTTTTGTAAGTGCCGCGCGGGCGACCGGTCAGCGCACAACGATTACGCAGACGCACCGGACTTGAGTCACGCGGCAATGCTTGCAATTTGAGACGCGCATCAGCACGCTCCTCTTCGCTTAGTTTTACATTTGATATCGTTGCCAGCAGCAATTCACGCTTGGTTGCGTATTTCGCAACCATTGCACGACGCTTCAAATCACGGTTAATAACTGCAACCTTAGCCATTAGTCTTTCCTCATTTCTTTAATGGGAGTTTGAATGCCGACAAAAGAGCCTTGGCTTCCTCGTCAGTCTTTGCAGACGTGGTAATGGTGATATTCATGCCACGCAAAGCATCGATCTTTTCGTACTCGATTTCCGGAAATATGATCTGCTCTTTTATGCCCATGTTGTAGTTGCCACGACCGTCAAAAGATTTACCGGAAATTCCGCGAAAATCTCGGGTACGCGGAATTGCCACAGAAATCAACCGGTCAAGAAACTCATACATTCGCGCTTTACGCAATGTCACCTTGCAACCGACCGGGTAACCCTCACGAATCTTGAATCCGGCAATGGATTTCTTGGAGAGCGTGATAACCGGCTTCTGCCCGGCGATCTTTTGCATGTCTCCAACAGCAAACTCCATCACCTTCTTGTCAGCGACAGCTTCACCGACACCCATATTCAGGGTGATCTTTTCGATGCGCGGCACTTCCATCACAGACTTGTAGCCAAACTGCTTCATCAGATCTTTGGCGACCTTGTCTTTGTAAAACACATACAAACGAGCCATGCTCTATACCCCTTAAGCGTCTATCACTTCGCCGCTGGATCTGAATACGCGAACCCTGCGTCCATCTTCCAGCGTTTTAATACCGACCCGATCACCTTTTTTGGCTGCCGCGTTGTATATCGCCACATTCGAAACATGAATGGGCGATTCCATTTCCACGATCCCGCCGGTCAAACCTTTTACCGGATTGGGTTTCTGGTGTTTCTTGACTTTATTGATGCCGCCAACCAACAGGTATTCTCCCAGGATGCTCAATACACTGCCTCGACTGCCCTTGTCCTTGCCTGTGATGACGATCACATCATCGTTTTTCTTAATCTTGCGCATGATTTTCCTCGACTAGGTCAGTTTGCGTTTACAACACTTCTGGTGCCAACGAAACGATCTTCATGAACTTTTCGGTCCGCAATTCGCGTGTAACCGGTCCGAAGATACGTGTACCGATAGGCTCCAGTTTGGCATTGAGCAATACCGCAGCATTGCCGTCAAACTTAACCAGGGATCCATCGGAGCGACGCACGCCCTTGGCAGTGCGAACCACCACGGCATTGTGTACTTCGCCCTTCTTTACACGCCCTCGTGGCGCAGCATCCCGGATGCTGACCTTGATGACGTCACCAACGGAAGCATAACGACGTTTGGAACCACCCAATACCTTGATGCACATCACAGAGCGTGCGCCGGTATTGTCAGCTACATCTAAAACAGACTGCATTTGTATCATTATTTACTCTCCAACTTGATCCGCCCACAGCGGCCAGTTTTGGAACCCGTTCGGGTTAGGTCACCGCAAGCGGCGATGAAACGAAGCCGCGCATTATATGCGAATCTTGAAAATACGCAAGCAGAAATTACAATTCCATTTGAATATTTAAGCTGCAGCGCCCTTCCCGAGCAACTTTGCAACACGCCAACTCTTGGTCTTGGCAAGCGGGCGGCACTCTTCGATCATTACCGTGTCACCCACATTAAATTCGTTGGATTCATCGTGGGCATGATATTTCTTTGAAACGCGAATGATCTTGCCCAGCAAAGGATGTTTTACTTTACGCTCGACCAGAACCGTCACGGTCTTATCCATTTTGTCACTTGTCACCGTACCTGTCAGGGTACGTTTCATCTTCGCATCTATCGTTGCTTTAGCGTCGTTCATTTTTGCGTACCCTTCTTATCCGTCAATACCGTCTTCACGCGGGCAATATCGCGTCGCACCTTGCGAAACTCGCTGGTGTTTGTCAATTGCTGCGTCGCAACCTGCATGCGCAAACCAAACTGCGCCTTGGTCAAAGAAAGCAGCTCATTGTGCAATTCTTCTGCCGACTTGGATTTAAGTTCACTGGCCTTCATGTTATGTCCCTACCTGTCTAACTACAAAAGTCGTGGCCAGCGGCAACTTGGCCGATGCCAGCAGAAAAGCTTCGCGGGCCAGGGTTTCACTTACGCCATCCATTTCGTACAGCATCTTGCCGGGCTGAATCTCCGCAACGTAGTACTCCGGATTACCCTTACCATTGCCCATACGAACTTCGGCTGGTTTTTTTGAAATCGGCTTGTCCGGAAAAATGCGAATCCAGATACGTCCACCGCGTTTAATATGACGCGTCATGGCACGACGAGCCGCCTCGATCTGACGCGCAGTCAAACGTCCGCGCACAAGCGCTTTCAGACCAAATTCGCCAAAACTCACTTTGTTGCCACGTGTGGCAATACCGGTATTGCGGCCTTTTTGTTCCTTGCGGAATTTTCTTCTAGCTGGCTGTAGCATGCTTTACTCCCGACTTTCTTACTTTCTTTTCCGGCTCAGCGGCGACTGGCACAACGGCTTCATGATTCGAAACTTCGCCCTTGAATACCCAAACCTTTACACCAATGATCCCGTATGTGGTCTTGGCTTCGGCGGTTCCGTAATCGATATCGGCGCGCAATGTATGCAATGGCACACGACCTTCGCGATACCACTCGGTACGCGCGATCTCAATGCCGTTCAGGCGTCCCGCGCTCATGATTTTGATGCCCTGCGCACCGAGGCGCATTGCATTTTGCATCGCGCGCTTCATCGCACGACGGAACATGATGCGTTTTTCCAGTTGAGCGGTAATACTTTCGGCGATCAACTGCGCATCCACTTCCGGCTTACGCACTTCCTCGATCGCAACATCGACAGATTGCAATCCCATACGCTTACGCAATTCGGCGCGCAATGATTCAATGTCTTCGCCTTTTTTTCCGATGACCATACCCGGCCGCGCGGTATAGATCGTCACCTTGGCGTTCTTGGCCGGACGCTCGATAACCACCTTTGAGACCCCCGCAGAGGCCAGCTTCTTTTTCAGATACGCACGAATCTCAATATCCTTGAGCAACAAATCAGCAAAATTCTTGCTGTTGGCGTACCACTTTGAATCCCAATTCTTACGAACGCACAGCCGGAAACCGGTTGGATGAATTTTCTGTCCCATAATCTACCTTTAGCTCCCGACGCTGACAGTAATGTGGCAAGTTTGCTTTTCAAGACGATTGCCTTGACCCTTGGCGCGCGCAGAGAATCCTCTCCCCGATGCCGCCTTGTCGACATAAATAACCTTAACTTTAAGCTCGTCTATGTCGGCTCCATCGTTATGTTCGGCATTCGCGATCGCTGATTCAAGCGCCTTCTTGATGATGACCGCAGCCTTTTTCGGACTGAAGTTCAAGATGTTGAGTGCCTGCGCAACCGGCAAACCGCGAATCTGGTCTGCCACCAGGCGCCCCTTCTGCGCGGAAAGATGAATTTTTCGTGCAACTGCAGTTGTCATAATCATCATATCTCCTTATTTCTTGACCGCTGCTTTTCTATCAGCAAGATGACCTTTGAAGGTGCGCGTCAGGGAAAACTCACCCAATTTGTGGCCCACCATGTTTTCAGACACATATACCGGAATATGCTGCTTGCCGTTATGCACCGCAATGGTCAGACCGACAAATTCGGGCAACACCGTGGAACGGCGTGACCATGTTTTCACCGGACGTTTATCATTCGCTGCGCGTACTGTCTCAATTTTCTTGAGTAAATGAGCATCGACAAAAGGACCTTTTTTAACTGAACGTGCCATATCTATCTACCCCTTAAACCTTAAAGCGACGACGCACGATCATGCCGGTTGTGCGTTTGTTGCGACGTGTGCGGAAACCCTTGGCAGGTACACCCCACGGACTAACCGGATGACGACCGGCAGCGGTCTTGCCTTCGCCACCACCATGCGGGTGATCTACCGGGTTCATCACCACACCACGAACGGTCGGTCGGACACCACGCCAACGCATCGCACCCGCTTTACCTATGGAGCGCAAACTGTGTTCGGAATTACCCACTTCACCCAAGGTCGCTTTGCAATCAATGTGCACCTTGCGAATCTCGCCAGAGCGCAAACGCAACTGCGCATAACTGCCTTCGCGTGCCAGCAGTTGCACCGACGTACCGGCGGAACGTGCCAATTGAGCACCTTTACCCGGTAGCATTTCGATGCAATGTATGGTCGAGCCGACCGGAATGTTGCGTAACGGCATTGCATTGCCCGCTTTGATCGGCGCTTCTGAACCGCTTACCAGTGCGGCGCCAGCTGCAACACCCTTGGGTGCGATGATGTAGCGGCGCTCACCATCCGCATAGCAAAGTAAAGCCAGGTTCGCACTGCGGTTTGGATCATATTCCAGACGCTCTACGGTCGCCGGAATCCCATCCTTGTTACGCTTGAAATCCACCAGACGATAATGCTGCTTATGACCCCCGCCCATATGCCGGGTGGTAATGTGGCCGTTATTGTTCCGGCCTGCAGTTCTGGTTTGCTTCTCGAGCAGAGCCGCGACCGGCTTACCCTTGTGCAGGTCTTTATTGACTACGCGCACGACGCCACGCTGCCCCGGGGTGGTTGGTTTTAGTTTAATCAATGCCATGATGATTATCCTTGTTCGCTTGCGGCGAAATTGATTTCCTGGCCTGCGGCCAGACAAACATAAGCTTTCTTCCAATTGTCGCGGCGACCGAGAACCCGGCCGCTACGCTTGACTTTACCCTTTACACAAGCAACCTGAACGCTGTCCACATTCACTTTGAACATCATCTCAACGGCGGCTTTGATTTCGGGCTTGGTCGCATCCATCGTGACGCGGAAGATCACTTGCTCGTTCTTTTCGGCGACAAAGGTTGCCTTTTCGGATATCTGCGGTGCGAGCAGCACATTCATCAAACGCTCCTGGCTGAATTTCCCGGCGCCAACTTTTGCGGTACTCATGCGAACATCTCCTCGATTTTAGCGACTGCATCGCGTGTCACCAGCACATTCGGGAAACGCACCAGACTGACCGGGTCTGCCTGATTGGCTTCCAGAACCAGCACATTGGCCAAATTACGTGATGACAGGTACAGGTTTTCATCAATGTTGTCGGTGATGATCAACAGGCGAAATTGTTTAGTATCCACGCCCAGACCCTTGATCTTCTCCGCCAGCAGTTTTGTTTTTGGCGAATCGACTGTCAGGCTGTCCACGACCATCAGACGGTTTTCATTGACCAACCTGGACAAGATAGACGCATAGCCGGCCCGATACATCTTGCGATTGACTTTTTGCGTGTAGTTTTCTTCGGCTGTGTTCGGGAAAATCTTGCCGCCGCCACGCCATATCGGGCTGGATGCCATACCGGCACGTGCGCGGCCGGTACCCTTTTGCGCAAACGGTTTGCGGGTACTCTTGGCGATCTCGCTGCGGCCTTTTTGCTTGCTGTTTCCGGCACGTGCGTTCGCCTGATAGGCGGTAATCAGCTGATGGACCAGATCTTCGTTATATTCACGACCAAACAACTCGTCTGAAGCTTTCAGATTTGCGCTTGATTGACCTTTATCGTTAATGACTTTAAGTTCCATTACACACCTGCCTTTACTGCGGGACGCACGACGATGCTGCTGTTGATACTGCCGGGAACAGCACCCTTTACCAGCAGCAGTTGACGCGCAACGTCAATACGCACTACCTGAAGGTTTTGCACGGTACGTTGTACATCACCGAGATGCCCGGTCATGCGCTTGCCGGGAAATACCCGGCCCGGATCCTGCGCCATACCGATAGAGCCCGGTACGTTATGCGACTTGGAGTTACCGTGCGATGCTCGACCAGATTTAAAATGGTGGCGTTTGATGGTACCGGCGTAACCCTTACCTTTGGACACGCCCGTGACATCCACGAGTTGACCCACCTGAAAGATCTCGACACTGACCACAGAGCCTGCCTGCAATCCATCCAGTTGTTCAGGGGATACGGTAAATTCTTTGAGTGCACTTCCCGCTTCCACGCCCGCTTTGGCGTAGTGCCCTGCGGCTGCCTTGCTGACGCGCCCGGGACGGCGCACTCCGTGCGCCAATTGCACAGCGGTATAGCCATCAGTGCCTGCGGATTTAACCTGAGTGACACGATTGTTGGACACTTCCAGCACAGTCACCGGCAACGAAGAACCGTCATCGGTAAATACGCGGGTCATGCCAATCTTGCGACCGACAAGTCCTAAGCTCATTTTTATTTCCTCTTGTTAAGGGGCTAACTACAATTGGTCAGCCGATTTTTTCAATACGGGTAAAGCCAAATACGATAAAACAGTTACTGCAACTTGATCTCCACATCCACACCGGCCGGCAGGTCGAGTTTCATCAGTGCATCCACCGTCTTGTCGGTGGGATCAACGATATCCATCAAACGCAGATGAGTACGAATCTCAAACTGGTCGCGCGAAGTCTTGTTGACGTGCGGGGAACGCAGCACATCAAAACGCTCGATCTTGGTCGGCAACGGCACCGGGCCATTCACCACCGCTCCGGTGCGCTTTGCTGTTTCAACGATACGCGCCGCCGACTGGTCGATCAAACGATAATCAAACGCCTTGAGGCGAATGCGGATTTTTTGACTTTGCATAATCTTCTCTTGCATATACGCGGCAATGCCGCTAATTAAAGAACGAAATCGCGTGACCAGACCGGAGACCCGGACCACGCGAGGGCGCGCATTGTATTCTTACTCGATAACTTTTGCAACCACTCCTGCGCCGACGGTACGACCGCCTTCGCGGATCGCGAATCGCAGGCCTTCTTCCATCGCGATCGGGTTGATCAGGTTCACCGTGATACTGACGTTGTCGCCCGGCATCACCATCTCGGTACCGGCTGGCAGTTCAACTGCGCCGGTCACGTCGGTGGTGCGGAAGTAGAACTGCGGGCGGTAGCCCTGGAAGAACGGGGTATGACGCCCACCTTCATCTTTGCCCAGTACGTAGATCTCGGCAGTGAACTTGGTGTGCGGGGTGATGCTGCCCGGCTTGGCCAATACCTGGCCGCGCTCAACCTCTTCACGCTTGGTGCCGCGCAGCAGTACGCCGACGTTGTCGCCCGCCTGACCCTGATCAAGCAGCTTGCGGAACATCTCGACGCCGGTGCAGGTGGTCTTGAGCGTTGGCTTGATGCCGACGATCTCGAGTTCTTCGCCAACTTTGACGATGCCGCGTTCGATACGGCCGGTCACCACGGTGCCGCGGCCGGAGATGGAGAATACGTCTTCAACCGGCATCAGGAAGGCGCCGTCCAGGGCACGCTTGGGCTCGGGGATGTAGCTGTCAAGTGCATCAGCCAGACGCATGATGGATGGCTCGCCGATATCGCTTTGGTCGCCTTGCAGCGCTTTGAGTGCGGAGCCTTTGATGATGGGGATGTCGTCACCGGGGAAATCGTACTTGGAGAGCAGTTCGCGGATTTCCATTTCGACCAGCTCGAGCAGTTCTTCGTCGTCGACCATGTCGCATTTGTTCATGTATACGACGATGTACGGTACGCCGACCTGGCGGGCCAGCAGGATGTGTTCACGGGTTTGCGGCATCGGGCCGTCGGCTGCGGAGCAGACCAGGATCGCGCCGTCCATCTGGGCGGCGCCGGTGATCATGTTCTTGATGTAGTCGGCGTGACCCGGGCAATCCACGTGTGCGTAGTGGCGCTTTTCGGTTTCGTATTCGACGTGGGCGGTGTTGATGGTGATGCCGCGCGCTTTTTCTTCCGGCGCCGCGTCGATCTGGTCATAGCCCTTGGCTTCGCCGCCAAATTTCTTGGCCAATACGGTCGTGATCGCCGCTGTCAGCGTGGTCTTGCCATGGTCAACGTGTCCAATGGTGCCTACGTTGACGTGCGGTTTGGTGCGCTCAAATTTGCTCTTTGCCATGATTAATATCCCTCAATCAAATCTAAAAAATTATTTCTTGTTCATGATCGCTTCAGCGACATTTTTCGGCGCTTCGGAATAGTGCTTGAATTCCATCGTGTACGTGGCGCGACCCTGAGTCGCTGAACGTAACGAGGTGGAATAACCGAACATTTCTGCCAACGGCACCTCGGCCTTGACCACTTTACCGCCACCCACCATGTCGTCCATGCCCTGCACCATGCCGCGACGCGAGGACAGATCACCCATCACCGTGCCGGTATAGTCTTCGGGCGTTTCCACCTCGACCGACATCATCGGCTCGAGCAGAACCGGACTGGCTTTGCGCATGCCGTCCTTGAACGCCATCGAAGCTGCCATCTTGAAGGCATTTTCGTTGGAGTCCACGTCATGGTAAGAACCATCAAACAAAGTGCACTTCACATCAACCACCGGGAAGCCCGCCAACACGCCATTGGGCAGTGTTTCACGCAAGCCCTTCTCGACTGCCGGAATATATTCGCGCGGAACCGTACCACCCTTGATCGCATCGACGAACTCGAAGCCTTTGCCAGCCTCGTTCGGCTCCATCTTCAGCCAGACGTGACCATACTGCCCGCGACCGCCGGACTGCTTGACGAACTTGCCTTCAATCTCGACCGGCTTCCTGATCGCTTCGCGATAGGCCACTTGTGGAGCGCCCACGTTGGCTTCCACACCGAATTCGCGCTTCATGCGATCAACCAGGATTTCCAGGTGCAATTCACCCATGCCGGAAATGATGGTCTGGCCGGATTCTTCATCGGTGCGTACGCGGAACGACGGATCTTCCTGCGCCAGACGATTGAGGGCCAACCCCATCTTTTCCTGGTCGATCTTGGTTTTCGGCTCAACCGCCACGTGTATCACCGGCTCCGGGAAAATCATGCGTTCCAGGATGATTTCCTTGGTGGGATCGCACAGGGTGTCACCGGTAGTTGCTTCTTTCAGACCCACCGCAGCAGCGATGTCGCCCGCGAATACCTCCTTGATTTCTTCGCGCTCATTGGCATGCATCAGCAGAATACGGCCTATGCGCTCTTTTCTCCCCTTGATCGGGTTATAGATCGTGTCACCGGATTTGAGCATGCCCGAATAAACGCGGAAGAAGATCAATTGACCGACAAACGGGTCCGTCATGATCTTGAACGCCAAACCGGCGAAAGGCTCATCGTCAGCTGGCTTGCGCTGTCCGATAGTGCCATCCACCAACTCACCCTTGACCGGCGGAATATCGGTTGGCGCCGGCATATAGTCGATCACCGCGTCCAGCATGGCCTGCACGCCTTTGTTCTTGAATGCAGAGCCGCACAGCATCGGCACGATCTCGCTGGCGATGGTACGGATACGCAGACACTGCTTGATATCCGCCTCAGACAAGTCACCCTCCTCAAGGTACTTGTTCATCATTTCTTCAGTCGCCTCGGCTGCGCTTTCCACCATCTTCTCGCGCCATTCCTTGGCAGTCGCCAACAGATCGACCGGGATGTCACGCAACTCGAAGTTCATGCCCTGCGTGGCGTCGTCCCAATAGATGGCCTTCATGCGCACCAGATCGATCACGCCTTCGAACTTTTCTTCGGCGCCGATGGGAATCTGGATCGGAACTGGATTAGCGCGCAACCGCGTGCGCATCTGTTCGTAAACCTTAAAGAAATTCGCGCCCTGGCGATCCATTTTGTTGACGAATGCCAAACGCGGCACCTTGTATTTGTTGGCTTGGCGCCACACCGTCTCAGATTGCGGCTGCACACCACCCACGGCGCAATACACCATGCAGGCACCGTCGAGAACACGCATGGATCGCTCCACTTCAATCGTGAAGTCCACGTGCCCCGGGGTATCGATGATGTTGATACGATACTCTGGAAGGGATTTATCCATTCCTTTCCAGAAGCAAGTGGTCGCAGCCGATGTAATGGTGATACCACGTTCCTGCTCCTGTTCCATCCAGTCCATGATGGCAGCGCCGTCGTGGACTTCACCGATCTTGTGACTTACGCCGGTATAGAACAGAACACGTTCAGTTGTAGTGGTCTTGCCTGCGTCGATATGCGCGCTGATACCGATATTACGATAACGCTCAATGGGGGTTTTACGTGCCACGGTAGATGCCTAACTTTATTGAATTGGTTAAAACTACGAATTGGGCCTGCTGCAGTCCGACCGGAATCGTTCTCCGATCAGAAGCGGAAATGGGAGAACGCCTTGTTCGCTTCGGCCATACGGTGGACTTCCTCGCGTTTCTTCACTGCACCACCACGACCTTCGGATGCATCGATCAACTCTCCGGCCAGACGCATACCCATGGATTTTTCGCCGCGTTTGCGTGCAAAATCTTTGAGCCAGCGCATGCCCAGCGCGATACGACGGGAGGGGCGCACTTCGACCGGAACTTGATAGTTAGCGCCGCCGACACGGCGGCTCTTCACCTCAACCTGGGGCTTGACGTTGGTCAGCGCAAGATTGAATACCTCGATCGGATCCTTGCTGGTCTTCTTGACGATCTGTTCCAGCGCACCGTACAGAATGCGCTCGGCAACCGACTTCTTGCCTGCAGTCATCAACACGTTCACGAACTTGGACAGGTCCTGATTGCCGAATTTTGGATCAGGCAGGATTTCGCGTTTGGGTACTTCTCTACGTCTTGGCATAGCTACCTCAGTTTATTTTTTTGTTCGAATGAATACTAAATGAATAAAATTATGCTTTTTTGGCACGCTTCGAACCGTACTTCGAGCGGGCCTGCTTCCGATCTTTCACGCCGGCGGTATCCAGGCTACCGCGCACCATGTGATAACGCACACCCGGCAGATCCTTGACACGGCCGCCGCGCAACAACACGACCGAGTGCTCCTGCAGGTTATGGCCTTCACCGCCGATATAACTGATCACCTCGAAGCCATTGGTCAAACGAACCTTGGCTACCTTACGCAGCGCGGAGTTCGGTTTTTTTGGCGTGGTGGTATACACGCGGGTACATACGCCGCGCTTTTGCGGAGAACCCGCCAGCGCTGGCACCTTGCTCTTTTCTACGATCGCGACACGGGGCTTACGGATCAACTGGTTAATGGTTGGCATTTTCTATACATCCTAAATAATTCTGCAATTTCGTTGAAAATAAATAAAATAGCGCAGCAGCAGGACTCAAAAGCTTATTCGCTGCGACGGAAAAAAGGTTGCGAATTCTAGAGAGAAACCCCGGAGGTGTCAAGCAATTCGCCCAATCCAGCCTCATCTCCCTCTTGTATCTCGCGGTCCTCGGCAATGTCGATACCCAAACGCTGCTTGCGACGAGTGACGTGATACGCCAATCCGGTCCCGGCAGGGATCAAACGACCAACGATGACGTTTTCTTTCAAACCGCGCAGATCATCACGCTTGCCCATGATTGCCGCTTCGGTCAACACTCGGGTGGTCTCCTGGAAGGAAGCTGCGGAGATGAACGAATCGGTGGACAGTGATGCCTTGGTGATACCGAGCAGCACATCAACAAAGCTTGCCGGGTTTTTCTTCTCAGCAAGCATTTTTTCATTTTCAATCAGCAAGTCAGCACGCTCAACCTGCTCTCCTGTAATGAAACGCGTATCGCCCACATCGGTGATCTGCACACGGCGCAACATCTGGCGAACGATCACTTCGATATGCTTGTCGCTTATCTTCACACCCTGCAAACGATATACCTCCTGCACTTCATCGGTGATGTAACGAGCCAGTGCCGGCACGCCCAGCAAACGCAGAATGTCATGCGGGTCGGCAGGACCGTCCACGATCATCTCACCCTGATTCACGACTTGACCATCGTGTGCCAGCACATGCTTTTCCTTGGGAATCAGGAATTCATTGGCGACACCATCAACATCTGTGATCACCAGCCGCTGCTTGCCCTTGGTATCCTTGCCAAACGAAACCGTGCCGGTACATTCAGCCAGCATACCCGCATCCTTCGGCACGCGCGCCTCGAACAACTCGGCCACCCGCGGCAAACCGCCGGTGATATCACGCGTCTTGCTGCTTTCCTGGGGAATACGCGCCAGCACATCACCCACACCCACCAACTGGCCATCCTCAACGGTAATGATCGAACCGGTCTGGAAGGTCACGCTGACCGCTGTTTCGGTGCCGGTCAGCTTGACTTCCTGGCCCGCCTTGTCGTGCAGGCGCACCATAGGACGCACGCCTTTGCTTTGCGTGGTTGAGCGTTTTGGATCGATTACGACCAGCGTGGACAGGCCGGTCACCTCGTCGATCTGCTTGGCCACGGTTGCGCCTTCCTCAACATTCTGGAAGCTGACTGTACCGGCATATTCAGTGATGATTGGGCGGGTATGCGGATCCCATGTCCCCAGTACCGTGCCTGCACGCACCGCGTCGTCCTGCTTGACCGTCAACATTGCTCCGTAAGGAACCTTGTGGCGCTCACGCTCACGACCATGATCGTCGGCAATGATCACCTCGGCACTGCGTGCCACCACGATCACTTCACCGCGCACGGTAGTCACCACACGCATATTCGGGCTGTACTTCAGCAAACCATTGGATTTACTTTCCACCTGGCTGGCCACCACGGTTCGCGAAGCCGCGCCGCCGATGTGGAATGTACGCATGGTCAACTGGGTACCAGGCTCACCGATCGACTGGGCTGCAATCACGCCGACCGCCTCACCCGTATTCACCAGCCCGCCGCGTCCCAGATCCCGGCCATAACACTTGGCACACAAACCAAAACGCGTTTCGCAACTCAGCGGGGTACGCACGCGCACTTCATCTACACCGAGTGACTCGATGCGTTCCACCGCAGCTTCATCCAGCAATGTACCGGCGTGAAAAAGTGTCTCACCGCTTTCCGGATTGACCACATCGGCACTGACTACGCGACCAAGGATGCGTTCACTCAATGCCTCGATGACTTCGCCGCCTTCCACCATGGCTTTCATCGCCGTGCCGTTGGTTGTACCGCAATCATCTTCGATCACGACCAGATCCTGCGTCACATCCACCAGACGACGGGTCAGATAACCGGAGTTCGCCGTCTTCAAGGCGGTGTCGGCCAGACCTTTCCGTGCACCGTGCGTGGAAATGAAGTACTGCAACATGTTCAGGCCTTCGCGGAAATTCGCAGTGATCGGGGTCTCGATGATCGAGCCGTCCGGTTTTGCCATCAAACCGCGCATCCCGGCCAACTGACGAATCTGTGCAGCCGAACCGCGCGCACCCGAATCGGCCATCATATAGATGGAGTTGAATGATTCCTGCATCACCGGCTTGCCTTTCAGCATGCGCGGCTCACCGGTAACACGATCGATCACCGGCTCGCTGCCCAGCTGTTCCATCATGGCCTTTGCCACCACATCGCCGGTACGGCCCCAGATGTCGACCACTTTATTGTAGCGCTCGCCATCGGTCACCAGACCGGAGGTGTACTGGGTGTAGATCTCCTTGACTTCCTTCTCTGCCGCACCGATCAATTCATTTTTCTGGAGCGGCATGAGCATGTCGTCCACACAGATCGAAATGCCGGCACGGGTCGCGTAGGTGAAACCGGTGTACATCAGCTTGTCCGCCATGATCACGGTATCGCGCAGGCCGCACTGGCGGAAACTGGCGTTGATCAGGCGCGAGATCTCTTTCTTCTTGAGCGCCTTGTTGATCAGGGCAAAAGGCAGCCCTGCCGGCAACACCTCTGACAACAGGGCACGACCAACAGTAGTTTCATGGCGCACCAGTTTCTCCACCGGTTGGCCCGTTTCGTCTTTGTGAACTTCCTTGAGGCGCACGATCACCTTGGCCTGCAACTCGACCTCGCGGGTCTCGTAGGCGCGCGATACTTCGGCGATGTTGGCGAACATCGAGCCCTCGCCCAAAGCACCGACCTTTTCGCGCGTCATGTAGTACAAGCCCAATACGATATCCTGGGAAGGGACGATGATGGGTTCGCCATTGGCAGGCGACAACACATTGTTGGAAGCCAGCATCAGGGTGCGGCATTCCATCTGCGCTTCCAGCGACAGCGGCACGTGCACCGCCATCTGGTCACCGTCGAAGTCGGCATTGAATGCCGAACACACCAGCGGATGCAACTGGATCGCCTTGCCCTCGATCAGGATAGGCTCGAACGCCTGGATACCCAGACGGTGCAGCGTCGGCGCACGGTTCAACATCACCGGATGCTCGCGGATAACCTCTTCGAGGATGTCCCACACGATCGGTTCTTCGGCTTCGACCATACGCTTGCTGGCCTTGATGGTGGTTGCCAAGCCCATCGCCTCGAGGCGACTGAAGATGAACGGCTTGAACAATTCCAATGCCATCTTCTTGGGCAGACCGCATTGATGCAATTTCAATTGCGGCCCCACCACGATCACGGAACGACCCGAATAATCGACGCGCTTGCCCAGCAGGTTTTGGCGGAAACGGCCGCTCTTGCCCTTGATCATGTCGGCCAGTGATTTCAGCTGGCGCTTGTTCGCGCCGGTCATCGCCTTGCCGCGGCGGCCGTTGTCCAGCAACGAGTCCACGGCTTCCTGCAACATGCGCTTTTCGTTGCGCACGATGATGTCCGGTGCCTTCAATTCCAACAGGCGACGCAGACGGTTATTACGGTTGATCACGCGACGATACAGATCATTCAGATCGGAAGTCGCAAAACGACCCCCATCCAATGGCACCAGCGGACGCAATTCCGGGGGTAATACCGGCAATACGGTCATCACCATCCATTGCGGCTTGATGCCGGACGAGTTAAACGCTTCCAGTATCTTCAGCCGCTTGGCATATTTCTTGATCTTGGTTTCCGAACCGGTTGCCGCCAGATCAGCACGTATCGTTTCGATTTCGGAAGTGACATCCAGACTGGCCAGCAACGAACGAACACCTTCGGCTCCCATCGTTGCGGAAAATTCATCGCCGTATTCTTCCGTCTTGGCAAGATAGTCATCCTCGGACAATAGTTGACCGCGGTTCAACGGCGTCATGCCCGGCTCGGTTACCACATAGGCTTCGAAATACAGCACCCGCTCGATATCGCGCAGGGTCATGTCCAGCACCATACCAAGACGTGACGGCAGGGATTTCAGGAACCAGATATGCGCCACCGGACTGGCCAGTTCGATGTGTCCCATGCGCTCACGGCGCACTTTGGATAGCGTGACTTCCACGCCGCATTTTTCACAGATCACACCGCGATGTTTCAGGCGCTTGTACTTTCCGCATAAACACTCGTAATCCTTTACCGGCCCGAAGATCTTCGCGCAGAACAGTCCGTCGCGTTCGGGCTTGAAGGTGCGATAGTTGATGGTTTCCGGCTTTTTGACTTCGCCATATGACCACGAGCGGATCTTCTCCGGAGAGGCAAGACCGATCTTGATCGCGTCGAACTCTTCTTTTTGGGTGACCTGTTTGAACAAATCCAATAGTGATTTCATTTGTTACTCCTATTCGCCTTGTGTCAGCAAAATGTACCGCTAAAATTTACGCAATGCCCCTTGTCATCAAACGCACGGGTGATTGTCAGTGACGCACCAGATCCATATCGATCGCCAGGGAGCGGATTTCCTTGATGACCACGTTGAACGATTCCGGCATGCCGGCATCGATCTTGTGATCGCCCTTGACGATGCTCTCATAGACCTTGGTACGCCCGGCCACGTCATCCGACTTGACCGTGAGCATTTCCTGCAGGGTGTACGCAGCACCGTATGCCTCCAGTGCCCACACTTCCATCTCACCGAAGCGCTGGCCACCGAACTGCGCCTTGCCGCCCAACGGCTGTTGCGTGACCAGACTGTAAGGTCCGGTGGAACGCGCATGCATCTTGTCGTCGACCAGATGGTGCAGTTTCAGGATGTGCTTGTAGCCGACCGTCACCTTGCGATCGAACGCCTCGCCGGTTCGACCATCGTGCAGCGTGGTTTGACCAGACACCGGCAGATCCGCCAACTCCAGCATGTACTTGATCTCTTCTTCGCTGGCACCGTCGAACACCGGCGTTGCAAACGGCACACCAAACTTCAGGTTGCGGCACAACTCGATGATCTCATCGTCACTGAATGATTCAAGATCGACGGTTTGGCCGTTGTGGTGGTTGTAGATCTTGTTCAGGAACTTGCGTACCTCGGCGATCTTGGCATTGGTTTGCAGCATCTCATCGATCTTCTTGCCCAGGCCCTTGGCTGCCCAGCCCAGATGGGTTTCCAGTATCTGGCCGATATTCATCCGCGACGGAACGCCAAGCGGGTTCAACACCACATCCACCGGTGTGCCGTCCGCCATGTAAGGCATGTCCTCCACCGGCACGATGCGCGATACCACGCCCTTGTTGCCGTGGCGACCGGCCATCTTGTCGCCCGGTTGCAAACGGCGCTTAACCGCGACATACACCTTGACCATCTTCTGCACGCCGGCCTGCAACTCGTCGCCCTGCGTCAGCTTCTTCTTCTTCAACTCGAATGCAGCATCGAATTCGGCACGTTTCTGCGCCAGACCTTCCTTGACCTGCTCCATCTGCGCGGCCACTTCGTCATTGGCAACACGGATATCGAACCATTGATGGGGTTCAACGCTGTGCAGATAATCATTGCTCAGCTTGGTACCCTTGGCCAGTTTTTTCGGGCCACCGTTGGCGACCTTGCCATGCAACAGTTTTTCCAGACGCGCGAACACGTCGTCTTCCACGATGCGCATCTGGTCGACCAGGTCTTTTTTGTACCTGTTCAACTCGTCATCGATGATCTGCTGGGCGCGTGTGTCACGCTGCAGACCTTCTCGAGTGAACACCTGCACATCGATCACCGTTCCGGTACTGCCGGTCGGCACGCGCAGGCTGGTATCCTTTACGTCGGACGCCTTCTCGCCAAAGATCGCGCGCAACAGCTTCTCTTCCGGCGTCAGTTGGGTCTCGCCCTTGGGTGTCACTTTGCCGACCAGAACGTCTCCAACCGCCACTTCCGCCCCGATATGCACGATGCCGCATTCATCCAGGCGCGCAAGCTGTGCTTCAGCGAGGTTCGGGATATCGCGGGTGATCTCTTCCGCGCCAAGCTTGGTGTCACGTGCAGCAACCGTCAGCTCCTCGATATGGATGGAAGTAAACCGATCCTGCGCAGAAACACGCTCCGAGATCAGGATCGAGTCCTCATAGTTGTAACCGTTCCAGGGCATGAATGCGACCAGCATGTTCTGGCCGAGCGCCAGCTCACCCATGTCGGTGGAAGCACCATCGGCCACCACGTCACCGCGGTTGATCACGTCGCCCACCTTGACCAGCGGACGCTGATTGATATTGGTGTTCTGGTTGGAACGGGTGTATTTGGTCAGGTTGTAGATATCCACACCGACTTCGCCGGCTGTGGTTTCATCGTCGTTGACGCGCACCACGATACGGGCGGCATCCACGTAATCGATACGACCGCCGCGCCATGCCTGGACGGTGGTACCGGAGTCCACTGCCACGGTACGCTCAAGCCCGGTTCCCACCAGCGGCTTTTCGGCGCGCAGGCAAGGCACAGCCTGGCGCTGCATGTTGGCACCCATCAGCGCGCGGTTGGCATCGTCGTGCTCCAGGAACGGGATCAGCGAAGCGGCCACCGATACCACCTGGGAAGGCGACACGTCCATGTATTCCATCTGGTCCGGGGCTGACAACATGAATTCGTTGTGATGGCGCGCCGACACGATATCGTTGGTAAAGTGACCGCGCTTGTCCAGTTCGGCATTCGCCTGGGCGATGGTAAATTTACCTTCCTCGATCGCTGACAGATAATCGACCTCGTCGGATACCCTGCCCTTGGACACCTTGCGATACGGCGTTTCGATAAAACCGTACTCGTTGGTGCGGGCGTACAACGCCAGCGAATTGATCAGGCCGATATTCGGGCCTTCCGGTGTCTCGATCGGACAGACGCGGCCATAATGGGTCGGATGCACGTCGCGCACCTCGAAGCCGGCGCGTTCGCGGGTCAAACCGCCAGGTCCCAGCGCGGAGATACGGCGCTTGTGGGTGATCTCGGACAAGGGATTGGTCTGGTCCATGAACTGTGACAATTGACTGGAGCCGAAGAATTCCTTGACCGCCGCCGAGATCGGCTTGGCATTGATCAGGTCATGCGGCATCAGGTTGTCGGTCTCGGCTTGCCCGAGGCGTTCCTTGACGGCACGCTCCACACGGGCCAACCCGGCACGGAATTGATTCTCGGCCAACTCGCCCACGGCGCGCACACGGCGATTACCGAGGTGATCGATGTCGTCGATCTCGCCGTGGCCATTGCGCAATTCAACCAGGATCTTCACCACGGCAACGATGTCTTCATTGGACAGGATCGATGCACCGGTCAGCTCTTCACGACCGACACGGCGATTGAACTTCATGCGGCCCACGGCAGACAGGTCATAACGATCTTCGTTGAAGAACAGTCCGTTAAACAGGTTTTCCACCGCGTCTTCGGTGGGCGGCTCGCCGGGCCGCATCATGCGGTAGATCGCCACACGGGCTGTCCACTGGTCGACCGTTTCATCGGTGCGCAGGGTTTGCGAGATAAATGCACCGTGGTCCAGATCGTTGGTGTACAGGGTGCTGATCTTCTTGATACCGGCCGCCTGCATGGCGTGCAACATGGCCTCGGTGATCTCGTCATTGGCATTGGCAATTATCTCGCCACTATCCTTGTCCACGACGTTCTCCGCAATCACGCGACCGATCAGGAATTCTTCGGTCACATCCAGCTTGGTGATGCCGGCTTCTTCCATCTCGCGGATATGGCGCACGGTAATGCGCTTGTCCTTGGCCACGATGACCTTGCCGGATTTGCCGAGAATATCAAAGCGCGCCGTATCGCCGCGCAGGCGCTCAGGCACCACTTCATACTGAAAGCCTTTTTTGCTCATGTGGAACGCGTCGAATTCGAAGAACATCTTGAGCATGTCTTCGCTGCTGTATCCGAGTGATCGCAACAGGATCGTGACCGGCATCTTGCGACGGCGGTCGATACGGAAATACACGTAGTCCTTGGCATCGAATTCGAAGTCCAGCCATGAGCCGCGATAAGGGATGACGCGCGCGGAAAACAATAGTTTTCCCGAGGAATGGGTCTTGCCACGGTCGTGCTCAAAGAACACACCGGGCGAGCGATGCAATTGCGAAACGATGACACGCTCGGTGCCGTTGATCACGAACGAACCGGTGTGGGTCATCAGCGGGATCTCTCCCATGTACACTTCCTGCTCCTTGACTTCCTTGACCGTAGGCTTGGATGCCTCCTTGTCCATGATGGTCAGGCGCACGCGGGCGCGCAACGGGGATGCGTAGGTCAAACCGCGCTGGCGGCATTCCTTGACATCGAATGGCGGCATGCCCAACTGATAACTGACGAAATCGAGACTCGCATTCTTGGAATGACTATGAATCGGGAAGATGCCGTTGAAGGCAGCCTGCAACCCTTCACTCTTGCGCTGCTCCGGCGGGGTATACGCCTGCAGAAATGCGGCAAAGGATTCCAGTTGGGTGGACAACAGGAAAGGAACCGGCAAAGCGCCTACGCGCTTTGCAAAACTTTTACGGACACGTTTTTTTTCGGTAAAAGAGTAGCTCATATAATCTCCACGATTAAGGGAAAACAAAGTTGCAAAGCAGGCATAACCTACTGGTTATGCTGTAACAAAAGACATGGGTCAGGAAGCTTTTCCAGACACCCTGACCACTGCCTTCTAAAAGCGGCAAAAGGCTGACGGTAAACCGCCAGCCTTTTCACAGCAAAGAACCTTACTTGATTTCAGCGGTTGCGCCAGCTTCAATCAACTGTTTCAGGATACCGTCGGCGTCAGCTTTGGATATGCCTTCCTTGACTGCTTTGGGCGCGCCGTCAACCAGATCCTTGGCTTCCTTCAGACCCAGGCCGGTAATGGTACGTACCGCCTTGATCACGCTAACCTTATTGTCTCCCGGGCCATTGAGCACCACGGTGAATTCGGTTTGTTCTGCGGCAGCAGCGCCTGCAGCAGCACCCGCGGCCGGGCCTGCAACGGCAACAGCCGCGGCGGACACGCCAAACTTCTCTTCCATTTGCTTGATCAGGTCGGATAACTCCAGCACAGTCATTTTCGCGATTACATCCATTACTTCAGCATTAGTTGCAGCCATGTTGCTCTCCTAGTTCGGTTAATTCAAAAATATTAAGCGGCGGTTGCGGCGGCTTCGTTCTTGTCGCGGATCGCAGCCAGGGTACGAACAAACTTTGCAGTCGTCGCATTCATGGTTGCCATCAGGCGCGCAATCAACTCGTCGCGGCTTGGTGTGGCGGCAAGCACAGCGACCTGTTCCGCAGACATCACGGAACCGCTCATTGCACCCGCTTTGATCACCAGCTTGTCGTTGGTCTTGGCAAAATCAAACACCACTTTTGCTGCGGCGACCGCGTCGGCACTTATGCTATACACAAGTGGTCCGACCATTTTCTCGGCCAGCGCTTCAAAGGGCGTCCCTTGCACCGCGCGCCTTGCCAGGCTGTTTTTCAATACATGAAAATACACCCCGGACTTGCGTGCGTTGGCACGAAGCGTGGTGATATCAGCAACCTGGATGCCACGGTATTCTGCCAAGACGATCGTTTGCGCCAGAGCCACTTGGGCACTGACTTCCGCTACCACGGCTTGCTTTTCTTGCAGATTGAGACTCAAGTCTTCCTCCAGTATCCGGAATGTACTCGCGCACATTCCATCGATTTACAACAGCGACCATGAGCCAGGAAAACAACCATTCCCGCTCGCGGACACACCATCTACGTGGGCCGCCGGTGTATACCGGCAATTTAAGTCTCGGGCCAACCGCACCTTTGACACCTACGGTCTTGGATGCTGCATAACCGCCAGCAGTCCAAAAACAAATGTCAGCGGGACGTCATCCCGCCAACAAATTCAAACCCTTGCAAATCAGCCCGCAACCAGACTTGCTTGTTCAACCCGAACACCCGCACCCATGGTGCTGGAGAGTGAAACTTTCTTCAGGTAAACACCCTTGGATGCGGCCGGCTTGGCCTTGTTCAGTGCATCAACCAACGCCAACAGATTTTCACGCAACGCATCCGGCGCGAACGAAGCGCGTCCGATGGTGCATTGCACAATACCGTTCTTGTCGGTACGGTATTGCACCTGACCAGCCTTTGCATTCTTTACCGCACCCGCCACATCGGCAGTAACCGTGCCGACCTTCGGGTTGGGCATCAAACCCCGCGGACCAAGAATCTGACCCAGCTGGCCGACCAGACGCATAGCGTCCGGGCTGGCGATCAGCACGTCAAAATCCAGATTGCCGCCCTTGATCGATTCTGCCAGATCTTCGAAGCCGACGATGTCGGCGCCGGCCGCTTTGGCCTCTTCAGCCTTGGCGCCTTGCGAGAAAACCGCTACACGCATCGTCTTGCCGGTGCCCTTGGGCAGCACGACAGCACCACGCACCAATTGATCGGACTTCTTTGCATCGATGCCGAGATTGATTGCGACATCAATGGATTCGTCAAACTTGGCCACGGCATTTTCCTTGACCAGACTCAGCGCATCATTCAGGGGATACAGCTTGTTGCGATCGACCTTGGCTGCGATCGCCTTATATCGTTTAGACATGTTATTGGCCCTCCACGGTGATACCCATGCTGCGGGCGCTACCGGCGATGGTGCGTACTGCCGCATCCATATCCGCAGCGGTCAGATCCGGCATCTTGGTTGTTGCGATCTCTTCCGCTTGCTTGCGGGTCAGCTTGCCAACCTTGTCGGTATGGGGTGTTTTGCTGCCCTTCTGGACACCGGCGGCCTTCTTGATCAGGATGCTCGCGGGCGGAGTTTTCATGACAAAGGTGAAGCTCTTGTCTGCATAGGCGGTGATCACACACGGGATCGGCAGGCCGGGCTCGACACCCTGAGTCTGGGCATTGAACGCCTTGCAGAATTCCATGATGTTCAGGCCGCGCTGACCGAGTGCGGGACCGATGGGAGGACTGGGATTGGCCTTACCGGCCGGGACTTGCAGCTTGATATAGCCGACGATTTTCTTTGCCACGATGTTACTCCTTGCTTGATTGGGTTAAACGCATACCGCACTTGCTCCGATACGCTCCCCGGTTAATACAGGGAAGCGGAAAGAGTAAAGGTTGACTGCCGAAACCGGCTTTTACCCTTACCCATCGCCCCTTCCCGACTAGGCCTTTTCTACCTGGCCGAAATCCAGTTCCACCGGTGTCGAGCGGCCAAAGATGGTCACCGCCACACGGATCTTGCTCTTGTCGTAATTGACATCCTCTACCGAACCATTGAAATCGGTGAACGGACCTTCTTTGACGCGCACCAGCTCACCCACTTCGAACAACACCTTTGGCCTGGGTTTTTCAACGCCTGCCTGCATCTGTTGCATGATAGTCTGCACTTCCTTCTCGCTGATCGGAGTGGGCTTCATCGCCGACCCGCCGAGAAATCCGGTCACCTTTGGCGTGCTCTTCACCAGGTGCCAGCTTTCGTCGGTCATTTCCATCTCCACCAGCACGTATCCGGGGAAAAACTTGCGCTCAGTGATTTTGCGTTCACTGACACTGTTTTTGCCAGCCTTCAGCTCCACGACTTCTTCAACCGGCACCAGGATCTGACCGAATTTATCCTGCAGACTTTCGCGCTGGATGCGTTCCAGCAAAGCGCGCTGAACGCTTTTTTCAAACTGCGAATACGTATGAACAACATACCAATGCATGGCCATCAATCACCCCGTCCCATCATCTTGTTCACCACAACCATCAGGCTTGCATCCACCGCCCACAAAAACAGCGCCATGGTGACAGCAAAGGCGATCACCACTGCGGTGGTCTGCATCGTCTCCTTGCGTGTCGGCCAAACCACACGTTTTGCCTCGGCAACAGAATCTTTACCAAATGTAAAAAAGCGTTTGCCCGGCTGGCTGGTCCACGCCACTACTGATGCCAACAACATACCAACCAGTATTGACAACAGCCTCAGCACCGACGGACTGTCCAATAAATAGTAGTAACCTGCGATACCTGCCACAACCAGCAAAAATGCCACGAGCAACTTTATTTTGTCTAGCATGTGCGATTAATCCGATTCACTTAAATAACTTGCATCTTTGGCAGGCCAGGAGGGTCTCGAACCCCCAACCCTCGGTTTTGGAGACCGATACTCTACCAATTGAGCTACTGGCCTAAAAATCAGTTACCAGTCGCCAGTCGACAGTAATTAGTTGGCGTTGTCCGCTATGCGGGCTTTGCTTTAACTAACGACTGCCGACTAACGGCTAACGACTGTGCTGTTACTCGATAACTTTTGCAACCACTCCTGCGCCAACGGTACGACCGCCTTCGCGGATCGCGAATCGCAGGCCTTCTTCCATCGCGATCGGGTTGATCAGGTTCACCGTGATACTGACGTTGTCGCCCGGCATCACCATCTCGGTACCGGCTGGCAGTTCAACTGCGCCGGT